>CAZKIJ010000055.1:0-1739 GCA_964552895.1 uncultured Candidatus Saccharibacteria bacterium | reverse complement strand
TCGACTTGATCGGTGTAGTCTTGGCCGCCATAATAGCGCTTTCCTGGGTAACCTTCTGAATACTTGTTGGTTAGCACACTGCCAAGCGCCTGCAAGACCGCTCGGCTAACGTAATTTTCGCTGGGTATTAACTCTAACCCATCGCGCTGGCGGTTTTCCTCATCAAAAATCAACCTGGGAATGGCGTCGTCACTCATATTCCCTTATTATACCCTATTGAATTTATACCATACATGATATACAATTGTGCTTATGGAATCATCACCCTACAAAGCAAAGATCGGAACCCTTATACAAGAGACCAGGCTGTCTCGTGGCATGACCCAAAGCCAGCTGGCACAGGCTTTAAATACGAGCCAAAGCGCCATAAATCGCATTGAAAAAGGTGGGCAAAATATCAGCCTTGAGATGTTGTCACGCATCAGTGACGTTTTGTCAAGCCCAATTGTTAATTTAAATCACAATGGGTCGGTCAGTTTTCGTATTGAAGGGGGTCACTCTCTATCTGGCGAAATTACCCTTAAAACGAGTAAGAATGCTGCCGTTGCACTACTATGTGCCTCGCTTTTAAATCGTGGTAAGACCGTTTTGCGTCACGTCGCTCGTATTGAAGAGGTCAATCGTATCCTTGAGGTACTGAACAGCATTGGTGTCAAAAGCCGTTGGTTTGGCGATAACGATCTCGAACTTATCCCACCCGCCAAGTTAAAACTTGACGATATGGACATAGAGGCCGCCAAGAAAACGCGCAGTATCATCATGTTCCTTGGCCCGTTATTGCACCAGTACCGTAGTTTCCAGTTACCCTATGCTGGCGGCTGCACGCTTGGCGAGCGTACCGTTGAACCCCATTTGAATGGGCTAGAGTTTTTTGGTCTAAAAGTGGATACTGTCACTGGTCACTATGACGCTCAGTCACAACCAATTCAACCCGTTAAACCCATTGTTCTGTCGGAACGCGGTGACACCGTCACTGAAAACGTCATTATGGCGGCGGCTCTCAATAATGGCGTAACAATCATCCGCAATGCCAGCCCTAATTACATGGTGCAAGATCTTTGTTTCTTCCTGGAAAAACTAGGTGTGACGATCGAAGGTATTGGCACAACGACGCTTACTATCCACGGCGTCAAAGAGATTCATAAAGACGTCGAATATGCCCCAGCAGAAGACCCGATCGAGGCCATGAGCTTCGTCGCTGCGGCGATTGTCACCAAATCGTCAATTATTATTAAGCGCGTTCCCATTGAATTTCTCGAGATCGAATTAAAATTCCTTGAAAATATGGGCTTTCATTACCAAATAAGTGACGAATACCTCGCCCTGAACGGGAAAACTCGATTAGTAGACCTTACCACAGAAGTCAGTAACCTCCACGCCCCTGTCGACAAAATCCATGCCATGCCTTTTCCGGGTCTCAACATCGACAACCTCCCCTTCTTTGCAGTTATTGCCGCGATTGCCGAGGGCCGTACCATGATTCACGACTGGGTATACGAAAATCGAGCCATCTACCTGACGGAGTTGACCCGATTGAATGCCAACGTCCAGTTGCTCGACCCGCATCGTTTATATATCGAGGGGCCAACCAAATGGAAACCAGCCGAAATTGTGACGCCACCAGCCCTTCGACCAGCTGTCGTGATCTTGCTCGGCATGTTGGCAGCGCCAGGCATTTCAGTACTGCGTAACATATATTCGATTAATCGTGGTTATGAAGATCTTGCGATGCGCTTAAA
>CAZKIJ010000054.1:0-1798 GCA_964552895.1 uncultured Candidatus Saccharibacteria bacterium | reverse complement strand
CGCGAAGATGTTCGATCCACTGACCATGATCGCATTAATGTTGGTATCCGTTATGCCATGGTTGACTGCTGTCCAGCTTGTTCCGTTGTTGGTCGAAAGAAAGACACCTCCTCCTGTAGTTCCAGCAAAAAGGTTGGTGCCGTTTGCGGCGAGGCACCGAACATTCTGATTAGTCAGTCCATTACTAACTGCCGTCCAATTTGAACCGTTATCGGTTGAAAGACAAACTCCGCCGCCATAAGTGCCGGCAAAAAGATTGGCGCCAATGATGACAAAGGATGAAACGTTAAAACTGGTCAAACCGTCGCTGATGTCCACCCAATTTGTGCCACTATTAGGAGAGAAATAGGCACCGTTACCGTCAGTGCCGAGGAAGATATTCGTCCCGCTGGTGGCGAACGACCAAACAGTAGATCCGAAGAAACCATCCCCCGTCCAATCCATGCCTCCGTCAGTGGACAGGAAGAGACCATCCTCCAGGACACCGGCAAAGATATTCGCGCCGGAAATAGCGAGGCAGTAAACAGTTCCGCCATAAGCTCCACCGAGATCGGGCCCATTGGCTTGCTTCCACTGACCATTTAGTGAATTCGTTGCGACAATGGAAAATGCAAATATAAAAAGGCCACTATGGGCAACTTGCAGAATCTTTTTCATGGAAGTTTTTCCTTTTTACGTTTTGGATGTTAAATGAGTTGTGAATTTTAAAATGCTTTCTTGAAATTGTGTGCCTTCACGGCCCCTGTGGCCTTGTCAAAGGTAACCGTAAGCTCGTTGCACTTCTCTTCGCTCTTGGTCTGCCCGAAGTATCCGGTGTATAGACCTGAACCGCTTGTCTTGCAGTATCGGTAGATATAGAGCACGTTGTCGCCCAATTGGGACGTCGTGGTCGGCGCACCGAACCAGTTGATGATCTGGTCTTGGGTTGTCTGGCTGTCAACGATCTTCGCGACCGCCGTTGCGTCAATGGGATTACCCGTGACTGCCTCGGAAGTGGCACAAGACCACGTCGCCATCGAAAGAGAGATGGCGAATGCGATGATAAGTGAGTATTTCATTGTTTGTTCTCCATTGTGTTTTTGATTTGGAAATTGTCATTTAAAATCTGAACGACAGCCCTGCCCTGATCAGGGCGGTGTTGCCATAGCCGACCTCGCCGTTCAATCCGAAGCCGTGGGAGAGGTAATAAGTGGCTCCGAAAAAACCGCCGTAAGTGGCAAAGTCAGATTGCGTACCGAAGTTCTCCGAGCCTAATCCGAACGATGAAGCGGACACTATCGCATAGCCGAGATAGACTCTTCCGTACAAATCCAGATTGGGCGAATCCGGGTTGAAGTGGTTGGACAGACTAGCGCCGATCAGCGTATATCCATAGTCCAAGCCATAGTCACCGTTGAACCGCCCTATTACATCATGGTATTGAGCGTATCCGGCATAGGCACCGATTGCCAAGTTGTCGCTGACTGCTCTCTCAATTGAGATGTCGATTGGCGGAACCGACATGGTTCCATCGAAACCGTTAGCGATAAACCCGACTCCGGTTTGGACGAGCCAGTCATTTGACGTGAAGGAATGTTCCTGCCCCTGTGAAAACACCGGGGTGGTCGTGAGCAGGAAAAGCGACAACGTAAATGCGCCGAACGCGATCTTTTTCATTGAGTTTAGTCCTTTTTCCCGATTGGTACGTTCGGGAACGACGTTTTTGTTTTTGGTTGTTATTGTTAATTGCTTCATGCAAAGACGGCCGATTTTATGAACTGCGAAATGCGGTATCATTTATCCCAGCTTCTTCCTCGTC
>CAZKIJ010000053.1:0-1813 GCA_964552895.1 uncultured Candidatus Saccharibacteria bacterium | reverse complement strand
ATCCGTACCGGAAGGTGCGGATGGATTACCTCCTTTCTAGGGAGAGTTATGCCAGACTATCGAGTAATCATAGTCTGAAGCTAGGTCGGTCTTTTTGTTGTGTTGAGCTTACATAACAATATCGTTCCGTTTGTCGCTGTTTACAGCGCCAGATATTACGGAACAAGACTAAGTTCGAACAAATCTTTAAACATTTACTGATGATGAAGAATTGCACTACTAAGTTGTGAAATAAGAAGAGCCTCCGGACGGAGGTTCTTTTTTATGCTTATGGTAGAATGAAGGGAACTATTTCTTCTAAGAATGAAGGTATCGGGTGAGTACTAATAAACAATCTAATAACAGGGGATTCACGATCGTTGAGTTGCTGATTGTTATTGTGGTGATTGGTATTTTGGCGGCAATCACGATCGTGGCGTTTAACGGTATTAGCGCCAGGGCACGCGTGGCCTCGATGAAGAGCGACCTAGAAAATTCGGTCAAATTACTAGAACTGGCCAAGGTAAATGCAGGAACAGATCTGTATCCGGCAGACATCAATGCGGCGGGGTTAAAGGCTACCACCGGGAGCACCTACGCTTATCAGCCAAATAACACTGCCGTACCAGCCAGCTATTGCTTAACTATTACGAATGCTGGTGTATCGTACTTCGTTACAAATTTGAATACAGTGCCATCACCAGGTGGGTGTAGCGGCATTCTTTCGAACGGGACATCATGCCCAAGCAATTACATCGTTGTGCCAGGTAATAGTAGCTTTGGAACTTCGGAGTTCTGTGTCATGAAGTACGAAGCGAAGAATTATGCCGGCGTCGCCACCAGCCAGGCAGCCTCAACACCATGGGTCTCAATCACCCAAGCCGCCGCCGCATCACAGTCAAGCAGTGCATGCTCTGGCTGCCATCTTATAACTGAAGCCGAGTGGATGACAATTGCCGCCAATGTTTTGAGTGTTTCCTCCAATTGGTCCAGTGGGACAGTCGGTAGCGGCTATATCTACAGTGGTCATAACGATAATTCACCCTCAAACCCGTTGCCGGCAAGTGTCGACTCTGATGGCTATTCTGGGACGGGCAATAGCAGCTCAAGCGGGGCTAATCAACGCCGGACCTTAACATTAACCAACGGGGAAGTTATTTGGGATTTTGCAGGTAATATCTGGGAGTGGACAAGTGCGACAATTGCATCCAACCAGCAGCCTGGTATATCGGGTGAAGGCAGCTTTACGTTGCATGAGTGGAATGATGGGGCATTAGGGATGCATGGATTACCGGCTGTCAGTAAGCCGGTCACGATTAGCGCACAGGCGGCAACCTGGTCAAGCGCACAGGGTATTGGCCAATTGTTCTCGCGGTATGACGATACGACGACACGCGGTTATATCCGTGGCGGCAGTTATGAAGATGGCACACTTGCGGGCGTCCTATCGCTTGACCTGTTTGATACACCAAGTGCGAGTGTTTATAGTATCGGCTTCCGTGTGGCGAAGTAGGCTTGCCCTACAGAGGTTTTTACGCTAGAATAATTTGAGTTCCGGCGTGGGGCAATAGCTCAGTTGGCTAGAGCACCTGCTTTGCAAGCAGGGGGTCCAGGGTTCGAGTCCCTGTTGCTCCACCAAAGCTAGGAACGCATGGGGTGAAGCTGGCGAAAGTCAGCATCACTCCACCAAAGCTAGGAACGAGTGAAGAGAAAAGCTTCCTTTTCTCTACCGAGTGACGACACTTTGGTATGAAACTTGTTTCATACCAAGATTTTATAAAAAACACCACGTATTCGTGGGCGATTAGCTCAGCTGGTTAGAGCGCGTCACTGA
>CAZKIJ010000052.1:0-2295 GCA_964552895.1 uncultured Candidatus Saccharibacteria bacterium | reverse complement strand
CTTGTTCCCTACCCCTGAATCTGCTATAGTAATTCGAGCTTAGGCACCCTGCGAGGGCTCGTAGTGAAGATGGCCTATCACGTCCCCCTGTCACGGGGAAGATCGCCGGTTCGAATCCGGTCGGGCCCGCCAAAATTAAGAAAACCATCCACCGGATGGTTATTTAATTCCGAGCAGCAGATTGATCGAATAGTCCAAACCCATATGCGGATAATAAGATCTGCTTACCTTTTTTAATCGCATCACCAAACAAGAGGCTGTCCGCTACCTTCTGATCAAGCTTTATTTTTGCAGTTTTTCGTCCAAAATTAACGACAATCAATTTGTCCTTACTTTGCCAAGCAAAAATGTCGTCACCACCAAACAGACCTTTACGAACCGCTATCGGTTGGCAGTCCTGGAGTTCAAATGACAGCAGTTTTTCATAAAAAGTATAGACGGTGTTGTCATTTTGTTCACGAAGTCGTCGTTGAAGTTGAACAGGGACATGGGTTTTAAGGCCTATAAATTCGCCCTCATAATAGAGGTGGGCACCGGGTAATGTTGCCATAATCACAGCAGCAGCTTGGTGATGTGGCCATGATAATTGCGCGGCACGCGGTTCATCGTGGTTCTCGATGAAGCGTAACAGATGGTCTTCGATGGCGTCGGTTTTTTGCAGGCGATTTTTAAGATCACGCGCCGAACCTTTAATAAGAGCGTCATAGAGCGGCTTGTCGTAGCAATAGTCGAAGCCCTGCTCTATCAGCGCTGCTTCCCTGTCCCAGTAGGCTTCGGCCGTGAAAAGAAAGCCTGGCGTCACACTTTTCACGCTTTGGATAAGAGGTGGCCAAAAATCGTCGGCTGGCGCTTCACGATGCCAAGTTTGGGCAAAGATATCATTCATCATCAGCATTGCCATATCACAGCGAACACCGTCGCACATGGTAGCAATTTTTTGCAGTACTGAAAGGCTTTCGGCACGGAGGCCTTCAGAGAAAGCGTTCAGTTGTAGCACATCAGACCATGCCGGAAAATGTGGGTCTTTGCCGTTGGCATAGATATGGCTGCCAACTTGTTTGAATTCGTCAGGTTTGGCTGCTAATTGTTCGGGTGTACCCTCAATGAAGTATTCAGGGTGGCTGGTGGTCCACTCATGGTCAATCGCCACGTGATTGGGCACATAATCAAGCAACAGCGCCACGCCACGCTCTTTCAGCTTGGTACGAGCAATCGCCAATCCTTGATCGCCCCCAAAGCGCTCGTCAACAGTGTACGAGCGAATACTATAGGCGGAGCCGATAACGTCGGCGTCGGTAACATCAGGCAGAGCCTGCTTGAGCCACGGTTGACCGATAGCCGCTTGGCGGGCGACGTCACTGCGTTGCCACACACCCATCAACCAGACGGTGGTGATATGCAGGGCGGCGATATTATCCCACGTTACATCCGGTACGGTCGCTAAGGTAATGGGCTCGCCCCTCTCTTGAGATAATTCAAATAAGAAGGGTGCGGTGTTGATCTCGTAAATCACCGGCCTCATGCGGTGAAGCGTTCGCTGACGAAGTCCCAATTGACCACGTTCCACCAGGCTTTGATATAGTCATCTCGCTTGTTTTTGTAGTCGAGGTAATAGGCATGTTCCCAAACGTCCAGACCGAGCAACGGTGCCGCTAGTCCTTGGCTAATTGGCGTATCTTGATTGGCGGTGGTGATAATTTCCATATCTGGTTGTAACCAGGTCCAGCCACTACCAAAGACTGCCACCGATTTGGCCGTAAAGGCGTCAACAAAGGCTTGGAAACTGCCGTACTTAGCGTTGATGGCATCGGCAAGAGCGCCGGTTGGTTCGCCGCCCCCGTTCGGGTTCATCCATTGCCAAAATAAGCTGTGGTTATAATGACCACCACCATGGTTGCGGACGGCGGTTTGAACCGACTCAGGCAACGAGCCAAGGCTACTCAACAACTCCTCAACAGTTTTATCATGCAAGTCAGATTTATCCTGAAGGGCGGCATTTAGTTTATCGACATACGTTTGGTGATGCTTGTCGTGGTGCAACTGCATGATATCTTTACTAATGTAGTCACCTAGCGCGTCATAGTCGTACGGTAGGTTTGGTACTGTAAACATGATTCCCTCCTTATTTCGTAGGCGTGGCGGTAGTTGTCGACTCGTCTGGAACCTTGATGTACTGTTTTATTTTACCGTCTTTTTTAAGGGCAGCCAATTGGGTGTCGAACTCGGTTAATGCGATGTGGATATATTCGTAGCTCACTTGGGTTGTGTTACTATCGACGAGTTTCACGATGTAAT
>CAZKIJ010000051.1:0-2393 GCA_964552895.1 uncultured Candidatus Saccharibacteria bacterium | reverse complement strand
ACCCGTTCTATCAATGTCGGTGTCGCAGCTGGGATAGCTATGTATATGTGGTTGTTACAACATCCGTTGAAGCGCTAGATATAGTGTGTCATACTTAAATTATGGGAAGCGCCGAAACCCCCCAAGAGACGTCGGTGCATGTTGTGCGCCCTCTCTTCGAGATGAGTCCGCGGGCGGAAGAACTTGTCGTAGATAACTTTATCGATGGCCCATATCGTGATGATACCGATTTAAAAATATATACGACGAAACGAATCATTATTAACGAGAGTGATTACCGATCTTCACCAGTGGAATATCAGGATGCCATTAACCATATCGAGCAGCGTTTTATTAACCATCCGCCGATTCGATTTAGTGGCGATATCGGAATCAAGCTTCTTCCACAAGAAAATGAACGCGAAAGGGCATTTGCACGACTAGCATTCCAACCCGCAAAAGCACTAGCCTTCCACGCTTTTATTGAAGGTATCGATGGAGTAAAAAATAATAATCCAGACAACCTCATTCAATATCATTTAGCAATGCTTTATGAAGCAAACCGGGGTCGGGGAGTCAATTCACACTTATCTCGACATTATTTATATACGGATATTGCCGTCCATTCGCTCATTGGCATACGAAGCCTTCACCCACGACAGGCCGTTGATCCTAAACAGAATCCTCAATTACAGGAAGCATTGCGGCGGTTTAGAGCTGTTGCCGCCGACGGGCTTTATACCGCGAAGCCAAGTCATTTACGTGGCTACGATCGACGGATTTTAGACTCCCCTGAAGCGCCAATTACAGAACTACCAACCAAGACTGATCTCTACGAAGCATCGTAATTGGCAAACAGATCGACCTCTGTTATAATTGATCCAATGGAGACAACACGGAAAAATCTATCAGAGACGAAAGTACAATTAACCATTACACTGAGTTCGAAAGAACTCGAAGCGGCTGAACAAGTTGCCCTTACAAAATTAGCCAAACAAGTAAAAGTACCAGGTTTTCGCGCTGGTAAAGCACCGCTCAGTGTGGTCGCGAAAAACGTCAACCCAAATCAGTTAGCCGAGCAAACCCTCGATGATGCCTTAAATCGCGCGATCGCTGAGGCATTTATGGCTGAAAAAATACAAGCCCTTGATCGCCCATCAGTTGAAGTTAAGAAATATGTCCCCGGCGGTACCCTTGAGTTTACCGCTGAAGTGGACATTTTGCCGAAGGTAAAACTCGGTGATTATAAGAATCTCACCGTCACCCCTGAGAAAACGACCGTCAATGCCGCTGAAATTGACGAAATTGTCGAGCGAATGCGCCAAGGGTTAGCGACCAAAAAAGAAGTCAAGCGCGCCGCCAAGGATGGTGACGAAACGACTATCAATTTTGTCGGTAAACGCGATGGTGTTGCTTTCGAGGGTGGCACAGCTGAAAATTACGCTCTGACACTGGGTAGCAACCAATTTATTCCTGGTTTTGAAGAAGCTATCGTTGGCCATAAAGTTGGTGAAACCTTCGATATCGACCTGGCATTCCCTAACGATTATCACTCCAAAGATTTGGCTGGCCAAAACGTCACGTTTACCGTTACTCTCAATAAGATTGAAGAACGTGCCTTGCCCGAGATAGATGATGAGTTTGCCAAGAAATCGGGTAGCTTTGATACCGTCGCACAACTACGTGATGACATTAAAGCAGAACTGACGAAACAAAAAGAGCGCGCCAATACCGAGAAAATTCGTGACCAATTGATCGACCAACTAATTGAAAAAAGCACTATCCCAATGCCAGAAGTATTGGTGAACGATCAAATGCAATCACTCGAGCGTGACTTTGCCCAGAACGTCGCGTACCAGGGCTTATCGTTTGAGGATTATATCGCTTCGAGTGGTTTCAAAGATGAAGATGATTGGCGTGAAAAAGAACTTCGTCCGAATGCCGAACGCCGCGTTAAAGCCGGACTGGTGTTGGCTGAACTCACAAGTGCCGAGAATATTTCTGTAACAGATGATGAAATCGATAATCATGTCGAAATACATAAACAGCAATACGCTAACAATCCTGACGCATTAAAACAGTTTGAAAGCCCAGAGGTGCGTCGTGATATTACTAATCACTTTGTCACTGAAAAAACGATTGATCGTTTAGTAGACTTGAATAGTAAAAAGTAGTACAAAAACAATAAAATTAGCACTCACTTGCATAGAGTGCTAATTTTATTTATACTGTATATATAACGAAAGGGAATTATGAAACCGAAGAACTATTTAGTACCCACGGTAATTGAAAAGTCGTATGACGGTGAACGAGCCTTTGATATTTACTCACGCCTTTTGAATGAACGAATCATCTTCTTAGGTGATGAAGTGAATGAAGCCACTGCCAATATTGTCGTGGCGCAACTACTGCAC
>CAZKIJ010000050.1:0-2827 GCA_964552895.1 uncultured Candidatus Saccharibacteria bacterium | reverse complement strand
CTACTGCACCTCGCATATGAAGACCCAAAGAAAGATATTAAGTTATATATAAACAGCCCTGGCGGGAGCGTCTACGATGGCTTAGCGATTTATGATACGATTCAGTTTATCGCACCAGATGTCCAAACGATCGGTATTGGTCTGCAAGCCAGCATGGGCGCTTTCCTCCTCTCGAGCGGGACTAAGGGCAAGCGATACATGTTACCAAACGCTCGAACGATGATCCATCAACCTTCGAGTGGAACTCAAGGAAAGATTACAGACCAAGAGATCACGCTAAAAGAAGGTATTTATTTAAAAAAGCGCCTCAATGAGATCTTAGCCAAGAATACGGGCCAGAAACTATCAAAAATCGAGCAAGATGTAGAACGTGATTTTTGGTTGAGTGCTGAAGACGCCAAAAAATATGGATTAATTGACGAAGTGATTACAAAAGCCTAAAACCCTCTTGATTAATTATTAAGAAGCCCGCATAATGGTCACCAAGAAGTAGTGTAGCCGTGGTTACTTATGTCTGCGAAAAGGTGTGGCAACAATTTCGAGACAACAGCGGTTAAGGGAATCTTCGGCGCCAAAGAACCCCTTCGTTCGAAAACGAGCGAGAGCCATCAATCATAATTTATACAAGCGAGGATCTTTTTACCTATGGCGAGCAAAGCACAGGCGAAAAACACTCCAGCGAAGCGTGTCTTTTTTACCCAAGATGACACGGCGCTGGCATTACCAAACTTAATCGCGCATCAATTGGACAGCTGGAAGGAATTCACAGAGACGGGTCTAGGCGAAATTTTTGCCGAGCTGAACCCAATCGATGACTACACCGGTCAAAAATTGGCTTTGCGGTTCAAAGAATATGCATTCAAGGCTCCAAAAAACACCGAGTTATTTGCCAAAGAAAATAACTTAACTTACGATGCGCCCCTCCACGCGAACGTCGAGTTGACCAATAAAGTTACCGGTGAGGTCAAAGAGCAAGAAATCTACTTGGGTGATTATCCATGGATGACCGACCGTGGCACCTTTATTATCAATGGCACCGAACGTGTCGTCGTTTCACAGCTGATCCGGAGTGCTGGTGTCTTCTTTACCGCTGACCACGCCGCAACTCGTAACAACTATGGCGCAAAGTTAATTCCTGGTCGTGGTGCATGGCTCGAATTTGAAACCACTTCAAGCGGTGTTATTTACGTAAAGATCGACCGTCGTCGTAAATTACCCGTCACCACCTTGTTCCGTGCGCTTGGCTATAATAAAACCTCAGATATTAAAGATCTGTTTGCAGATGTCGACACCGGTGAAGTGAAATATATCGACGCCACACTCGATAAAGACCCTGCTCGCGGGTCAAACGAAGCATTAATTGAGGTCTACCGCCGATTACGCCCAGGTGATCTTGCTACAGTTGATAATGCTCGCTCTATGATTGAACGTATGTTCTTTGACTTCAAACGGTTTGACTACAGCCGCGTTGGCCGTTATAAAATCAACCAACGATTAGCTTTGGACGTTGCCAACACTACTGAAAATCGCGTTTTTCAGTTGACTGACCTAGTCGCTATTGTCAAAGAGCTGATTCGTTTGAATAACGAACAAGAGGCTCCCGATGATATTGATGCGTTGTCGAACCGTCGCGTTAAATTGGTTGGTGAACTTGTTGCCCGTCAGTTCCGCGTTGGTATGCTTCGCATGCAACGTAACGCCATGGATCGTATGTCGATGTCAGACATCGAAAACGTCAGTCCATCACAACTCATTAACGCCCGGCCTGTTGTGGCCGCCGTGCGGGAATTTTTTGCTAGTTCACAACTGTCTCAACTGATGGACGAAGTCAATCCATTAGCTGAGCTTGCTCACAAACGCCGCCTTAGTTCAATGGGACCTGGTGGTTTGAGTCGTGAACGTGCTGGGTTTGATGTACGTGATGCTCACCCTACTCACTACGGCCGCTTATGTTCCGTCGAAACTCCAGAGGGTGCCAATATCGGTCTTGTGCTGAACTTGGCATCATACGCCCGTATTAATGATTATGGCTTTATCGAAACACCATATCTAAAGGTGGTAAAAGGGAAAGTGACTGATGAAGTGGTGTACCTTGATGCATCACAAGAGGCCGTTGAAGTCATCGCCGATGCTAGTGCTGAACTCGACGCGAATGGAAAGTTCAAAAACGAGCGTGTTTCTGCGCGAAACGGTCTCTTGCCTGAGCAGGTTGATGCTTCCGAGGTGACGTTCATCGATGCTGCGCACAAACAAATTCTTGGTTCAACTGCCGCATTAGTGCCATTCGTTGAGAAGAACCGTGTTGACCGTTCACTGATGGCAGCCAGCATGCAAAAACAAGCCGTTCCACTTCTGCAACCAGAATCACCAACCGTTGGTACCGGTATTGAAAGCGAAATCGCTCGTAATACGAGTCAAGTCGTTGTGGCCGAGGCCACTGGTGAAGTTGTCAAAGCCGATGGCGATAGTGTGCAGGTAAAGTATGCAGACGGGACAAAAACGTACGAACCAATTCACTTTTCAAAATCAAACGATGATCGTTCGATCAACCAGAAAGTCGTTGTCGTTCGTGGCCAAAAAGTCAAAAAAGGCGACATTTTAATTGAAGGTGCCTCTGTTGCCGACGGCGAGATTGCCCTCGGTAAAGACCTCATGGTCGCCTTTATGCCATGGAATGGGTATAACATGGATGACGCCATTGTCTTGAGTCGTCGTTTAGTACAAGATGATACCTTGACGTCAATTAACATCAAGGATTACACCGTTGAGGTCCGTGAAACTAAGCTTGGTCCTGAAATTGTGACGCGTGACATTCCAAACGTGTCAG
>CAZKIJ010000049.1:0-2856 GCA_964552895.1 uncultured Candidatus Saccharibacteria bacterium | reverse complement strand
ACCGATTTTGGTGGTGATATCCTCACACCAAAAGATTTGAAAGACATTGAATACGGTCTCAAAAAAGATATTGATTACGTCGCGCTAAGTTTCGTCCAAAGCCCCGAAGATATTACTAATTTACGTCAAATTTTGGTAGCGGGGGGTTCACAAGCGCAAATCATCGCGAAGATTGAAACGAAAGCGGCTATTAAAGATGACGTCATGGAAGAAATCGTCAAAGCAACTGATGGCATTATGGTGGCGCGCGGTGATTTAGCGGTCGAAGCCGGCGCAGAATTGGTCCCTATTGTCCAGCGGAAACTGATTGCCCTGTGCCGCAAGCACGGCAAATTGAGCATTGTCGCTACACAAATGATGGCCAGTATGGTCGAGGCGCCAGAGCCGACTCGCGCCGAAGTGAGTGATGTCGCCAATGCCGTTATCCAGGGTGCTGACTCGGTGATGTTATCAGATGAAACTGCCAACGGTTCGTATCCACTGGAAACAGTTGCGGCCATGAAAAAAGTGATTTTGTACACGCAAGACAATGCCTCGGTGGCGCCAATCGCGGACTATGTGTCATCGAAAGTACAACTCGATGCCATTAGTACGGCGGCAGTGCAACTTGCTCAACAGCTTAAAGTTGACGCTATTATCGCTGAGACTAAGTCGGGTGCCACTGCTGCTACGATTGCCGGGCACCGACCGAACCTGCCAATCATCAGTGTCACCAGTGAAATGCGTACCGCCCAGCAGCTTGGCTTAAGTTACGCCAACCGTAGTTACGTTCGCCCTGATAGTGATGAAGCCGGGTTTACCCTCTTTAAAGAACTCAAAAAAGACGGCTTGTTTGGCGAGGGCCAGGCAAAGGTCATCATCGTGAGTGGTAATCAACCGGGAATTATTGGGACGACTGACACAATTAAAGTTCGTGTGCTAGAATAAAGAAAACGATAGCCTAACGGATAAAAAAAGGGGTGGGGTAGATGGCTTTTCCTAAACTGACAATTCGCGATGTGCCAATAGCGCATAAGACTGTGCTGGTACGGGCTGATTACAATGTTCCCCAGCGTGAGGACGGCAGTATCAGTGACGATTTGCGTATTCGTGCCAGCTTGCCGACACTACAATACCTGTTAAAAGATGGCTGTAAAGTGGTTATTATGAGCCACTTGGGTCGGCCAGAAGGTCGCGAAGAAAAATTCAGTCTGAAACCGGTTGCCACGCGGCTTGGTGAACTATTGGGCCAGAGCGTCCAGTTTGTCGATGATTGTATTGGTGATAACGTTTTTCAAGCCGTTAAAAATGCGCCAACGGGAAGTATTATTGTTCTAGAAAACCTCCGTTTTTATAAAGAAGAAGAGGCCGACGACCATGAATTTGCCAAGCAATTAGCCCACGATAGCCACGCCCAGTACTTTGTCCAAGATGGCTTTGGCGTCGTCCACCGTGCCCATGCCAGTACGCATGCCATAACCCTTTGTCTCCCCAGCGTCTCGGGCTTCTTGCTCGAAAAAGAATACGTCACCATTACCGACGCCATGGAGCATCCGCAACGACCACTCGTCGCAGTGATTGGCGGTGCAAAAATTAGCGATAAAATTGGCGTGATTGAACGCTTCGTTGAAAAAGCCGACCAGATTATCATCGGTGGTGCGATGGCCAACACATTTTTGAGATACAAAGGCGTGAATATTGGGAAGAGTAAGGTTGAGGACGACCAAAATGAAACGCTCCAGCGCATTTACGATGCGGCGACGCGCAAGGTCGGCGATCAAGTTGATAATTTCCTCCAGTTACCAAGTGATGTGGCGGTTAGCGATTCAATCGACGAGCATGCTGGGCGACGTAACGTTGCGATTAATGCGATAAGCGAGAATGATATAGTTTTAGATATTGGCGACGAATCGATTGACCGGATGGTTAAAACGGTGGCTGATGCCGGAACAGTTATCTGGAACGGCACGCTTGGCTATGCTGAACTGCAACAGTTTTCTCATGGTTCAGCACGGCTGGCACTCTCGCTCGCAACGCAAAAAGATAAAACGACCTCTATTATTGGTGGCGGTGATACGGCTGATTTTGTGTTGAAGTGGGATGCAGATGGCGGCGCGAGTTTTACCCATGTTTCAACTGGTGGCGGTGCAAGCTTAGAATTAATGGCTGGTGAAAAATTACCGGGGATTGAAAGTTTGCTGAACGCATATAAATAGGGTACACTGAGGGCAATAAGCATAAGAACTTTGGGCTGGTATGAGTAGGGATAAAAAACTTATCATCGCTAACTTTAAAATGAACCTCGGGATGCACGAGGCAAGTCTTTATGTTCATGAATTATCAAAACATATCAAAGTGCATCGTGATGTTGAGGTTGTCTTAGCACCGACAATGCTGACGCTCCAATCGTTAAGCCTGCAAATCAACCGTCGGCAATTTAAACTGGCAGCTCAAAATTTTTACTGGCGTGATAGCGGCGCCTTTACCGGTGAAGTATCAGCCGCACACTTACGTGGCATTGCTGATTTTGCGCTGGTTGGCCACTCAGAACGCCGTCACATTTTTCATGATAGTGACAAAGATATCCGCGCGAAAGTCCAGGCAGCTATTCGCAATAACATCACACCCGTTCTATGTATCGGTGAAACTGCTGCTGAACGAACAGATGGCGAAACCGATGAGGTTTTGAATGATCAATTAACTGGCGGATTAGCAAACATTACGAGTGAAGAACTTGAAAACGTGGTGATCGCGTACGAACCTGTCTGGGCGATTGGAACTGGTAATAATGCTGTCCCGTCCGATGTCACGGCAGCAATTCGCTCTATTCGTCGTAAAATTAGTCATCTCTATGGCCCAAAACAGGCTGGCTCGATT
>CAZKIJ010000048.1:0-2889 GCA_964552895.1 uncultured Candidatus Saccharibacteria bacterium | reverse complement strand
CAACATGCCGCCTATCCGGTGGCAACCTACTAAACGTTAGCGAAAGAAATTAATAAGCACGGAATGATCTAATGGCACGAGCAAATCTCACAACCATTCAACTTGAACACATGGCCATGAAAATCCGCGAGGATAGTATTGCGGCTCTCGTCACCGCCAAAAGCGGTCACAGTGCTGGTCCACTGGGACTTGCTGACATCTTTGCGGCCCTTTATTTCAACATCCTCGACATTCGTCCCGATGAACCGGAATGGCCAGATCGTGACATTTTCTTTTTAAGTAATGGGCACACTGTTCCCGTGCAATACGCTGCCATGGCTGAGGCTGGTTTTTTTGATACGTCAGAACTCGCCACCCTTCGCAAGTTAGGCAGCCGCTTACAGGGCCACCCGGAACGCGAAAAGTTACCGGGTCTGGAAAGTACAAGTGGCCCGTTGGGCAGTGGCCTATCGCAAGCCGCTGGCTATGCGTATAGCCTGCAGTATCTTGATAAAACGCCGCATCGGCATGTCTATGTAGTAATGGGCGATGGGGAACTCGATGAGGGTAATATTTGGGAAGCCGCAATGTTTGCCGGTAAAAATAAATTGGGCCAGTTGATCGCCTTTGTTGACCGTAATAACATCCAAATTGACGGCAGTACCGAAAATGTTATGCCACTCGAAGATTTGAAGGGAAAATGGGAATCATTTGGCTGGCACGTCCTCGAAATTGATGGCAATAATGTCGAAAGTGTGATTGATGCTGCGAGCCAGGGGCGCGCTATCACTAATCGTCCAACGGTGATTATTGCGCATACTATTCCTGGAAAAGGGGTGGACTTTATGGAATATGATTATAAGTGGCACGGCATGCCACCAAATGCCGAGCAAGCAAAAGAAGCACTGGAGAAACTCCGTACACTTGATGGAAAAATTACGCACGAGGGGGTTGGTGTATGAATTATCCATTAAATCCCAAACTAAACGATAACGATGTTGAGCAAGAGCCAATTCGAGCTGGCTTTGGCCGTGGTTTGAAAATAGCTGGCGAAACTAACGAAAAAATTGTTGCCCTATGTGCCGACTTGACTGATAGTACGCAAATGTCAAAATTCAAAGAGGCGTTCCCTGATAGATTCATTGAGATTGGTATTGCCGAACAAAACCTAGTGACGGTTGCATCCGGCCTTGCGCGCGCGGGAAAAATACCTTTTACGAGTAGTTATGCTGCATTTAGCCCTGGTCGTAACTGGGAACAAATTCGCACGACGGTCACGTTAAATAATATGCCGGTCAAAATTATTGGCTCACATGCTGGCGTGAGCGTCGGTCCGGATGGCGCCACTCATCAAATGCTCGAAGATATCGCTCTTATGCGTGTCTTACCGCGTATGGTAGTGGTTGCGCCTGGGGATAGCGTAGAAGCTGAAAAAGCAACTAAGCTAATTGCCGAAAATAACCAACCAACTTATCTCCGCCTGGCTCGCGAAAAAACCCCGATCTTCAGCACAGTTGATTCACCTTTTGAAATTGGCAAGGCCTATGTATTACGGGAAGGCAATGATGTGGCCTTGATGGGGACAGGGACGATGACGTATCAGTTATTGGTAGCCGCACAAGCATTGGCGACACAAGGCATCGAAGCTGAAGTGGTTCATGTACCGACAATTAAGCCTCTCGATGCGGAAACAATCATAGCATCTGCTCAAAAAACCGGTCGTGTTGTAACAGCCGAAGAGGCACAAGCAGCCGGCGGTTTTGGCAGTGCCGTAGCGGAACTATTAAGTGAAACATTACCAATGCCAGTAAAACGGCTGGGTATGCAAGATCGTTTTGGCGAGTCGGGTGAGCCAAATGAATTACTCGATTATTTTGAATTGACAGGTTCAAAAATGGTACCAGCAATTATTGAGTGGATCAAAAATATGCCAAGATATCACCAAGAATAGGCATAAGTGGTATACTGGTGGCAAGAAGAAAACTTTAGGGGGCAACTATGGGACTTTCAATCAAGGAAATCCGCGACAATACGACACGGGCACGTCATCTTATGCAGCGAACGCGTCAACAACATTTTGCAGTCGGGGCATTTAATATCGATAACCAAGAGACGTTAATTGCAATTGCGCAAGCCGCACAAAAATTAAACTCACCAGTTTTAGTTGAAGTCAGTGACGGTGAAGTGAAAGCACTAGGACTCGATAACATTCGTGACATGGTCGATAACTATAAAACACAATATGGTATCGAAATGTATCTCAATCTTGATCATAGCCCTACGGTTGAAGATTGTAAGCGGGCGATTGATGTTGGCTTCGAATTTATCCATATTGATATTTCGCAAGCCAATCATGATGCTAGCCATGAAGATATTGTCGCGAAAACTCGTGAAGTCGTGGAGTACGCAAAGTTTACAGGTGCTTTGGTTGAAAGCGAACCACATTATTTTGGTGGCTCATCAAATGTCCATACAGAAATGATTGATTACGAAGAAATCAAAAAAACCTTCTCAACTCCCGAAAGTTCCAAAGAGTTTGTCGACGCGACCGGCATCGATACATTTGCCGCGGCCATCGGCAATTTACATGGAACGTATCCCGTACCAAAAGAGCTTGATTTGGGTCTGTTACAACGCATTCGTGACGCAATTGAATGACAAATCAGCCTTCATGGCGGTTCAGGCACGCCGTTACATTATTTTGAAGATGCTGCCAGAATTGGTGTCAGTAAGATAAACATTAACAGTGACATGCGTGTAGCATTTAGAACAACACTTGAAAAAGTATTAAAAGATAATCCAACCGAATATGCTGTCGTCAAACTCATGCCGCAAGTATATGGAGCCGTTCAAGCAGTAGTTGAAGAGAAAATCAACGCCTTTGGCAGCGCAGGTAAGGCGGTGGTATAG
>CAZKIJ010000047.1:0-2965 GCA_964552895.1 uncultured Candidatus Saccharibacteria bacterium | reverse complement strand
TTAAATTTTTGTCGATTCAATCGCCAAGTCGTGCTCAACCATCAGTTTTACCAATCCCGGGAAGTCAACTTTTCGCCTCCATCCAAGTTCGGCTTCTGCTTTTGTTGGGTCACCAAGCAAAAGATCTACTTCTGCGGGACGCATATAGGCCGGGTTTTGTTTGACATATGGCTTCCAGTCGTCAATGCCAATCTCTTTAAATGCTAAGTCAAGAAATTCTTCAATGGAGTGTGTTTCGCCCGTTGCTAAGACATAATCTTTTGGTTCGTCTTGCTGTAGCATTCGCCACATGCCTTCAACATAGTCACCAGCGTATCCCCAGTCGCGCTTTGGCCATAGGTCTCCTAATTCAAGGTGGTCCTGTAAACCGAGTTTGATACGAGCAACGGCATTAGTAATTTTACGAGTGACAAATTCAACTCCACGGCGCTCGCCCTCGTGATTAAACAAAATGCCAGAGACAGCAAACATATCGTAGCTTTCGCGATAATTTTTAGTAATCCAGTAGCCGTAGAGTTTCGCAACACCATAGGGACTACGCGGATGGAAGGACGACTCTTCGGTGTATCCATTTGGTGGGCGATTGTACTCGAGACCACCAAACATTTCAGAGGTTGACGCTTGATAAAAACGGACTTTCTTCTCAGGGTCGGTCAAACGAATTGCTTCAAGTATATTTAAAACACCTTTACCCGTAATGTCAGCTGTTAGTTGAGGGTCTTTAAATGAATATCCTACATGACTAATAGCACCCAGGTTATATACTTCGTGTGGTTTTGCGGTTTGCATAGCGCGAACAAGCGAGGATGGATCTAGTAGATCGGCCTCGATAAGATGAACGTAAGGGAACTCGGCCTCAACAGCTTCTCGTTTTGGATTGTGCTGGCCACGGATAATACCATAAATCTCATACCCTTTTTCATTTAAAAGTTCGGCTAAATGGCCGCCGTCCTGTCCAGTAATTCCGGTAATTAAAGCTCGTTTTTTTGTGTCAGTCATTAAAGGAAACCTCGCATTAAACTTTGTAAGTAACCCTTATTATACCAGGCGAAAGGTTGAGCAATAACAAAATCTAGCGTATAGATTCAACACCTGTATAATGAATCTGAGAAAACTATGAAAATCCCCATTCAACCCCTTATCTCACTGGTAATTCCCCTGTTTAATGAGGGGGCGGGTATTAAGCAGTTTCATGCAGAGCTGGTAAAGACGATTGCACCGCTGACTGATTATGGGTTTGAGATTATTTATTGTGACGATGGGAGTACCGATGGTTCACGGGATATTGTGGCAACATTAGCCGCCAAAGATTCGCGTATAAAAGTTGTGGCGTTGTCGCGTAATTTTGGTAAGGAGTATGCTTTGACCGCTGGGATTAAGCAGGCCGACGGCAATGCTGTTATTAGTTTGGACGCCGACGGACAACACCCGGTCGAGTTGATTCCCCGTTTTATTCAGGCGTGGCAGGCGGGGTCGCAAGTGGTGATTGGGGTGCGTAACCAGACGGGTCGGCGGTCGGCGGCTTTTTATTCGTTGTTTAACCGTGTATCAGGTGAGGCTTTGATAAGTGGAGGAACTGATTTCCGCTTAATAAACCGTGCAGTCCGGGAGGCGTTCCTGCAGTTGCAAGAGGGTGGTCGTGTAACGCGTGGATGGATTGACTGGTTAGGGTTTTCACCGACACTCATTCCGTTTGACGTGAAGGTTCGGTCCCACGGTACACCCACACAGTCGACAAAAAAGCTTATTCAGTTAGCAATCCATAGTTTTGTTTCGTTGAGTAATGTTCCCCTCTATATTTTTGGTTTTGTTGGCATCGGCATCACGCTGTTGAGTAGTTTGCTTGGCACAGCGGTGATTATAGAGCAGCTATTGATGGGAGATCCGCTCAAATGGAAGTTTACCGGTACAGCTATGTTGGGAATTTTGATTCTGTTTTTGGTGGGGATTATTTTACTGTCACAGGGGATTCTGGCGATATATATTTCGGCGATTTATCGCGAAAACAAACGCCGGCCACTGTACATCGTTGATCGTGAACGTTCTGTAGGTCTTGATTCGAAGTGAAAAAATTTAAGCGCCAGTTTCGTCGGTTCGTTCGTCTGCCACAAACCGGTCGCTATTATCGTATCATTTCAACGGTTATCCTTTTTGTCACGACAGTTGCGTGGGCGATCATCGGCTCACTCGCACAGCTTGGTAACGCTGATCAAGTGTCGAATACGTTTATTATGGGTGATCCAAACAACGCCTTACTACCCGATCAACATACCTTTTTATTAAAAGTGCCGTTCTTCTGGTTAGTGGGGGCCCTCGGCGCGACACCATTTGCTTTTTGCGCTGTTACGGTTCTGGTCGTTTTGATAACCGTCGGTTTGTTTGCTTATCTATTATATCGGATCGAGAAACGACCATTTTATATCGGCACCATCTTTTTAGCCTTATCGTTAGTGCTGTTGATGATCCCAGCTCAATCATATGCCGGTGCGAACTTACCGGTTAATATGGCGATGCTCACCACTCGCAACCTGGAGTATGTTTTGTATGGTGTTGTTATCATGCTTACTATCACTGCTGACCACTGGCGAAGTTGGCGTCTCGGTGTCGCCACTGGTGTCATGATGGTGTTGGTGGCTAGTGATAAATTATTTTTGTCGACCGGGCTGGGCGCTGCCCTTATCCCATTAGTTGTTGCTCTTTTATTTCGTCAAGTTGCTTTGTGCCGTTTCGCTGTGAAATGGCTGGTTGTGACTATTGTGGGTGCAATTGCCGCCTCGGCTTTACTGTTTGGCCTATCGGCAATCGGAGCGTTTCATGTGGTAGGGCAAGGAAACGTCGGGCCATACGGCGTTGTGAATAGTATTAAAAGTTTCATACAAGCGATCGTTTATGGAGTGTTGTCATTGCTCACTAACTTTGGTGCTAACCCTGGTTTTGATGGTCGTACACCATTGGCGGTCGTGAC
>CAZKIJ010000046.1:0-3282 GCA_964552895.1 uncultured Candidatus Saccharibacteria bacterium | reverse complement strand
TTCGGCGATACCTGGATTGTTAGTAACGACGCGTGACATATTACGCCTCCTCCTTAATTTGTTCTATTTCATCTAAGTCCTGAATGGTGACGCCATCTTCGACGTCAAAATCTTCATCCGACTCGTCTAAGACAATCGTCGTATCATCATCAGTAACAGGAAGTGCGGCAACTGGTTCGCCGTTAATCACACTGCCGATAACTTGTTCAGCGTCAATGATTTCGTCTTCGGTTTCGTCGAGCAGGTCAACGCGTAGGCCGAGACCTTGAAGTTCTTTCACCAAGACATTGAACGATTCGGGCAACTTTGGTCCAACAATCGCTTCATCTTTAATGATTGATTCGTACGCTTTGGCTCGTCCGTAGACATCGTCTGACTTGATCGTCAACATTTCTTGTAAGGTTGCGGCAGCACCATATGCTTCTAGGGCCCATACCTCCATCTCACCGAAACGTTGTCCACCATTTTGCGCTTTTCCACCAAGTGGCTGTTGGGTCACCATGGTGTACGGACCAGTTGAGCGAGCGTGAATCTTATCACTTACCATGTGGTGTAACTTCAACATATGCATAACACCAACCGTTGTGCGCTCTTCAAACGGTTCACCGGTACGACCGTCAAACAATTGACTCTTGCCATCACGAGCAAAGCCGGCTTTTTCCAGCTCCGATGAAATGATTTCATCTGAAATGCCATTAAATGGTGGTGTCGCAACCTTGTATCCAAGGGCACGAGCGGCCATCCCTAAGTGAGTTTCAAATAACTGACCAATGTTCATACGGGATGGCACGCCGAGAGGGTTCAAGACGACATCAACTGGTGTGCCGTCACTGAGGAATGGCATGTCTTCAATCGGTAAAATACGGGCGACAACACCTTTGTTTCCGTGACGACCGGCTAGCTTGTCACCGACTGAAATCTTACGGAACTGAGCGACAAAAATTTGAATTTGCATCAAAACGCCGGCTTTTAGTTCATGGCCGTTCTCACGCGAGAAAATCTTGACACCAACAACTTTTCCTCCACCGGTATTATTCATGCGCTGTGAGGTATCACGAACATCTTTGGCTTTTTCACCAAAGATAGCCCGGAGCAGTCGCTCTTCTGAACTCAGTTCTTGTTCGCCCTTCGGCGTAATCTTTCCTACCAGCACGTCGCCGGCCTTGACTTCTGAGCCAAGTTGAACGATGCCGTTCTCATCAAGGTGACGAAGTGACTCTTCTGACACGTTTGGAATGTCACGCGTCACAATTTCAGGACCAAGCTTAGTTTCACGTACTTCAACGGTGTAATCCTTGATGTTGATTGACGTCAACGTGTCGTCTTGTACTAAGCGACGGCTCAAGACAATAGCATCGTCCATGTTGTAGCCATTCCATGGCATAAAGGCAACCATGAGGTCTTTACCGAGGGCAATTTCGCCGTCAGCCACAGATGCACCTTCAATTAAAATGTCACCTTTTTTGACTTTTTGGCCACGAACGACAACGACTTTTTGATTGATCGAACGATCATCATTTGATTTTGAAAAGTGGATGGGTTCGTACGTTTGTGTACCTTCCGCATACTTTACCTCCACACTATCACCATCGGCTTTGATAACTTCACCAGCTGCCTCGGCAACAACAACTTGACTCGTATTACGAGCGATTTCACTTTCAATACCGGTCCCAACGATTGGTGCTTCTGGCTGCAAAAGTGGTACAGCTTGCTTTTGCATGCTGGCAGCCATCAATGAACGGTCAACACGGTTTTTCTCAACGAATGGCACCAATGCGGCAGTCGAACCTAGGATTTGCTTGTGAGCAGCATCAATAAACGTTACTTCGGAAGCATCGACCTGTTCGGGCAAGAGACCGTTTCGCGCAGAAACACGCTCGTTTTTGAACTTTCCATTCGCGTCGAGTTCAGCACTAGCATCGGCGATGACTTCAACGGCCTCTTGTGATGCATCAAGGTACACCACTTCATCAGTCACTTTCCCTTTTACCACCTTTAGATATGGTGTTTCGATAAAGCCATAATCATTAATACGGGCGTATGATGCCAAGTTCAGCACAAGACCGATATTGGCACCCTCTGGAGTTTCGACGGAACATAAGCGGCCGTAGTGAGTAGGGTGAGCATCACGTACATCAAACCCAGCACGTTCACGACTCAAACCACCAGGTCCCATTGAACTAAGGCGGCGTTTGTGAGCAAGCTCAGCTAATGGATTGACTTCGTCCATCAGTTGAGACAGTTGTGAACTAGCAAAAAATTCCCGCACGGCGGCCACAACAGGCCGGGCGTTAATGAGTTGTGATGGACTGACGTTTTCGATGTCTGACATCGACATACGATCCATGGCGTTACGTTGCATGCGAAGCATACCAACGCGGAACTGACGGGCAACAAGTTCACCAACCAATTTAACGCGACGGTTCGACAACGCATCAATGTCATCAGGGGCTTCTTGTTCGTTATTTAAACGAATCAGTTCTTTGACAATAGCGACCAGGTCAGTCAATTGAAAAACGCGATTTTCAGTGGTGTTAGCGACGTCTAAGCCTAATCGTTGATTAATTTTATAACGACCGACACGACTGTAGTCAAAGCGTTTAAAATCAAAGAACATACGTTCTATCATTGAGCGAGCGTTATCAACGGTGGCAAGATCACCTGGGCGTAATCGCCGATACACTTCAATTAACGCCTCATTTGACCCACGAGCAGGGTCTTTATCGAGTGTGGCATCAATATATTTCACTTCGCCGGTGTCGACGTCTGCAAATAGATCTTTAATATCTGAAGTTTTATTATAGCCAAGTGCGCGGAACAAGGTTGTGACGGGTAATTTACGACGACGGTCGATCTTCACGTAAATAACACCACTTGAAGTGGTTTCAAATTCGAGCCATGCACCGCGGCCAGGGATTAACTTTGCGCCATAATTATTGCGAGTAGCCGCGTGGTCAGCGGTAAAGAAAACGCCGGCGCTACGAATCAATTGTGATACGACGACACGCTCGGTACCGTTGATAATAAACGTGCCACGATCGGTCATCCATGGGTAGTCGCCAAGATAAATCTCTTGCTCTTTGACCTCACCGGTGACCTTATTAGTCAATTCGACGTTCGCGTGCAGGGGTGCATCGTAAGTTAAGTTATTTTCTTTAGCAAATAACTCGGTATTTTTTGGATTCTTGAAAGCATATTCTTTGAACCTCAAAGCCAGTTTCTGACCAGTGTAGTCATCGATTGGGTTCAGCTCGGCAAAAATTTCGCCTAGACCCGTCTCTG
>CAZKIJ010000045.1:1903-4537 GCA_964552895.1 uncultured Candidatus Saccharibacteria bacterium | reverse complement strand
TGGTTGTTGTGGTTGTTGGTTCGGATCGTTATTCATCGTGATACCCCCTTAACGATAATAAAGATTGCTATAGCAAGAATAACGACGAACACGATTGCCCATATCCATGCGCGCCGTGTGGTTTGGGATGTATTTTCGATATAGCGTGAATCGTCAACACCATCTGGTCGCTCGGCTTCTTCTGCGCGTTTTTTGGCTTTCTCTTGGAGTTCGGCCGCAATCTGCTGTTGAAGACGGGTTCGGGTCTCATCTTGTTTCACAAATAGTGACATGTTTTTATTATATCATTCGTTTCATGTTTGACAGATGGTGATTATGGTATACTGAGCGTATGTTTACTATAAGGAGGGAAACATATGGCTACAAAGAAAGCCGCGACAGTTAAAAAAGCGTCTTCGTCTCGCAAGACCGTATCCACTAAAACATCAAGTAATCCACGAACGACCGTCACGACCGTATCAGCATCAGCTGCCACTGCGACTGCACCAAGTTTCTCAGAAAGCATTCGCCAATTTTCATTTTGGCGAGCACTTGCTGCTGAGTTCATTGGTACCTTCCTGTTAGCAGCCGTCTTTGTTGTCGGCCAAGGCCAACCGCTCTACCTATTCTTTGCCTTCGTTGGCATCGTCCTGTTAGTCGGTACGGTTTCAGGGGCTTACGTTAACCCTGCAACAACGGTTGCGGCATGGGTCACTCGCCGCATTAGTTGGTTGCGTGCACTCGGTTACATCGTCTTCCAGGTCCTCGGTGCCCTGGTTGCGTACGTTGTATTGAACGCCTTCATTGGCGGTGCTGCAGCAGCCGATCCGACGACCGGTACGAGCGCAAACTTATTTGCTGCTTCACCAATTACCAGTAAAAAAGAATGGTACGTGTTCTTTGCTGAACTACTTGGTACCGGCATCTTTGCGTTCTCGTTCGCGAATGCGTTGCGTAGTGCACAAGACCGCTTTACGGCAGCCTTCACCGCTGGTGTTGGATTGTTCATCGCTTTGATGATCGCTTTCATCGCCGCAAGTTACGTGCAGAGCACGGCTATCTTGAACCCAGCAGTCGCAACAACGCTGAAAGCAGTCACCTGGAACGTCTGGCCGTTGGCTATCTACGTTTTAGCGCCAATCGTTGGGGCAATTGTCGGTTTCTTCTTAAACGATCTCGTCAAAGGTCGCGCCAGCAAGTAGTCACCGCTCACACAATAAAATATCCCGTTGGTCGATTTGCCACGGGATATTTTATAATGAAGAGATTATGACAACCCTTAGTAATGACGCAATCGACAATCTTATCAAACTTTCGACCATACTAAGTGAATTTGATGGTATTAAACGAGCAACTTTTTTACCAGGTGATATACCTGAATCTGACTCGCACCACTCATTTTCTTTAGCACTCATAGCTTATGAATTTGCTTCACAATTTGCACCAGATCTTAATAAACAAAAGCTACTCCTCTATGCTTTAGTTCATGATTTAAGTGAACTCGTGACCGGTGACATGAATACGTTAGTAGCAACAGCTGAAGAATTAGCAGAAAAGAAACGGCGCGATGCTATTGCAACTAAGGAGATGATAGCTCGTCTCGATTTTGCCCCCCACATCGCTGATGCTCTCAAAGCATACGAAGAGAAAAATGATCATGAGTCATTGTTTATATATTGGCTCGATAAAGCCGTCACGCTCCCTACCCATTTTCATGATAACGGCGCCCATCTTAAAGGCTTTGGCATCGTTACAAAGCAAGATGCTATCGATTGGTATAATCGAGTCTTTGACAAACTATCACAAGAAAAGGGTTTGCCACACGAATCAGTCGTAAAACTTTTAGAACTTGCTCACCAGAAACTACGTGACGAATTACTCTAAGTCGTTTTTCGGCTGGTCAATTAACAATGGCTCGACGCTTGGTTCATTACCAGCAATTTTGATGATGTCTTTATCAACTTTTGAAAGCTCTTTATGAGCATTGTTATAGTGGTTTACCGTGGTTGATAATGAATTGCCAAGTTTTTGCATAAAGCCATCAAAGTTGGCGATATGTCGGCCAAGCTTCCCGACCTGCAATTGAATATCCTTGGCCTGCTCTTCAATCTGAAGGCTTCGTAATCCCTGTAAAACAGTTTGGAGGTAAGCCATGAAGCTGGTTGGGCTGACGATAATGACCTTCTTTTCCCGAAAAGCATATTCAATCAAATCACGGGCGCTGGACCCGGTGCCGACGTCGCCGATTAAAAGGTCGTAGTACAACGATTCACTTGGTATAAACATGAAAGCGAATTCCATTGTTTTTTCGGCAGGCAAAATGTACTTACCTGTTTCGTCAATCCGTCCCTTCAAGTCGGCTCGCACTTTTTTTAACCATTCTTCGCGCTCGGCCTTGGTTTGTGAGGCTACCATACGGTTATAATTTTCAAGGCTAAACTTACTATCAACCGGCAGAATCTGTCCTTTGTCTAAAAAAATCACTGCGTCAGCAATCACGCCATTTTTAAATTTATACTGCATTTGAAAATTTTTTGTTGGCAGCATATTTGATAACACAGACTCTAAATAATATTCGCCGAATACCCCGCGCTGCTTTGGATTCTGTAGAACATTTTGTAGCGTTTTTAATTCATCAGCGACGTCCACCACCCG
>CAZKIJ010000045.1:0-1803 GCA_964552895.1 uncultured Candidatus Saccharibacteria bacterium | reverse complement strand
GATTCTGTAGAACATTTTGTAGCGTTTTTAATTCATCAGCGACGTCCACCACCCGGCGATTGGTTTCGTCCAATTTTGCCAAACGTTGCGTAACGTCCGAAATCAACTTGGCACTTTCGCTCAACTGTTTTTGCATCGAGCTTTGCATGGTTGTACTGCTGCGTTCTAATTTATCACCCAGCGCATTTTGTAACTCATAGATAGTGCGGCTCAATTCCGTAACATCGGTCTTTAGCAGTGACACGCCACTGTCATTTTTCGTGCGACTCGTCATAATCACGACGGCGCCAATAATCACCACGGCAATAATCAGCACCACCAATAAGACAATTTCCATGTACCTAGTATAACATCTCGATACTTAGGGAAGCGCAAGCACGACGCGTTCAGCTATCACCACGACAATCGTCAAAATTAACGTCACAATAATACTCTGGGTTCGGTTCAACCAACTGAATAACGCGAAGACGAGTGCCCCAGCTAAAACGCTCCAAGCAAACGCCTCTAACCAAAACAGTCCATCAAGCCAGTTAGCCAACCCCCATAGCATGACGGCAGCGCTCACGGCAACAAAGAGCGGACGAGCTATACCAAGCCAGATGCCCGCAAAGGTAGCACCAACGGCCATAAGGATCGCCGCGATACCACTCGAAACATCAAGCGCCGAGCGACATTGGTTTGCGCCGCCATTAACCCCGCAGGTTAACGGTTCAACGATAAAATGAGAAATCCCAAGGCTCAAAAGCCACAAAACAACCGCGAACACCGCACCCATCACCGCAATCCGTGCCCAAGTGATGATCGCAACTTCTGCTGGTGGTAGTGTTTTCGCCATATATTGCTCCTCCTTTTCTTTATGATACACATTTTTTTGGGGCATGCGAGCATAAGAGGAATTGTTGTGCCACACTTAAGTGCAAAAAGAAATATCACTCCCCAAACTTTGTTGTCGGAACCATCTCCCATTCATTTAACGCAGTGTTTATCATAAATTCATATACCTCGAGCGTATTCGCAAACAACATGTTTTTTGGCGTTATCTGTAGCTCCTCTAACGTGAGCCAGCGAAGGTCATTCGATTCCCCTTCATTAATAGCACCCTCTGGATCTGCCGTCGCTACAAAGCCATATTCAATATCAGTGTGATAATGATCTTCTGGAATATCATGAGTATTCATGGAAAGCGGATAAGGATGAATATCTACCTTGGTGAGTTGCTTCAGTCGCGACTTTGGCTGCAGAATCGATAGTTGTGTTAGCAAATAGCCAGACTCTTCCTTCAGTTCATGCGCGACTGCTTGCCATGGCGTTTCAAGCAATTCGACATGCCCACCAATCGGCAACAACTTGTGGAGCTTACGATGCATATGGACAAGCGCCCTCGGCTCGTCCTGATCAAGGCGAACAATGTAGGCTGTTACCGTGAAGTCATGTTCATTTTTTCCGGTATGGATGTGTGGCATTATTTTCTCCTTTTATTATTATATTTTACGATAGCACTGAATTTACGAGAATCTTTCGGCAACACGTTTCAGTGGTTCCGCTTCATCTGGATACTTCATAAGATGGAGGGGTATCGGTATCGGTATCGGCTCCGCCTCCTCCATTCGCTTGCGAAAATATGGAACCACATTTACATTTCGCTCATTCCACCGAACCGTCCGAACTTTTGATGTACAAAAGGATTCGGGGGTTCGAGTCACGTCCTGATATAGAAAAAGTCCGAACAAATGCTCGGACTTTTTCTATGGCTGGGATGGAGGGATTCGAACCCCCGAATGCCAGGACCAAAACCTGGTGCCT
>CAZKIJ010000044.1:0-4559 GCA_964552895.1 uncultured Candidatus Saccharibacteria bacterium | reverse complement strand
TGCAACGCCGAAACAGCAAACTCTACAGCCTTGCCCTCATCCTCATCGACGCCTTCGTGTTGGTCGTTGCCTTCATCGCCTCGTACGTTACACGCGTCATTTATGATCACCGCCCCCTTCTTGCGAATGTCTACGCTTACGAATACCTTTATTCGTTGCTCATTATTGTGCCGTTTTGGATCTTAGTGTTCGCCCTGCTCGGTCTCTATCGCACGTCAACCTACAGCCGTCGTTTCGTTGAATGGTCAATGATCGCGATTGGCTCATTCATTGGTATCTTGCTAGTCATCGGGTGGCAGTATGCCACTGGCCGCGATATTTTTCCGGCTCGTTTAGTCGCTGTCTACGCCTTGATCGGTTCGTTTATTTTAATCGTTATCGAGCGTGAATTTATCCGTGCGATTCGCAGCTTGATGTTCCGGTATGGTCGTGGCACCCGTCGGGTTCTACTGATTGGTTCATCTGGCGCAACAACCGATATCGCCCGCAGCCTTTCTGACACCGAACGGAGTGGTTATGAAGTGGTCGCCATTGCCGGCTCAAAACGCCTGCTCCCCGACAACATAGAAGCGCACCACTATTCACGCCTCGAGGAAGCCTTGCGCGACATTGAATTAAATAAAATCACCGGCATTATCCAAACCGATTTATACGAAGCGCCTGAACGCAATCAAAAAATTCTCAGTGCCGCCCAGACCCATCACATCGATTACAGCTTCATCCCGTCGGAATCTGAATTCTACTCAGGTAAAAACATTGTCGACGTCTTCCTTGGCTACCCCATGATTACCGTCTATCAAACCCCGTTAGTAGGGTGGGGAGCAATCGTCAAGAGTATCTTTGATTTTATCGCCAGCCTGATTGCGGTTATCGTTTTATCGCCACTTTTCCTTATCGTTGCGATCTTGCAAAAAATCTTTAATCCAGGAACTATTTTTTATAAAAATGATCGCCTCTCACGGTTCTCAAAACCGGTAAAATTATTAAAATTCCGTTCCATGCGTCACCTTAAAGGATTTGATGGTGACTACGTGGATGATGCCGCTGAGTTCCGTGCCATGGGCCGTGAAGACCTCGCCCGCGAATACGAAAAAAATCATAAAGTCGATAACGACCCGCGCATTAACGCTTGGGGCCGATTCCTCCGCCGAACATCAATCGACGAGCTGCCTGGCTTTATTAATGTATTAAAAGGTGATTTGAGCCTGGTCGGCCCCCGCCCAATTATGCCCGCCGAAAAGAAATATATTAAAAGTCGAGCCGCCCTCCTCCACAGTGTCAAATCTGGCGTTACCGGCCTTTGGCAAGTGAGTGGCCGTAGTGAACTCAGCTTTGACGAGCGTATCGAACTCGAGTTGTTTTACGCCCAAAACTGGTCATTTTGGCAGGATATAAAAATTCTTTTTAAGACCGTGCTGGTTGTCTTCCGACGCAAGGGTGCCAAGTAGGTGTTGGTGGTTGGTATATGGTAAATGGGATGAAGGGTTTTGAAGATTTAGACGTATGGCAAGAAGCACAGCTGCTTGCTGTTGAAATTTACAATGAAACAAAGAGTCTTCCTAAAGATGAACTCTATGGTATCACAAGCCAAATTCGTCGAGCAGTCAGTTCCGTATCGGCAAACATTGCTGAGGGTTACGGTAGATCTACTCCGAATGATCGTCTCCATTTTTGTTCGATTGCCTACGGGTCATTGCTTGAAACAAAAAATTTCCTCTATCTTGCTCAAAAATTACATTATCTAGACACTGATATATTAACTAACCTTCTAGAACACGTCGTGTTATGTCAAAAACTTCTCAACGGATACAAGAAATTCATAGTAGCAAGCCATGCCAAATAACCAATCACTGATTACCAAACACCAATCACCTAAAATCGCTATCGTCCATGACTGGCTAACTGTCAATGGCGGGGCTGAAGTCGTTGTTGCTGAACTCCACAAACTCTTTCCAAAAGCGCCAATCTACACTTCCGTCTACGACGCCTCGAAATTCCCGACTTTTAAAAACGCCGATATCCGCACGACCTCATTACAAAAAAATCTCCCCAAACCCCTTCGCTACAAACACATTCTCTGGCCTACGTTCCGCGCCAAGGCCTTCCGCAAACTCAATTTATCAGCGTTCGACATCATCATCTCTAGTTCCAGTGCCGAAGCGAAAGCTGTCCGCAAAACCCGACCCGGCCAGAAACATATTGCTTACATTCACACCCCAATCCGTTACTACTGGAGCCACTATGAAGAGTTCCGCCGTGAATTTCGTTTTGGCATGGTGACACCGTTCATTCGACCATTCATCCCTTTTTTCGTCAAGCGCATGCGCGCATTCGATCTTGAATCAGTGAAAAATATCGATGTCTTCATCGCCAACTCCACCGTCACCCAAGAGCGTATTAAGAAGTACTACGATAAGCCAAGCACTATCGTCTACCCGCCCATCGACGTTGACCGCTGGACGCCACCACCAAAGGGCGAACGTCGCGGCTATATCATCTGGGGCCGCCACGTCCCCTACAAGCGGTTTGATCTGGCTATCCAGGCCTGCAATAAACTCGGTGCTCCCCTCACTGTCGTTGGCACCGGCCTCGATACCGAACGACTCAAAAGTTTAGCCGGCCCAACCATAAAGTTTGTTGGCCGCGTGTCAGATACCGAACTCGTGACGCTCGCTCGATCATCAAAAGGGTTCCTTTTCCCTGGCGAAGAAGATTTCGGCATGTCCGCCGTCGAAGCGTTAGCCGCTGGCACCCCTGTCATCGCCTACGCCCGCGGCGGTGCCTTGGACATCGTGCAGGATGGGGAAACGGGCGTGTTATTCCACGAACAAACAGTAGAGAGCCTCGTTGAAGCAATCACACGATGTGAGAAATTGAACTTCTTACCAGCCACCCTGCACCGCAAAGCGAAGCGTTTCGATAAGGGATTGTTTGACGTGAAGATGAAGAAGATTGTGAGCGACGCTATTTAGCGTGGCCAAGTGCCTGATTAATACGTGTCGATGAATCGGTCTTATCGGCGCCACCAACACCAAACAACATGTGAATGTGGTATTTTTCACATACCCCTGTTTCGGGCACTACCTTCTCCGAATCGCGATCACCACCATTCGCGAAAATAAGTTCGTCGTCAGGGTACTTCTGTGCGATATGTTCTAATGTCTGGATGACCGTCTGATCTTGGTCAATCGAGATAAATGCTTCATCTACATTTCGTAACGCTCTCATCAAACGAGCCCTGTTTTGTTCAGACAAAATAATCTTTCCCTTTTTCATAACTTGCTGTACATCATTGTTCACGATAACGATTAACCACTCGCCCATCTCTCTGGCACCCTCAATCATATCGAGATGGCCACCATGAAGAGGATTGAAATAGCCACTGACGATAACGCGTTTCATATTTTCCACTATACCACTTTTTACATTACGAATGATTACTGACCTATAATAGACTCATGCCTACTATGCTTATTACAGGTGGTGCCGGGTTCATTGGTTCGAACTTTGTGCGGTACACCCTAAAGAATCGTCCCGAATATCAACTGACTGTTATCGATAAACTGACCTATGCTGGTAACAAAGATAGCCTGGCGGATATCATTGACCGTATTGAATTCGTCCACGGCGACATCGCCGACCAAAAACTCATAAACGAATTGGTCGCCAAAAACGACATTGTCGTACACTTCGCGGCCGAAAGTCACAACGACAATAGCTTGCGCGACCCGTGGCCGTTCATTCAAACTAACTTGGTTGGGACCGCCACGATTCTAGAAGCCGTTCGTAAACACGACAAACGTCTGCATCATATCTCAACCGATGAGGTCTATGGTGATCTTGAATTAAATGATCCAAAAAAGTTCAACGAGCACACACCATACAACGCCTCAAGCCCCTATTCCTCCACCAAAGCTGGTTCCGATCTCTTGGTAAAGGCATGGGTTCGCAGCTTCGGCGTCAAAGCTACCCTTTCAAACTGTTCAAACAACTATGGTCCGTATCAACACATTGAAAAATTTATCCCTCGTCAAATTACGAACATTTTGAGCGGCATACGTCCTAAACTTTATGGCACCGGTGAACAAGTCCGTGACTGGATCCATGTTGACGATCACAACTCAGCTGTTCACGCCATTCTTGATAAAGGAAGGCTTGGTGAACTTTACTTAATTGGCGCCGATGGCGAACAAAATAACAAATATATTATCGAAACGATTTTGGGATTAATGGGCCGAGATATTTCTGCCTACGACCACGTCAATGACCGTCCCGGGCACGACCAACGCTACGCCATCGATGCCACCAAACTCCGTACCGAACTAGGCTGGGAACCAACGTTCACCAACTTAAAGCAAGGTCTACAGGCCACCATCGACTGGTATCGCGACCACGAAGCCTGGTGGAAGAACGAGAAGGCCAAAATCGAAGCCGCTTACGCCGAGAAGGGCCAATAGATGTTTGAAAAGCGACTGCCGGCCAATCCTACCGATATCCCTGGCATCTTGTGGTTTGATCTCGACGTCAACAGCGACCACCGCGGCTGGTTCAAGGACAAA
>CAZKIJ010000043.1:0-4678 GCA_964552895.1 uncultured Candidatus Saccharibacteria bacterium | reverse complement strand
GAGTAATATATGCAGACTACCGATCATGCCCGAAAGGCCCTATCGATTATCAATGCCCTTAACGAAAGTGGCGTGAAATGCATACTATACGGATCCTCCGGTCTATCCCTCTATTTGGGCGCGTACAAGCAGTTCAATGACATTGATCTATTAATAGACGAGCATTGGCTCAAAGAGGACTGGGCTAAGCTTCAATCAATCATGAAGTCATTAGACTACGACATGGTTGACAAACATGAACATGAGTTCAGTAACAAGCAACGGGAGTACGTTGCCTTCGCTCCGTCAAGCATACTAAAAAGTGACGGAATTCTGGAGGCGCAAGAGAATGTTACTTTTGTAGAGGTAGACGGAGTAAACATCGGTCTTCTAACACCCCAGCAGTTCTTGAAAGCCTACGAATTCAGTATTAAAGATGGGTATCGGCAGAACGTAAGAGGGAAAAAGGATGCAGAAGCCATTACTTTACTCAAATCATACATTGCAACGTTACCCAACACTTAATCATTTACCGATACCAAACAGGCACGCGCAACATAACTCTTAATTTCACGTCAACCGGATCATGGGGGACTACTACCGCCGCGATGTGTTGGAATTTTGTCATATCTATTTATTAAAATTGCATGATAAAACTTAGTCTGATGAAGTATGGATTTAATTCATCAAGGCCTAAAGACACCCTGCCTATAAATTTAACAAATCCCTCAAGCTGTCGCGTTGATCAACCCATTCTGGTGTATCCAGCGTATGCCAATTCTGCTGTTTCGCCATAACACTATAGGGCGATTCTTCTTCACTTACAAAGCGGAGGAAGATGTGTTGATGAAAGTGCTGAACATGTTGCCCAATCCTCACAGAGCCATTGTTTGAGAACAGGTTAAACCCATCAAAATCATTTCCATATTTAGCTTTGACTTTCTCAATGACCAACGCGATGCAAGCGGCCAAGTCGACTAATTCCCCCTCGGTCAAATCCGTAAAAAGCTGTTTGTTGGTATCTTTTATGACGAATAACAAGTGATTACTTACAATCGGCCGGCTCGGTAATATGACGTTCCAGTGTTCACTTTTAAAAACTTTTTGGTGATTGATTTCGTCCACGGTGAATATTTTCATTTATTTAATTATACCGTTGAGCCAACTCTTCATCCAACATAACGCTGGCGACTAATTTGCTAATATCGTGAGCTCATCAAAACCAAAGCACCGGTGCCGTCTGCTTGATATCACGATTCAAAAGTCGTGCCATGCCGAGACCAAAGCCGACGGCGAGTAAGCCGACGATGACACTTGAGATAACATCGGTTACCGGCAAGTTAACAAAGAAGCTGGCCACCGCTACCATTCCGCCAAACAAAATAAACAGCCATACAAACAGGCTGTAAAGCTGCAAAGAAACGGTGTGCACAGTCGAACGTAATGGTGTGGTGGTGTTTGTTTTAGACATTTTCTTTAGTATAGCACTTGTGGTTATCGCGTCAAACGGCAACCTATGGGTTAGGGTAACCATTCAAGTATCAGTTACTCCCATTCTTGGGGCAACCGCTGAAAACCGCCCTTGGTATGTACTATTTCGTACATATCTTGGACGGTTATTATTGCAGTCACTGATTGTCTTAGGCTAGTAATTCATCGAGGTCGAGCGTGCCAACGGTGGCTTCGTGGCGAGCGCGGAAGCTTTTGAGCTCTTCGTCGCTACGGGGACGGTCCCAGGTGGCGATCTCTAGGACTTCGCTTAAGGTGACGGGTTCGATGACGGTGCTGGTGGTGGTGTCAGCGTTCATTTTTTGCTTTCTTTTTTGTTTTATTGCTTGATGTATGTATTTAAGCATAAGTGGCTCGAAAAGTCAATAGCGATGACAGAATGACATGATTCGCCTCTTCTCGCATGCTATAATGGCGGTGTCTAGATGTTTCAAACAATGCGAGTTTACCGTCATCCCTAACGGAAATGGGCAGCCGTTGCGTAGTTAGGGATAAAACTCTGCTTGAAAGGTCTAGACAGCCAGCAATGGCTGTCCTTTTTTTATACCAAAACAAAGGAGGGGAGTATGCACACAAAAACGTATCAACCACATATTGTCCGAACGGTTCTCGGCTTAAGCGGCCTGGTGGCGTTACTCTGGTTACTCGCCTTTTTCTTTGACTGAGGTATAACACTTATGGTAAAGACTGTGGTATAACAATAGCAGAGGTTAAAAATAAAAATACCATTATGTCACCTATCTCGGCTCTCGCCATTGTCGCCCTCGCCGCCCTCATCCACGCTAGTTTTCAGCTGAGCGTCAGTGTGTTGACGGTTCTTAGTGCCAATGCTATTGGCGCGAAAAAGACTACTACCAAAGTCCTCCGTCTGACGAGTAGTTTTGTGGCGGGCGCGGGTGTGATGACATTATTATTACTGGCGACGATCGCTTTGGTTGTGTTACGCGTTTTCGGGCCCAGCACACCATTACTCGTGTGGGCAATTGCCTGCGGTTTAGTGATTGGCGTGGGGGTGGCCGTGTGGGCCTTTTACTACCGTCGCGAAAAGGGAACGTCACTATGGATTCCGCGTGGTGTGGCCCGTTATTTAAGTAACCGGACTAAAGTCGTTGACCAACCAGCCGAAGCGTTTGGTTTGGGAATGATGAGTGTGCTGGGTGAACTGTTGTTCATCTTTGCCCCATTGTTTATAAGCGCGTTAGTGCTCGTGCAAGTATCGGGCCTGTGGCAACTGGTTGGCATCGTCGTGTACGCCGTCGTTTCCCTCATCACATTGCTCAGCGTCTGGGTATCAATTGGCAGCGGCCATTCCTTGAGCGAAATTCAGCGATGGCGTGAGACGAATAAGCGCTTCCTGCAGTTCTCTGCTGGCGCCGGCCTGATTGTACTCGGTGTTTTCACCTATGTGTATGAAATTCTGGGGAGCGTGTAGGTGAGTGGGCGAGTCATTGACGTTGTCAAAAGGGGAGGCGAGCGACCTTCCGAGTCCTTTATCCGTCAGAAACTCCACTCCTCTATTGTTGCCGCCTGCTTGAGTGCCCAATGCCCACCCGGCCAAGCTGAATCGATTGCGACTGCTGTCACCGACCGCGTTTTGGAATGGCTAGAAACCCGTCCGGAAATTACCAGTCATGACCTCCGTCGCGTTGCGGCGCGCCATCTCCACGTTCATCATCCTAGCGCCGCTTACTTATACGAACAACATCGAATGATTATTTAAGGAGCCACCCCTGTATGCCAAAAACAAACACTTTCGACTATGACCTGATCGTTATCGGCAGCGGTGCCGGTGGCAGTGCTGGCGCGACTATCGCCGCAAAAGCAGGTAGGCGTGTCGCTATTATCGAAGCTGATACTTTTGGTGGCGACTCGCCAAACTGGAGCGACGTGCCGACAAAATCCCTCCTCCATGTCGCCCGTTTGTATGATGAAGCCCGACATGGCGACCGTTTTGGTCTGCGCACCTCGACGCTAGGGTATAACTACCCTTCAATTCGCGCCTGGAAAGAACTAGCCGTCAAACGTACTGGCGCAGCCGGTAATCGCCGTTTTTACGAAAACCAAGGCATCAGCGCCTTTCATGGCAGCGCCCATTTCTTGTCACCCAACGAAGTGACCGTTAATCGTCGCCACCTATCCGCTAGTCACTTTTTGATTGCCACTGGTTCCGAATGGACGACACCGGATGTCCAAGGCCTGACTGACCTCGCCTATTTCACTCCCCGCACCATATTGGAAGCGATTCGCCCGCCAAAAAGTCTTTTTATCATTGGTGGTGGCAGCCACGCCGTAGAAATTGCCCAATTGATGGCAACGTTCGGTACCAAAGTTATCATCGCCGAAAAAGCCAGTCGCTTGCTTCCCCATCATGACGCCGAGGTCGGCACGCTACTGGAACGAGTATTAGATGAACAAAAAGGCGTTGAAGTGCTCACCCATGCCCGCGTGTTATCGGTGAGTAAAGAGGGCCTTAGTAAAAAGATTTTAATTAGTCGTGGCGGCGTTGAACGCACAATTCGTGCCGATGAAATTTTGGTTGCTGCCGGACGGGCACCGTCGGTTGATTTGGGCCTTGAAAACGCCTCGGTTCGTTATACTGCCAAGGGAATTGAAGTCAATGAGTTCTTACAGACAAGCACCAAGCATATCTACGCCGCAGGCGACGTGTTGGGACGCGACAGCCACACCCACACCGCCCTGCTAGAGAGTCAAATTGCAACCCATAATGCCTTCCATAAAGATCAAATGAAACCAGATTACACCGCCACCCCTAGCTTGATCTTCACCTTCCCAGAGGTCGCACACGTCGGCCTCACCGAAGATGATTGTCAAAAACGCGACCTGGCAATCAATAAAGCGATTGCGCCGTTAAACATTGTCGGCCGTAGTAATACCGCTGATTTTCGCGATGGCTTTGTCAAATTAATCACTGATAAAAGGGGCGTCCTGCTCGGCGGCACGATTGTCGCTCCCCATGCCGCTGAAATGATTCACGAAATCAGCCTGGCGATTAAAACAGGCCTTACCGCCAAGCAAGTGGCCGAGACACCCCACGCCTTCCTCAGTTGGAGCGAAGCGATTCGGGTAGCGGCCGCCCGGCTGGCCCGCTAAGCGTTCGCGATACTTTCATAACCCGGAATAGAAAGAAATGGTTGGCGAGCGGCTTGCACACGGGCAGGATCGCCGGGAT
>CAZKIJ010000042.1:0-4890 GCA_964552895.1 uncultured Candidatus Saccharibacteria bacterium | reverse complement strand
GTGGTACGCGAGCTGGGTTCAGAACGTCGTGAGACAGTTCGGTTTATATCCGGTATGGACTTTAGGAAATTTGAGAAGATCTACCCCTAGTACGAGAGGACCGGGGCGGACGAACCTCTGGTGTATCGATTGTGGCCACCTGCTGCATTGTCGAGTAGCTATGTTCGGAATAGATAAGCGCTGAAAGCATATTAAGCGCGAAACTAACTTCAAGATTGGATTTCCCTATGAGGACACTGAAAGACTATCAGTTTAATAGGCGCAAGGTGGAAGCATGGTAACATGTGCAGCTGAAGCGTACTAACAGTCCCATTGCCTTTTTATGTCCTTATCACTCATGTTTATACAAAGCTTCATAACCTTCGTATAACTATAGTGATGAGGTAGACTTAACTAGTAATTGGTGCGAATCAGCACCAGCGTCAATTTTTATTAAAAATCTGACATCAACCGTGTCCAAATGTCATTGCGAAGCGATGCCATAAAGTTTGGACATCGAAGCAAGGTTTTGTCCCACTGATCTATTGCTATCAGCGCAAAGTGACTAAAACCTTCCTTCGGTGCCCATGGCGCTGAGGAAATACCTGTTCTCATTCCGAACACAGAAGTCAAGCTCAGTAGCGGCGATTATACTGCCACAAGTGGGAAACTAGCACGGTGCCGAATTATAACAATAACCCTCCGAATAGGAGGGTTTTGTTTTTTACATGGCTTTCATATGAAATAAAAACGACCCATCTCGCAGATAGGGTCGTTTTGTTTTTACTTTTTGAATCTCGTGTTTGTTTTGATACAAGATTCAAACAGGTGCACCACTAATAATATAGCATCTGTCGCATAAGTGCAACGGTATTTAGAACATTATTCCTCTGGTTGACAAATAATATAATGCAATAAAATAATGCTTGTGTAAAAGTTGACATAGCGCCTATGCTATGCTATTATTTATCTATACACATACCATGTGTGAGGTATACAGGAGGGTTTTCACGTCTAAAACGATGTGGAAACTTTTTATATTAAGTGGAAATCACCGCCGAACAGGGGTGATGGAGGAATAAACGAATGGCTGGTACAAAAGCTGGCGGCAAATTAGCCGCACAAAAGAACTTGGCTCGTGACCCTGACTTTTACGCCAAAATTGGTCGTAAAGGTGGTCAAAACGGCAAAACCGGTGGTTTTGCGGCAAACCCAGAATTGGCTCGCATTGCGGGTCGTAAGGGTGGCCTCATCTCTCGTCGCCGTAAAGTCGCAACCGACAAGTAAACGAAACGCTTTTCTGAAGAAAAACCCCTGATCTACAGGGGTTTTTTGATGACATGCCGTTTTAGTCCGCAAATTCGTGCCTCGTTGACACGCCACTGAGTGCCACAAGCAAGGCATTGGTACTGGAATTTCTTGATCTGATGACCATTTGCTTCACAAGTAGGGCATGTACTGCGGATGTGCAGCCATTTCCGGTAGGTATCGAGGTGGTTCTGAATGGTCTCTTCGGGGATATTGCTCAGTTCGCGGGCTTTCTCCCAGGCATCGCGTTCCATAGCCAGGAGGGTGATGTCGCGGTCGTACTCTTTATGGCCGAGGAGCGCGTGGCTCACTTCATGAAATAAGAGGGCCTCAGAGCCATTCTTTTGATAAAAAACAGTGTTTTTCTCTGGTGACCAATAAAAATCAGCGCCCTCTTTAAATGTAATAGACGGATAGTCCTTAACGAGCTGCGAGACTGTCGAGAGCATAGTAGTAGCATCCATATAAAACGGCCTGTTCAGGGTGTTGGGCGGCAATTATGCGCGGGGCGGGGATGTGGGCTGGTAAATGGTGAACTAATAATGTGCGCAACTGGATAGTGTAATGATGAAAGTAGGTGCCCATACTGCCACCGATGATAATGATATCGGGTTGGAGGACGGGAATCATCGCTAGAAAACCGCGGCTGATACGATCGGCGATCTGATTCCAGGTACGTTTACTGGTAATGTCGCGGGCATATTTACCGTAGGTGTTATAAATGGCATGACCAGACGCGAATTTTTCCCACTCGCGAACAATTCCTTTATACTCCACGGGCATGCGGCCAGCTTCACTGTAGCGGAGCTCTGCATTAATCTTTCCCTCGGTGATAATACCGCTGCCAATACCGGTACTGACAGTGACGTAGAGAACGAATGGAGGAGTTTGCTTAAGCGAGCGTGCTTCGGCCAGGCCGGCCAGGTTAGCGTCATTTTCGATGATGACAGGTGCAGTGCCTAAGACGCCCTGGAGTGCTTCTTGAACATGAAAATTGGTCCAGCCAAGGTTATTACACCACACGGCAACACCATTTTTGACGATGCCAGGGATACCGACGACGATAGCCTCAACTTTTTCTTTCCCATAATTTGCCTGCAGAATCCCCCGCAGCTGGGCCACATACGCGACCGAATCAACAGGAGTAGGGAAGCGAAAAGACTCGCCCATCGTACCGTTCTTTGTAAAACTCGTGACTAACGTTTTAGTCCCCCCAGTATCCACCGCAATTAACATACATTCAGTTTAACATGGTGAAAGAGGTCTTTTGTACACTTTTTCGAGACGGGCTGCCTTTAGTCTCTCTAAAGTGTACAAAAGACCTCTTTCACATCCTGAAATTGGGTATGAGGAGCGGCGAAGCGCAGCAAAAGATGTTTTGGATGTCGGTTATGGTTGCATTTTTTCATACATCTTCTCATACTTAGTGTCATAACGGAGGTAGATATGGCGAAAATTGAAGCGTATCAAGTATATCGGATCGTATTTATAGTGATAGGATTTTTAGTGGCGGCAGCACTGGTAATCGGAGTTATCTATTTGTTGCAGCGTCGTGGGGATCAGGTTCGCCATGATAAGGCGAGTCAAATTGCCGAACAACAGGTGAAACAACAGCAAAAGAGCACCAATACGCCCGTACCTCCTTCAAATACAAACTCGAACCCAAGTTCAACACCAAATCAAACAACCTCCACAAATCCCTCATCTGATACGACGCCACCTACGAGTGGAACCACCCCGTCGCCAGCAGAGTTGCCGGTGACCGGTACGGGCGACACCATCATGCCGATTATTGTCATTGCTTTATTGAGTTTTACAACGGCCAGCTATTTTGTGTCACGCCGCGCGAAAGCGCTTTGACTTATCGCTTCAACTGAGGTAAAATGAAGATAATCTATGGGAAGTGTCTTCAACACGGCTCAAGAAATACAATCAAGAAAGGAGTCTCATGGGACTCATGAACGAGGTAAGAGCCGTTCAAAACCCATGACAACGTAACAAATGGCAAAAGCTATTATTACTATGGACGACCTGCTCGCCAGCGAAGGCGACAGCGTCAAACAATTAATTCAAGGTGAGGTAATCGAAGGAACCGTCTTGTCGGTTCGTAAACACGAAGTGCTGATTGACCTCGGTGCGCATGGGGTTGGTATGGTGCCACGCCGCGAAGTTGGCTTCTCACGTTCATTGAACGTTGGTGATACCGTCAGCGCTAGCATCGTCGAGCCAGAGCTTGAGAATGGTCACGTTCTCTTGTCGTTGCGCAAAGCTGCCAAAGATCGCGGTTGGGACGAATTGGCTGCAAAGATGGAGAGCGGTGACATCATCGACGTCTCCCCATATGACGCTAACCGTGGTGGTCTGTTGGTGGAATATGATGGCGTCCGTGGATTCTTACCAGTTTCACAACTGTCTGCCGAACACTATCCACGGGTCGGTAGTAGCGATAAAGATGAAATCTTGCAGCGCTTGAACTCGTTAATCGGACAAACACTGAAAGTGCGCATCTTAGATGCCGACCGTAAAGCTAACAAGCTGATCTTTAGCGAGAAAGAAGCCGTCAAAGAAGGCTTGGCTGCTCGCTTTGAGAAGTTGGCTGTCGGTGACACCGTCAAGGGCGTGGCGACGGGTGTGGTTGACTATGGCGTTTTCGTTAACGTCGAGGGTATCGAAGGCTTGGTACACATCTCAGAAATCAGCTGGGAACGCGTCAACAATCCGGTTGACTACGTTAAAGTTGGTCAAACGATCGAAGCCAAGATTATTGCTATCGATAAGGACCGCCTGAGCCTCAGCATGAAGCAACTCAGCGAAGATCCGTGGATGAGCGAAGTAGAACAGTTTAAGGTCGGTCAAGAAGTCGACGGAAACGTCACTCGTATCACGCCATTTGGCGCTTTTGTCCAGATTAGTCCAGCTGTTGAAGCCCTCGTTCACATTAGCGAACTTGGTGAAGGCGACAGTGCTGACCCGGAAAAGGTCTTTACCTTGAACGAACGAAAAGCTTTTGTCGTCCTTGATATCGAAAAAGAGAATCGTAAAATCTCTCTCGGCTTACCTGGTTCACGACCAAAGGCCGATGCCAAAAAAACTAGTAAATAATGAATCTATGAATACAGGAAAGGAGCACGACTATGGCAGAAAAAGTCTTAACGATCGCCGACTCGATCACTGTTGGCGAATTGGCCGAAGTGCTCAATTTACCTGTCACAACACTGGTTGGTGAGCTCTTTAAGAACGGCATCGCCGCTACCATCAACCAACGTATTGATTTTGAAACCGCCACAATCATCGTGGAAGAACTCGGTATTGATGTTGAGCTAGAGAAAAAAGACACCAGTACAACGCCCGAGCGTAAAACACATGAATTGTCGGCCAATGCCGTCGATCGTCCACCAATTGTCGCGGTGATGGGTCACGTTGATCATGGGAAAACCAGTTTACTTGATGCCATTATGGGCCAAAAAGTCGTCGAAGGCGAGGCTGGTGGCATCACGCAGCACATTAGTGCCTATCAAACGATTCGTAACAATCGTCCCATCACTCTTTTGGACACACCTGGTCACGAAGCCTTTGCCGCTTTACGGCAGCACGGTGCTACGT
>CAZKIJ010000041.1:0-5011 GCA_964552895.1 uncultured Candidatus Saccharibacteria bacterium | reverse complement strand
TTACTTTTCTGAACGCGACGAAGGTGTACCTGAGTAGTCCAGCCGCCGGAGCCAAACCAAGCAGCTAAAAAGACTAACCGAGTTCCATGACCGGTTTCTCTATTTCACTCCTTGGTCGAGCAAGCAAAACCGTCAGACTTAACAACTGACAAAATAGGTTGGAACCGCCGGAAACGGCAGTTTTGCTATATCGCCCCTGAAAGTCGGTTCTGATTAAGACCAGCCTTACTATATAGCGGCTGTGAGATCTTATAGCCGACCTGGTTCCTATACTGCATAAAGGTTTAAACGCGCAGCATAAGGTAAGGAGGTATAATTAAAGAATGGCGACTAAAAAAGTACAAACCCCTCAAGAACTACCGAAGCCAAGCCTTACTGTATCTCGCTCTCAGGCCCGTGCCAAGCTGGAAGCCCAAGTCAAAAAGGGTAACGAACTCCAAGCCGCAGACATTCAAATCCCGCAACAGCTAGACCATGTTAAATCTGAGCGCAAGAATTGGCACGATTATAATAAAGAGCTGCTCGGCACTCTATTCGATAACGAAAAAATAGCCAAAGAATACGAACACAATTCCCATGGCGCAATATTCATGGCAGGTATACGTTCATTAGGCGAGGAAATTGGAGACTATAGGGAGAGTGTTCAATATAAATTGAATTCTCTCAATTCGATTATTGGCAGGCTAGATCTCTTCTCTGAGCCGATCTCAACGGCGTCGAGTACGGCGGCTAGCCGCCCGGTTATGGCTGAGGGCGCAGAAAGCAACGTGTTCGTGGTGCATGGTCATGATAATGAGCTCAAAGAGCAAGTCGCTAGACTCATAAGCGACTTGGGATTAAACCCAATCATTTTACATGAGCAAGAGAATATGGGACAAACAATTATCGAAAAGCTCGAGAGGAATGCTAATAAATCATCATTTGCCATCATACTTCTAACGCCGGATGATTATGGCTACTCGGCCAAAGGAGGACCCGAAGAAGCCAAGCCACGAGCCAGGCAGAATGTAGTACTTGAACTGGGCTATTTTATTGGCAAATTAGGTCGCGAACGAACCTGTGCCCTGTATAAAGGAGTAGATGCGCCAAGCGACTTTGACGGCGTAGTATACACTCCCGCTGACAAATCATTAGCTTGGCGTTTTAAAGTCGCTAAAGAGCTCAAGGCTGCTGGTTACAGCATAGATATGAATCAACTTTAGAAACTACAAACTACTATCCGAACCTTAACTTACCGTCCTTTATTAGTATTTTACTGGTTATACCTATTGCCAATGACGTCTTTTCATTCTCAGTGCCATTACCGAGAACAAATCGTGAGTATTGAATAAATGGATTATCAAGCTTCGCTTCGATCTTGTGGTGATCAAATAGAGTTTTAGTGATACCGTAATGCCTCTCGACTCTTGCTCTGAACTTGTCACTGATATTTATTTTGTAATTAGTCTGTATGAACTCCTGCAGCATTATGCATAAGTCAGTTTTGTTGATGTACTTTTCCTTGCAATGCGGATCCACCCGCCGGGTGCAGTTAGTTATAGTAGACATGGCGATTGATTTCGCCATTTTTCAACTTCTTGAACTTCTCTTGGGCGGCGATATCGGCACCGTAATCAGTCACATGTGTATGTGGCCGAGATCCTTGGGGGAGATGAGAAGGCTCAGGAGGGTGAGATCTTAGAAGTCGTCTGGCGTTCGTTTGATGAAATAACCGAGCTTGAAAAAGCTGGGCATATGCGAACACCGTGGGTCTTTGACGTCATTAACAAGTTTGAACATCGAATGAGAGAAGTATCTTAGGTAACATATACCCCATTCTCTCACCCATGAAACGCCTATCGTTAATCCTAAAACATAGCTATAATAATAGGTATAGTAACGCGAAAGGAGAAAGTGTATGAAGTGTCCTGTTGATGGAACAACGTTGGCTATGACGACGCGCGAAGGAGTTGAAATTGATTATTGTCCTCAATGCCGAGGTATTTGGTTAGATAGAGGAGAGTTGGACAAAATCGTCGAAAGGGAAGGCGCATCGGCCGCTGTGGGTAACGGGCAACCGGCACAGTATTCGCCAGCAGATCAGAACCACGGTAGTCAGCAAGTGCAAAGGCAAGGCTTTTTTGGACGTATGTTCGGTGACGAACATGAATACCGGGGTGGTCACGGCCATCACGACTAAGTGATAATTAAAGGGGATGAAATGAGTCACGAACATAGTTCAAACAGATACGGAAGCTTGAATAAAAAGAAGCTTCTGGTTGCTGGGATCATCATTGGCTTTGTCGTGTTGGTGTTGTTAGTCATTGCGGTGGTGATTGTGATTGCTGTTGTTAGTGCGCTTTTCGGGAAAGCCGGCGGCAATATCGGATTGAGTATCGAGAGCATATTCTCTGGCATATGGAAATATGTTCAAGAATTTATCAGTGCTTTATGGAAACAAGTCATTGCCAATCCGCTTCAATTCCTGACAGGTGGCAATGGGTAACGCCCATTCACTTTAGCACCCTCTGTGAAGCTGCTATACTACCCATATGAATATAGCCGTTATTGCTGCTGATGGACGATTAGGCCGAGCCTTTGTTAGTGTGGCGAAAGCACGTGGACACAACATACGTGCCGGAATCAGAGGGAACGCGTCTGTGCCACAGTATGTTCAATGTGACGCCACCAATTTGGAGCAGGTCAAGCAATTGATCCAAGGTTGTGACGTGGTGGTGAGCTGCCTAGGACACGTCAAAGGCTCGGCGGCTGATGTGCAGACAGTAGCGACACGGGTGATTATTGAAGCGATGTACGCGCTTGGTATCACGCGGTTTGTTGATCTGACCGGAACGGGTGCGCGAGTGCCGGATGATCAAGTAACGCTTATTGATCGCTTTTTGAACTTTGGAGTGAGCCTCGTTGATCCAAACCGGGTCAAAGACGGCATCAACCATTTACGGGTATTAGAAGGGAGCGATCTAGAGTGGACAACGGTTCGCGTTTTGAAATTACAAAATACCCCACCACGCCCTTATGAACTATTAGAGCACGGGCCGACGAAAATCTACGTTGGACGCCACGAAGCAGCTCAGGCGATGATGGAGGTGATTGAGCAACACAAATTTATCCGACAAGCGCCAATTATCGGGAAGAAGCGGTGACCTATGTTGCTCGTCAAAGAAGCAAACTCATTTTTACATAAGGACGACTTATAATAAAACCATGAATAGTGTCGCTAAACTTGTTGTCATCGATGGCGACGATAAGTACCTGATGATGTATCGCAGCAATCACCCCGTCTTTAGTGACGATCCAGACCTGCCCGGCGGTACTATGGAGTATGGTGAAAAGCCGGTCAAAACGATGATACGCGAAGTTTATGAGGAGGCGGGTATTGTCATCCACCCAGCGACGGTGCGTGAACTCTATTCAGGCACTGACTATTCTCGCCATGGCACACGGTACATTTTATTCGTCACGCACATGAAAGAGCGCCCCGAAATTAAGATGAGTTGGGAACATACGTCGTTTGAGTGGCTCGATCGTGAGGTTTTTTTGACGCAGGCTGCCAACGCTAAAGATACCTATATGCACATGGTTGCCGATGTCCTTCGTCGACAGGGTTAGACACCGTTATACTCCTTATGCTATGCTAAAGACAACGTTTATAAGGGGAGAAGTAACAGAGCATGCAGAAGGGACCGAACCGGCGTTCGCGGGGGGTGATCAATAGTAGTAGTGGCCCAGCACCATCCTACCAACCACCGGATGAACCAGACGAAAGAGTGATCGAACCAGAGCCATCAAAACCAGAACAACCCGCCCGTCGCTCATCACCACCGCCTCCACCGCTCCCCTTCAACCCTATAACCAAACCTTTAAAAGAAGAGAAGAAACCTATGCGAAGACGTCCACGAATCATTCTCCCCATTATCATTGTGATCATTGTGATCGCCGCGATTATCGCCGGCATCTTTTTCTTACGCACTATGTTTTCACAGAGCCAAACGACCGGTATCGACACCAGTAAATACCAAGCGGTTTTCTTCACGAACGGCCAGGTATATTTCGGGAAACTACAAGTGATCAATAATGATTACATGAAGCTCACCGACATTTGGTATTTACAGACACAATCAAACAGTAATAGTACCAATCCGCAATCGACTACCAGTGATCAAAGTAACACACCAACATTGGTAAAGCTGGGTAATGAGATTCACGGTCCAGAGGACCAGATGATTATCGCGAAAGGCCAAGTTTTATTCTATGAGAACCTAAAGCCAGATGGCACGGTTGTTAAATCAATCACAAAAGCCAAACAGAAATAGATACACGTAACTCCTAGTTGAGAGATTCGACGTAGCGCGTCCACGCCGAATCTTTTATTTTGTCTTGTGATTTGATGAGGATGAGCAAGTTCATTTTGGTGAAAATAACCGATTGCGGGCCTTTGGCAGACAGACCAATGTACAGCTTGGTATTACCGGCATTTAAGGTATCGGTGGCATTGTAGCTTCGGGCAAGGTCGGCAATCTTGCTATCGGTATTTTTTTGAAAAGTACTCGGCAGGGGTTGTTCACTCACGGTCACGTCGACACCGGTGATCTTGTCAGCGTACGCGTAGACAGGATCATTCCCGGGTGGGCTGATGCGTTGCCACGTGATTGATTTGCCATTTGGAATGGCGGTTTGGTAGGTTGGGTTATGAGTGATCGTTTGGGCGTTGCCATTGCCGTTCGTGAGAATAATAACTAAACCCGTAATGACACCACCGATGACAATGACCGCAATAATCAAGGCAATGATAATAGATTTCTTCATCCCCTCTAGCATAACAAGAAAGGCTACTTCAGAGCAAAGCCGAGCGTACTGACATAGGCGTTGGCGCTATTGGCACTGTTGAGGTCAATGACAAAGACGATGCTATCACCCGGTGAGAAATTACAGGTTGCTGGATCGGCAGTGGAGGTGGCGGTTTTCTTTTGCCATGAGGTTTGAGCGCCAGTTGAAACGGATAAGTTTGAGC
>CAZKIJ010000040.1:0-5044 GCA_964552895.1 uncultured Candidatus Saccharibacteria bacterium | reverse complement strand
TCCTTACCCTGGGTGCAGCTAATAATACTGGTTGGAACGCCGCCACACTGGGAATGGGATTGAGCAGCAACTGTGTTTGGCATCAGTGGCACAACAACCCCCAATACTGCTATAGCGCTCACAAGGAAGACTTTTATTTTTTGTTTTATTATCATGGTTAATTATACGATACGACATTAAAGGGGAGATGGCAAGGTTTCTCTTGATAAAAGGAAAACCCGCCATATTTCAGGCGGGGTCCTTTAAGTTACTCCAATCTATTTTTTCGAAGGGCGACTGTTGCGCCGGGGCGGTCGCTGGCCATTCTGACGAGACGAACGAGCCGCTTGACGATGACGCCACCAGAAAACCTCGGGGGCATTTTGGTCGTAAGGACGGTGGTACGGCCGACCCGAGTAGTGCATGGTCGTCTCCGACCACAGTTTCAACACCTCGCGCAACCTTGGTTCGGCACGCTCCAGGTTCACCACCAGCTTGTGGCTGTCGATGGACAGGAGCGCGTCGTAAAAGGCGTTGTTCGGTAGACGAAATTCTTCGTCATCCTCGGTGATCATCAACATACGAAGCTCCTCGATGCCCTGTTCAAAGCACCACAGTTCCTCGTAGAGGTCAAAGATCCGGTCGAGCCTTGGAATTTCGCGTAGCGCGTCCTCATCCCATTCTTCCTCTTCGGTCCATTGTGTGGGTGCAAAAGAGGTGAGGGGAGCGGCAACAAGCTGCTCTAGCTCGGCATAGCGCTCATCGAGTTGCTTAGTGATGAGTTTAACCACAGCCTTCAGGTTGGCACCGAGCATCTCAGCCACACTTCCAGCAACGCCGGCCTGGTAGTCATGTAACTGCTCGAGGGTCACGAACAACCCCGAGTTCTCATCCCAATCCTTAAATTCGCCCTCAGGAATCTCGATGGGCATAACTTTCCAGTTACCAGTCACCGTACGACTGTAGCCATATCCGGCAATGAAATGCACCAGATTTGGCTCGGGTAATGAGTTAGGCTTTTTGAGCCATGGCTCGATCACATTGTCATAATGCCGAAACAGTGCGAACAGCTCACGATTAACCGTCACCCACTGTTGGACGTGGGTTTCAGTTTCTGAATCGAGCGTGAGATTGTTGTGCTCACGACGCCATTCGACAAAGGGGTTTTTCGTTTCGCTCATGATGTTCTTCTTTCCCCTTTATACCACATCGCGCTTGTCCCCCGATATATCGGCGGCCTTGACGTTGTCGTAGGTCGTAATGAGGACACACCGGCCATCGTCGCGCTGCTGGAGGATAGTGACCTCCAGTGCACTGTGATCTCCGGTGAATGTAACTCGTCTGATGCGTTTACCGTTCTGGTATTCGCGAACATGAGCCTCGTCGGTCATTGAAAGATACCACTGAGTGCTCCGCAGCAGCCCAGACAGACTCGGACCGTCAGCAAAGCTCGAAGGGGACTTCGAGGTTGCTCCTGATCCGGTGGCGTCGTAAGGAGAGCCAGGCACGTGCCTTAGGATATGCATCGCACCCGTTTCGGTGCCCTTCACTAGCCTGGCGTGGTAATACGCCTCGCTCGTGATAAGTTTGCGAACCTGTGGTGTAATGCCGACAGGAAGTTTCGAGAAATCATTCAATTTCTCTTCATCTTCCTCCTTCTCTCGTCTCTTCTTGTCGGGACGACGCTTGGTGCCTTTCGGCGGTTGATTGCCGTCTCGGCACGATCGGCACTCCGTGATAGGCACGTAAGGGCCGACTTTTTTGTGTATCGAGATTTTGAGTGTGGCGGGGATGCGGATTTTTAATCCACAGGTGGCACAAGCCTTTTTTTCGTCGACCTGTGCCTTAGTCCATTCTCGGCATTCCGGACAGTTCTTTGGCGTACTCCTGCCCTTACTGGCGAACCACTCGGGGGGAGCGGCTGTAAAGGTCCGGCTTCCACCCTGATGGCCTTTCGCTTGGCATTCGTATGGATATTCCACAAACGGCATGTTTTACATCCTTTGTTGGGATAGGTAATGAAGCGATCTAACGACCAAAAAGTCTTTCAAGGAAGCTTCGTTTACGTGGCTTCTCGATGACAACTTTTTGCTCGACAGTTTTTTGCTTTGCTTTTGTCGAAGAGGGTTTTCTCGGTTGAGTCACACCAAGACTTGCAAGGCGCCATTCAGTCTTATCACCCTTCGCCTGACGACTAGGGATAATTCGGGCACTATACTGTTTGCTGTCATCGAGCTGGATTGGCGTGCTGTCTTGCGACAACAAGCCGGTGTGGCCATGTTCTCCATCACTCCATTCATAGGCGTTCATAGCCTCGACGTATTTCAAAGTGATTTTGGTCACGCCAGCCAACTTCTTAAGCTGCCTTTCGAGCGTCTTAACAGGAAGCTTTCTATAAACAGCTTCCCAGTCAATAGTTGCAGCACTGATGTGATCATTGCCGAATAGCCGCTTGAACTCTGGCGATGTAGCGTTCACTTTCGTGAACAGCATGATTGTGTCACTAATCGCCTGGCCAGCCTTGACGAACTTGCGTGCGTCCAAGCCGGCCCAGTTGCACCACTTGTACAACGTAGTGTCGTTGAGTTCATTGCGTGCTTGCCTGTTCCAGTAGAGGTGCGGGGTATCTTTGCTGATGACAGCCATCGCGCGAAAAATGGCGATATCTTCGTGATCATATCCGGACCAAATATCAATTCGGTTAGCAATCTCTTTATGGGAGCCGTCATAATCGACAAAATGACCGTGCTGAGCTTTCAAACTGCTGGCTGATGTATTACTCAGCGCAGTTGCGACGACCCAGAAGAGCACTTCCTCGCGGGAAGCACCCTCGGCCAGGCGTGTCTGAAGGTGGGCGGCGTAGGCGATGTCCGCCCGGCCCATCCACTGCTCCATCCGAGCACCCAACTCGGTCAGCTTTCCATCTTGTGTGATGCCGAGCAGTTCCAATTTCTCGAACTGCTCATGGAAGAACTCCATCCTATCCTCATCCTCTTGGATTTTGGACGGGAGCTTCAGGTCGGTCAACCACTTGTCGAGGTCGTCCCAGGTTTGTTGTGCCGCGTAGTACGCCAGCGACATCAGCGGTGCGCTGCTGAGCGGGTAGTGAATCGGCTCATAGGCCAATGCGCTTCCGTTCAACTTATCGTCCTCCAGGGACGAGTAGTCTGCACCGACTTCATTGCTGATGTAGGCGATACCAGGACGCCGACGCCCCACTCGGCCAATTCGCTGCAGTAGCGAGTTGACACCAAGTGCGGCAACCACCGGAAACGTCACGTCTCCAATAGTTTCTTGGTCATAGCCTGCATCCATCGTCACGACATAGTCGAGAGTAGGGAAGGTGATTCCCATTTCCACAACACTAGTCGCAATGATGATGTAGTTCTCCTTACGCGCTTCGATTGAGACCAGACGCTTGCCAAAATCGGCCTGACGTCGGGGGTCCCGAATCACATCACTCGCAAGGTGCAGCACTGGTACGTGAGGGTGCGCTTCACGCAGCTTATTCGTCAACTTGCGCGTGTCGCTCGTGTCCCCGTTAAAAGAGTTCACTACGATGAGCATGCCATGTGACCGACCCGGCTCAAGAGCCGAATCGATAACCTGCTTAGCCTGCTTGTAATCACCCTTCGGGTAGAAGCGACTTGTCGAATCGGGCTTGACGAGAGTGTTTTGCACCAACTCGCCAATCACTTCGTCGATGGGTCGCAACAAGTTGCTCTTCCAGATGATGTTACGGATTCCATCGGCACGAATAACGTTGGAAACGCCAAGCTGCTCTTTGAGACCTGTCACATCAACTGTGGCCGACATGTAGTCGATAGTTACGCCGTCCTTGCGGGTCAGCGCAATACCCAACTCAACACCCGGATTCTGTTCGACCGTCACGTGGGCCTCGTCGATGATGATGCGATCGCGCCAAGGATAGTAACTCCCTTCGCGGCTCATCAACTCGAAGATGCCCGTCGTGACGAACTGAATCGGCGCATCGGGGTTTACACGACCCGAAACCGACGTCACACAGCCAAACAGGGGACTAGTACGCCGCTTGTCACGGCTGTGAAACTCACAATACTCGTCCCACAGGTGGTTCATGTACTCGGCTTGCTCCATCGCGATGGGAATACGCGGCTCAACCACCCACACGCGAGGCGTGGGGTTTGGCCGCCTTCCGGCGCGCTGCAATTGGCGAAGCAAGACATGAATCGGCACGCCGACAGTCTTGCCCAGCCCTGTGGCGGCAACCAGAAAAAACGACTTTGTCCCCATTTCGGGGAGATAAGTCGCAATATCCAGGTGGTCCCGCTCTAGCGTCCACTTGAGAAAGTTGACAACTTCCATCATGTGAACCTTCACTTCATCTCCAATTGGAATCAGAGGATGAAGCGGCTTCTCGTAATACGGAAGCTTCAAATTTACACCAACTCTCGGTAGATTGTTTCTTCTTAAAGGACGCTACCGAGTTGATGAAAAATCACCCCAGTTGCTAGATCATTCATAACATAAATCTAATCATGGAGCAATAATTCCATAACATATTCATGACAAAAGTATATATAAGTAGCAGAACATAATAATGATAGAAAAAGTTCAAAGTGCTGGTTACGTAGTCCACGGTAAGACATTCGGTGAGGTGTGGCTTGCTATGGTAAAGACCATTCTGAAGAACGGAAACCCTTTTCGACCTAAAAGGTGACTTAAACGACATCTGGAAGATTCGGCGAGCAAGTCGACTTATTAGTACCGTGGTCAGGACTGTGCTAATCGGGGGGTGGCGAGGCGATTCAGCAGGCTTTCAATACAAAAATTTTGATTCGTCAAAAATATGCATTGCCCGTAGAATTTGATCTTGAAAATGAAGTTAGTTATCCGAACTACATACATGCGGCGGACAACAGGGCACGGGTCCAGAATGATGTTAAGGTGCTTTTGCCTAACCGTCTCTCGTTTATTAAAAGTGTAAATGGTGATCATAGATTAACTTCAACAATCTGGTAAATCTTGAAATAACCATAACCTCTTGATTTTTCGATAAAAATAGTGTATAAAAGAAGCATTAACA
>CAZKIJ010000039.1:3611-5180 GCA_964552895.1 uncultured Candidatus Saccharibacteria bacterium | reverse complement strand
ATGCCCACCTCTATAATCAGTTCGAAAGCACCAATCGGATGCCGACAACGACGACACTTACCACCAAGTGACAGCCAGCTAAAAATCGGAATTAAATCGTACCAACGTAAGCGATAGCCGCAGTGCAAACAACGTGAACGATCAGTATTAATTGTCGCCGTGGTGAGCGGCTTGAGGCGCTTGTACTCAGCCTCGTCAATTTTCTCACCAGCCTTTTTGTCCTCTTTCAGTTGGCGAGCCCTCAGGCGCCACGTGGTCGCACCCGCAAAACTTCCGAGACAGGCGCCAATCAATATAAGCGCGACATAGATGACAAATTCCATAAGCACTATCATAGCAGAAAAACCCGCCAGAACGGCGGGCTTTTATGTCTATTAGCTGTCTTGGCAGTATGTCGTGCCGCCACCAGCTTCGAGATAGGTCACGACTGTGAACTGACGAGCGCTACTCGCTTTAATCAGTTTTTGCGAGGCAGTCCCTTTACCAGCGCCGGTTGTGTCACAGGTACTTTGCTGAGTAACAAGAATCTGACCATCTGACACCGATAATGTATCAGTGAATTGTGGTTCGACGGTTACCTGGGTAGTGTTGCTCGAAATATTCTGAACATAGCCCGAGAGTTTGGCGGTCGTTGGGAACTGACCCCGATTATTACCAGTATATGTCGATATCGCTGAAGCAACGGTACTAACGTCGTTCTTTCGTGCCGTATCGCGCTGGCTCGATTGTAATGCTGGCAAAGCAATGAAAACCATCAAGAAGATCAGACCCGCGATAGCAAGCACCAAAACAACTTCGATGATTGTGAACCCTTTTACTTTATGCTGGACGTTCATAGGAACTTGTCCCACCTTTCTTATGAACTAATATTCAACGTGCGTTTCCGCTTATGGCTATAGTAGCGCACCCTCTACGTCTTGTCTAGACGCTAATATTATTGACGAGGCCGTAAATCGGTAACAAGATTGCACCGACCATACCGCCGGCCACCACAGCCAATACAACCATCAAAATTGGTTCAATGGCGGTCGAAATGGTACGGATCTCTTCATCAAGTTCGTCTTCATAGACTTGTGCGACCTTGCCGAGCATTTCATCGATCTTACCAGATTGCTCACCGATTTTGATCATTTGTGGCACTAACTTGTCGATATAGTCAGGTTCTTTGGCGAGCGCATCTGATAATGCCTTACCACCCTTTACTTTTTCCGCGGCACGATCAATCGCTTGTGCAATATAACTATTGTTGACAGCCGTGCTGGTAATCTTCAGGGTATCAAGCATGCTCACACCAGTTGAAAGTAAGGTTTGACCTGTTCGGGCAAATCGCCCCATGTACAGTTTACGAAACATTCGCCCAAATAAAGGCACTTTGAGCTTGAAGCCATCACCAAAACGTTGCCCATTCTCAGTGCGTGACCACTGGTAGATAAAGTAGCCAGCAACGCCCACAATAATTAAGACCAGCCACCAAAATTGGGTGATGAAATTGGCAGCCGTTACCATGACTTGGGTCAGCGGCGGCAGTGTTTTCTTGAGGTCACGATATAATTTTTCAACTTGTGGGAC
>CAZKIJ010000039.1:0-3511 GCA_964552895.1 uncultured Candidatus Saccharibacteria bacterium | reverse complement strand
GAAACGGTGACGTCTTCCAGGATTGATTGGAGCTGCTTATTCTCGGTTTGCTCCAAAACGGTATGCAGGCTTTGAGCTAATGGTAAGCCAGCAGCGATCAGAGTGGAAAGTTGGCGCGTAAAAACGACTTTATCTTTGGTGGTAATTCGGCCAGTGAAACGCGATAAAAATGATCCATCACCGATCTGTTCCTTGATCGATAGCGGCACGAAACCTTGATCCATCAGCAACTTCGCGGCAGCGGTTTCAGAGTCAGCTTGAACACTGGCTTTGATCAATTTGTTGCTGGCACGATCGCGCGCTTGGTAAGCAAACTTCTTCATGTAGTGTTATTAGCCTCGAATTAACCTTTCAAACTCAACTAAATCAACGGCATATTCACGAGCATTGTCGTAAGTGATAGTCCCAGCTTGGACTAAACCGGCAAGCGTACGATCCATTGTCTGCATACCTTGATCGGCACCGGTTTGAATGACGGCATCGAGCTGGTGGGCTTTGCCTTCACGGATAATGTTACGGACAGCTGGATTCGCTACTAAAATTTCGGCGGCAGCAACACGTCCCCCACCGATTGAGGGAATCAGCCGTTGCGACACAATCGCCATCAAAATATTCGACAGCTGGGCACGGACTTGCGGTTGCTGGTGCGGCGGGAAAACGTCGATCATGCGGTCAATCGATTGGGCGGCGCTATTAGTGTGAAGGGTTGCGAACACTAAGTGGCCAGTTTCGGCAATTGTAATGGCAGCTGAAATCGTTTCAAGATCACGCATCTCACCAATCAGCACGACATCAGGGTCTTGACGCAAGCTAGAGCGGAGGGCAGCCGAGAACGAGTAGGTGTCGTAGTGGACTTCACGCTGCACGATAACCGATTTTTTTGATTTGTGTGTAAATTCGATCGGGTCTTCGATGGTAATAATGTGTTGGGCACGTTCGGTGTTAATCTTATCAACCAAGGCAGCCAATGTCGTTGACTTGCCTGAACCGGTCGGGCCAGTCACCAGTACCAAGCCACGTGGAAAATCAGCGAATCCAAGCACCGTATTTGGCAACCCAAGCTCGGTAATCGATTTAATCTCGTTAGGAATCAGACGTAATGCAGCGGCCAAATTGCCCCGTTCGTGATAGGCGTTCACCCGGAAACGACCGAGTGTTCCGAAAGCAAAACTGAAGTCGAACTCCTTATCTTTCATCAAAATTTGGCGTTGATCCTGGTCTAAAATAGCAAACACGAGTTGCTCAACAGCAGCTTCATCTAACGGGTTCACGCCGAGTACTGGGGTCAGAGCGCCATCGACACGGAGCATTGGTGGCAAACCAACTTGCAGGTGAAGGTCGGACGCCCGGCGCTTGACGACTTCTTCGAGCAGTACTTCGATTCTGAGTTGTTGTTGCGGATTCATATTGTCATCCCTTTGGGCCTTCCCTTTTTATGCCGTATCTGACGTGACACGATTGACTTCTTCAATGGTGGTAACACCCGTTAACGCTTTCAGATAGCCATCTTGACGCATAGTGATCATGCCTTGGCTGACGGCCAGCTTCTGAATTTCCGAACTAGTGGCGTGTGTCACGATCAGTTTTTGGATGTCGGTATTGACGTCCATCACTTCAAATATACCAGCCCGACCACTGTATCCGCGCGGCGTTTGAGGGGTGTCGATTCCTCTGACTAAAGTATAAGCGCTTTGACCAGCTAGCGGCAAGTCTTTATAGCCTAAATCTTGTGAAACGCGCGCCACATCAGCCGCTGTCCTCGGTAAGAGATGGCCAACCGTCGCGATAATGTTTTGGGTTTCAATCGGGCTTGATTGATAGGTTTCACGTTTATTCGCGACACGGCGCACGAGACGCTGACCAATAATCGTATTGACGGTACTAGCGATTAAAAACGGTTCGATGCCCATGTCGAGCAATCGCGGGAGCACGCCGGCAGCGCTATTGGTGTGGAGCGTGCTGAATACTAAGTGACCGGTTAACGCCGCTTGGATAGCGAGGTTAGCGGTTTCACTATCACGGATCTCCCCCACCATCACAATATCGGGGTCTTGACGCAAAATCGAACGTAGCCCATTTGCAAATGTCAGACCCACTTCAGCATTAACCTGAATTTGGTTGACGCCATCCATTTTGTACTCGACAGGGTCTTCCAGTGTTACGATGTTCACCGTGTCGTCTTTGATTTCTTTAATTAAGGCGTATAAACTGGTCGATTTACCTGACCCAGTCGGGCCGGAAGTGAGAACCATGCCGTTCGGCCGTTTAATACCATGACGAATCGCCCGCAAAGCACGGCCAGCATAGCCCATCTGCTCGAGGTCAAAGCTGTTACCGGACTTATCAAGTAAACGAATGACAATTTGCTCGCCCCAGACAACAGGGCTAATGGCAATACGTAGGTCGACCTCTTTACCAGAGACTTTGACGGTAAAATTACCGTCTTGAGGCATGCGGTGCTCGTCAATCTTAAGATTGGATAAAATTTTTACTCGGCTGATCAACGCCGGCTCGATGCTTTTTGGTAGCTGCATGATTTCGCGCAACACGCCATCGATGCGACAACGAATTTTCAATGATGTTTCGAGGGGCTCGACGTGGATATCACTGGCCCGGGCTTTGACGGCGTACTCCAAAATCTTATTCAATGCCTGTGAAATCGGTGAATCTTCGACGATGGTTTTAACATCACGAGCCTCTTGGGCCTGGAGTTCGGCTTGGCTGTCTTGCGCTGCCTTGTCAACGCTCGACAGATCGGTGCGGTATTGGTCTAAAACGTGACGGACACCAGCTTCGGACGCCATGAAGACCTTCAAGGGGCGTTGAATACGATTGGCTAAATAGTCGACAGCCTGAACGTTATTAGCGTCAATCATGGCTACAGCTAAGCGGTTCTGCACTTCGGCTAATGGCACCGCCATAAACCGTTCGGCCACGTCCTCTGGCAATAATGACAAGATATTCTGATCTATCAGACTATTCGTTAGGTTAACGTACGGCACACCAGACACTTGGGCGATGGCATGGGTCAATAACTCATCGTCAATGATGCCCGTTTCACTCATGTAGGCAAATAGCGATTGCTTGTCTCTTGCGGCGGCGGTGCGGGCTTCATCAAGCGTTGTTCGCGCGACTAACCCTTCATCTACCAGCAGGGTGATGAGTTTCTCTTGAATGTCATCAGTTAAGAGGGCCACTGTCGACCCCTACTGGCTTTGCCCGTTAGTGGTTAAGCTCACACCGATAGTTGGGTTAATACCATTACTATTGAATACCGTTGGATCTGGTTGCTGAAAGGAGCTGCTAATCGTTTGAATGGTAGGCACCTTCACACTCTCGTTCGCCGCGCCGCCAAAAATAGCACGGGCCACGAAATATGCTATCAACATACTGCCAGCAGCAATTAATACAACCATGGCCAGTTCGGATTTTTTCATGGTTTTACCACCTTATTTTGAAGTTGAATATTGACGGCAGGTTGATAAAAGCCGGCACCATCTATCGTCATGTT
>CAZKIJ010000038.1:0-5610 GCA_964552895.1 uncultured Candidatus Saccharibacteria bacterium | reverse complement strand
CCTTGGTTTCAAACGTCGCTACCTGACAGCCGTTGAGCAGTTTTGGCCTGGCGCTGTCAGCGTTATACTTCCCTGCCCCGAACTAAAGTATCTCCATCAGGGGGTTGGGAGTCTGGCTGTACGTATCCCCAATGATGTTCGGCTGCTCAAGCTTCTTAACGAGACTGGTCCCCTGCAAACGAGTAGCGCAAACCAGCCCGGGCAACCACCCGCCACAACGATTGACGAAGCGAAAAATTATTTTGGTGATCAAGTTGAATGGTACGAAGATGGCGGTACTGTCAATGGCGAACCGTCAACCGTTATTCGCGTGATTGACGATGCTATCGAAATCGTCCGTCAGGGTGCCGTTAAGATTGATGAAGGTATGTATGGTGATGATGTTTAATCCGGTGTTTTTCGGTCAGCCATATACCAAGCATGATTAAGATGCCACCAATTGCCACCGTACTTGATAATTGTTCCCCTAAAACAATAACCGGAATCAAAACACTGACAATCGTCCCAAGGTAGCTCAGCCCACCATTAACAGCCGCACCGGTTTGTTCATACGACGCAATGTTCATGATACGGGCGATAAAAACAACGACAAGGCTCGAGTATACGATGCCAAGCCAGATGTTTGTTGAGAAATTCATAATGTTCGTCGGGAGGCCATCGACGCTATAGGTCGCGATGAATGATAGTACGGCAATGACAATCGAGAGTAATCCGGCGTTCGCCGTTAGCGGCATACCGGCTTGGTTTGATTTGCGCGAAAAGATTGTTCCGAGCGTGAAAAACAAACAATTGACGAGCATGAGCGTGGTCGCTAATGGATAAAAATGAGGAGTTGTATTCCCTGTTAAAACCAGTGGAAGCAATACAACGACCGTGGCCCCTGCGGCGGCAAGGGCGACCCCGGCAACAGCCCGCGGCGTGATTTTATCACCCAAGAGTCGGGTCGATAGTACCACGAGGAGGATTGGCGTCAGCAAGCTAATAATTGCGGCGTAACTGGCACTACTATATTTTACGGCATAGGTTAGCGACATGGTGGCAATAGTCATTGATAGGCCCGCCCCAAGGGTATACATCAGATTTTGCTTATTAAATGTACGGATCGCCATGAGAACGAATGGCAAGGCGACGATAACGATTAACGCGCTGCGTAGAAAAGTAAATTCAAGCGGCGGAATTTGGGTCACAACCACTCGAATAATGGTGGCATTCGGAGCGGTCAGCAAGTACGCGGCTAAGCCGACGGTAAACCAAAACCACCACCTATCTTTTTTGTTTTTATTTTTTGCCATAGCTATCAATAGCATACCATAAGCGGTGCTATAATGACGGTATGATCACCCTCTCTTCATTTATATTACTTCTCGTCCGTATGGTTGTAGCAATCGCTTTCGGATTTTCTGCATATCATAAGTTTCAAGATCTTCCAAAAGCCGCTAAACGTAATGGCATACCGCTCCCTATTATCACGGCTGTTGCTATCGCGGAGGCAGCTGGAGCCTTTGGTATTATCAGTGGTGTATTAGCCAGCTACGCGGCTGTTGGCATTATGCTGTTAATGCTCGCGACAATGGTACTCCAAATATTCAAATGGAAAAGTCAGTACTGGGCGGAAAAAGGTGGCTGGGAATATGACCTGATGCTATTTACGCTAAGTTCGGTGATTGCGGTGTTCGGAGCTGGTGCTATCGTTCTGTAATTCATTCGCGTACAAAACAAGTTTCAGTCACCTCAAAGAAATGAACAGTATAGTGGTGGAAATGAAAAAGAACACAGCTGGCGCGGCAACCATCCAGAAGAAACCGCGTATCACGGCAATTAATCTTGTCCGTGTATTCGTTATTTCATTGGTTATCGCCACACACATTGCGGCATCAAATGACCTCTATAATTCTTACTTTTCGGGTGCCGTGTGGACTGTTAGCCATGTCAGTCGGTTTTTGTTTATTGCTTTGACGGCACTCGTTCTCCTTTATAATTATCCACCCTCTCAATCGTTTGATATTAAAAAATTCTACCTGAAGCGCTTCCCTCTCGTTGTTATACCTTATGCAACATGGACGCTTATATTTCAAATCCAAAATGGCATACAACAACAGACAGTATGGGAATTTATTCAAGTTTTTGTCAGCAATTTCGTGACAGCTAACGCTATGTATCATCTCTATTTTCTTGTTGTTACAATGCAGTTATATCTACTTTTTCCATTGGTTCGTTACGCGTATGGAACACTTCGGCACACGCCATGGAAATTATTTGGCATCAGTTTAGGAGTCCAATTAATAATAACGGCTCTCATGCAGTACTATCCAACAATTCCAGGTTTATCGTGGTGGCTCAAAAATCCGGCTAATTATGTATGGAGTTATCAATTCTTTATTGTCTGTGGTTTATTGATCGCAACAAACATCGAATCTATTCGTCGTTTTTTACTTGCCAATTTCAAAAAAATTGCGTTATCCGCAGCGGGATTGACCGTGCTTGGGTTGGTCTTTTATCAACTACAAACTATGGCCGGTGTAACGGCTGAGGTAGCTGCGGCAGTCTTCCAGCCGTATATCATTATCGCCAGTATTACCTATGGGTTATTTATTTTTGCACTTGGATTTCGTTGGGTTGATCATGGCGAACGTTTTTCAAAACCAATCGCCACCATTGCCGAAGATTCATTCGGTATCTATCTAAGCCATGCGCTTATTTTAACGATTTACGCGAAAATTCTTCAGCCTCCGCAAAATGATGTGTTGACAGGCCTTATAATTATGAGTATTGGATTGCCGCTTGTATACGTGACCTCATTCCTGCTAAGTGAAGTTGCTCGTCGAACACCACTAAGTGTATTTTTGATTGGGCGTCATAGAGTCCCATTAAAAAGTCTCAGTTAATTTTCAAAAGTTTATAACTATTTCATATTTGTGCGCTAGACTGAGCGTATGAAGCTACTTCTCATTGAAGATACGGCAGCGATCGTGACACGCATGAAGGCATTTCTTCGTCCTCAATATATTGTTGAGGCAGTAAAGACTGGTGAAGAAGCAATCGAGATGGCACAACGAACGGTATATGATGCCATCATACTCGATTTAGGGTTACCCGATATACCCGGGCTTGTTGTTTGTCAGCGTTTACGTGATTTGCCTAGCAATGCCCCAATTCTGGTGGTGACCGGTGACGATCGCTTAATAAGTCGTGTCAGTTTGTTGAACGCCGGAGCTGACGACTTTATCATCAAACCGTTTCACGCAGATGAATTCAAAGCACGGCTGACGGCCGTTCTGCGTCGGCCAGCCATTTTGAAAGATCCTGATACACTCACTTGCCTGGATCTGGTGATGGATACTGCTCGTCGTCAAGTTACTCGTGCGGGTACGACCATTACGTTACGGCGCAAAGAATTTGACATTTTAGAATACCTGCTCAGGAATCATGGTCGCGTCGTAACACGTGAAATGATACTCAATCACGTTTGGGATTCAACCAAAGATACATGGGGAAGCGTGGTAGATGTTCACATTAAACGCCTTCGCGATAAAATAGATCGCCCGTTTGCAGTACCCCTGATAAAAACCGCCTACGGACTTGGTTATCGGATTGACGCAATGGAATAGACATATGACTAATGGTATGAAATGCGGGACAACAAGGTTAATCAACTCTTCGTTATTACAATGGCGTCTTCCGCTGCGTCATCGTGCTTCTGTAGAACCACGCTCTATGGTGTTTATTATTTTCATTAGTACGTTAATACTGGCCATCTTTCTATTTTGTTTGCTTTTGATTAGTTTTTTTGTTCTAGGTAACGATCAAGTGGTTGTGAGTATTTTCGTTAGCGGCTTTGCTGTTCTTTACTTATGTATAAGTGGTTTCCTTTTAAACCGTCTCTCTCATGCCGTAACGGCTTTGATGTTAATTATTTTTTATGTGGTCGTGGCCTGCGTGATGGTTTCTGCCTGGAGCATTAATGTACCGGCGGGTATATTAATGCTGGCTTTCACGATCATACTAGCAGGTGTTTTGCTTGGTGTTCGCTGGATTATACCCATTACCATAGGTGTGACACTTTTATTAGTCTTTCTTCAATTTTTGACAGTCATCAAAGTCCTTCATCCCGACACTTCCTCCCTTGCTAATGACCCAGATTTTGGTGATGTCGCTAGCTATGGGACGATTTTTGTTGTTTTTGCGCTTGTTATGTGGTTATCGCAACTTCGATTAGAGCACGCATTGCAACGAGCGCTCGATGCAGAGCAAGCGGTTGAAAAAGAAAAACGCTCGTTGGCGCGTCGACTCGCTGAGAAAACTCGGCATTTAAAAGAAGCACAGATAGAAGAAATGCGTCAACTGTACCGTTTTAGTGAGCTTGGACAATCTAGTATTATTTTGCTACACGAATTGGCAAATCAATTGACCGCTATAACGCTTGATGTCGACGCATTGAATCAACGACACAAACACTCCAGAGATATCACACAACTGAAAGCGAGTATTAATCAATTGGATGAGAAAATTCGCACCGTTCGTTTACATATCAAAGAACATACTGCGCCACAACATTTCATAGTGCAGTCACTTCTTGATGAAGTCGTGACACAGTTAGCCCGTAAAAGCCAGACTGCAAAAGTGACGTTGAAAACACGCGTAATAGGCCCGACGCGATATGTGCGCGGTGATCCACAGCGCCTGTTTCAAGTACTGATGATACTCGTTACCAATGCAATTGAAGCGTCGCGTGACAAAAACGGCAAAACTGTACTCATAGAACTTGATCGTACTCGCTCTCCTATAAAAATACGGGTGACTGATTATGGTGTTGGTATTTCATCATCCCAGCGCCGCCATCTTTTTAAACCATTCAAGAGTACCAAAAAAGATGGTATGGGTATCGGTTTATTTATTGCGAAACAAATCATTGAAGTACATATGGGTGGAACGCTACGACTTGATAAGCGTTCCCGGGCGACCACGTTTACCATATCGCTACCAGAGGATACATAAAGACAATCTATTCCCAGCCTCTTATTACTGTGTGTAAGACGGTATAATAGAGCCATGTTTGCTCGCAAAGTGCTATTTGATGGGACGACCGATTTCGGTCATTATAAGGTCGTCGAGACAGTATACAACGGCCGACGGGCACGATTATTATATGGGGGCCATAACACGCCACAATCGGGCATGGCACTTGACGATACTCCAGAGCTCCTATTTGATTATAACCAGCGATTCCTAGAGGTCGCGCAAAGTATACAACCAAAACGGGTGTTAGTTATTGGCGGTGGCGCATTTACTCTCCCTAAAGCATTATTGGAAAAATTTCCTGCCGTTCAAATTGATGCAGTTGAAATTGACCCACTACTTCCGGAACTTGCGCATAGGTTATTTGACGTCCCGTACGATCGACGACTTCATGTTATTGTCGCTGATGGTCGTCATTTTTTAGAAACAGCTGACGCACCCTACGATCTCATTATCGTAGATGCTTTCTCGGAGTTTACTATTCCTCGCCCACTTTATAGCGTTGAGGCCACTGCTCACTACGCCCGTCTGTTAAAGAAAGATGGTGTGTTTGCCATGAATTTTATTGCCGCCTATAAAGGCAATAAAAAAACA
>CAZKIJ010000037.1:0-5617 GCA_964552895.1 uncultured Candidatus Saccharibacteria bacterium | reverse complement strand
GATAGGTCGTGAGTATGGATGTATAAAACAGCACGACGACCACGCCGAGGATCAAAACAACCTCGATCATAACGAGGATTGTCACCACGCGACTCTTTAAAAGCGGTACGAAATCTTTAGCGAGTTTACCAGGAGATTCTATTGCCATGTAACTCCCCCACCCCTATTAACAGGGACAGCGGTAATCCAGGTTTGACCGCGGGCCAAGGCGACACGCGCGCCGGCGGCATCGGTGAAGTAGAGCTGGCTTTCGTTGCTATCTTTATGCCAGGTGACTTCTTGCTCGGTGCCGTCCTGGAACAGAGAAGCTGACCCGCTTCCGACCGTATCAATTTGTTCACGGTAGCCGTCTTGGAGGACGGTTTGTTCGTTGACTTTCATGACCACAACGACGCGCGGGCTGATTTGGCCATCTTCCCTATCGAGGTGTGGCGCACCGGCCTGTGAACGATCATATGTGTTGGTAGTTGGATTGTAAGCGTAGCTGCTGTTATACAATGCGCTGCTGATCGTGACGTTAATACTGGTGGCAGTCGGGGTTTTAGCGGCCGTTGAATCCTTGCGGTCAAAGCCAGTAAAGGCTGAGCTGGTGTAGCCTTTGGCGGCGTTCAAGGCGTCGACCTTGGCGAAACTGGTGTAGACATTATGGGGCGCGGCACGATCAGACGAGCGCCAATAGGAGGCGCTGTTAAAGAATTGGTCGAGGTCACGATAGGTACCATTTCTAACTTCTGCCAACGCTTCGGCACTGCCACCAACGTGCCCAATCCCAGCGTTGAATGGCTTAAGCCAGTTTAAATCATACAAGCGGACACTTCTTACTGGTCCGATAAGTTGCGGCTTTTCTTGTTGATACATAACCAGGAAACGTGTAATCCCTCCCTCGGCAATCGCTTCAAAGACAACACCACTGTTTTTAAGGCCAGACTGAGGCCGCGCATCAGGGCTGTTTTCGATCATCATGCCGGTGACGGCCGCCGTAGTGGCAGTTTGCGTCGGCACTTCCAGACCGGTTAATGGCGAATAATATTTGGGTGCTGGTTTTGGTTTCTCAACGGGTTTCTGGGCAACTCTTGCAGGGTTCGTTTTTGGTTTTGACTGCGTTAAAATAAGTGCCGTGACGGTGCCACTGGCGATCAATACGATGAACGCAATGCCTGCAATGAGAGCCAGCTTTTTGTGACGAATAAACCAACTCATTTTATGAGGTGACGTTGCGACGAGACTTAGTTTTTTGTGTTCATCCATAAGCGTAAGCGGTTACGTAGCCTATTGTACCTGAGGTGAAACTATACGTCTAGGCGTCGGAGGACTGTTTCTTTACCGAGGACGGCAAGCGTATCGTTGAGGGCGGGACTGAAGGGTGCCCATGAAACAATCAAGCGAATCAAACTGAACAGTATGACTGGTTTTTGACCGGTGGTTTCGAGGAGTCGATTAAGGGTGTTTTGAATACTATCGCTATCAAACTCACTGTTCGAAAGAGCCTCCCTGGCGGCTTTTATTAACTGTCTTGCCTCTTCATCTGATAGTTTTGCTAATTGTTTATGTTCATGTACCATCGTCCAGTTCGGTAATGGATCAGTAAAAAAATAACTGGTAAGAAGCGGCAAATCAGAGAGAGTTTTAAGGCGATCCTGTACGAGCGCCAGCACACGTCTTTTTAAATCATCGTCAGACGCTTCGGGCGGCCAAAAATCATGCACGCGTTCGTATAACTCATCGGCTGATAAACGGCGAATCCATTGGCCATTCATCCAGAGTAACCGTTGTTCGTCAAATCGTGCGCCGCTGCGCTGCACTCGCTCGAAACTAAATTTCTCGATTAATTCATCACGGCTAAAAATCTCTTGTTCAGTCCCGTCGTTCCAGCCCAGGCTTGCGAGAAAATTAAGCATGGCCTCGGGGAGAATACCATCTTGACGATATTCATTCACGCTCTTTGCTCCATCACGCTTGCCTAATTTTTTCTTTCCGTCGGCTGCTAGAACGTGCGGGAGGCAGATTAAAACGGGTGGTGGTATTTCAAGTGCCTCATAAAGAGACAAATATTTTGGAATTGATGGAATGTACTCTAACCCTCGCACAACATGCGTGATGTTCATGAGACTGTCGTCGACGATATGAGCAAAATTATAAGTCGGGAGTCCGTCACTTTTTATTAATATAAAATCATCGAGTGCCTCCGGACCGGCCGTCAGTTCTCCCATGACAGGATCTGACCATGTGTAACGTTTTGGATCCGTCACCTTAAATCGTAATGGTTGCGTGCCATCCCATGCTGGTGGCTGGTCTGGTCGATAATCACGATACAAAAAAGCTTTTTTCTTTGTCTTTGCATCGTCTCGAAAGGCCGCAAGTTCGTCTGGTGAGTATGGATCGGCATAGGCGAGGCCTTTTTCATATAATTTAGTGGCCCATTCAATATAGGTTGTTTGGCGCTGTGTTTGGACATAAGGACCGTACGCTCCCCCAATATTCGGACCTTCGTCCCATTCCATGCCTAACCAATGAAGCGTTTCAAGAATAAGATCCTCAGCGCCCTCAACGTAGCGTGCTTGATCGGTATCTTCAATACGGATGATAAAAGCACCATGTTGTTGACGGGCAAACAGCCAGGGAAAAAGTGCCGCGCGGACATTACCAACATGAATATAGCCGGTGGGGCTGGGAGCAAAACGAGTACGAACGGTCATAGTCGTGTTTAGTATAACAGATCTATAAACTGGTGGCGATGGTGCGGATTTGCTCGTTTGAAAGAGGTGCTTGGGTGGTAATGGTATAGAGAATATCATTATTAACCCAGGCGGCGTTACTGCCGTAATTATAAATAGTCAAGCCACTGTCCTGGGTGGTGATGTAGTTCGTGCCCGCATTTTTTTGGACGACATTTTGCAGAACGGCCGAAGAATCCCATGAGCTTCGCGTTTCAGTGATGGTATAGCCTTTTCCACCACCATTGGCTGCGAAATTCAGGGTCACTTGACCATCACTAAAAGTAACGGGCTGTTGCAACCGATAGCCATCAGGTGTGTACGTTGGGTAGGTTGCCTTAATACCGGCTTGTTTACCGGCAAAACCGACTGATAATCCAGGGAGATTGACGAGCGCGGTATAGCCTCCCCCGACAACGATAATAATAACAATCCCAATAACTAACCAAAGTCGACGGTGACGTGCCCAGAAACCACGCGGTTTCTGTAATTCACGGCTAGGAGACGGCGCATCGAGCGCTTTTTTAATCGCATGGTGTTTGGTAGCGCTGGCCGTTGCTTGTTTGCGGGTGGTTTTCTGCGTCGCTTTTTGGTTGGCTTTCTCTTGACGTTTGAGTGCGCGAGCTGCCATAGGATGTACTATCGGCGCATGGTCTTTTTCTGTTGGCGCTTGAGTAGTTGTTGGTGATGGCGCGAATTTTGCTATATGGCGGCTACGGGCAACGTCCATCGTTCGTCCGGCTGTTGGACTTGGTTTGTTGACCAATTTTCTTTGAAGTGTCTTTGACGTTTGAGTACTAACAGAGTGTATGGCGGTCGCAGCCGGCTTTTCAATAGCTTTTGTCACCGATTTTTTAGGGGGCGTATCACTGGAACGTTTGGCGACGCGACGATTCAGTGTTTGTGAACGTTGCGGGCCGGCGGTATGAACGTTGGTTGAGGCGTTGCTTCGGGATGGTGAAACCGGGCGGTCTTTTTTTACAACTTCACGCGCAGGTGTCGGCTGGCTGACCGGCAGACCAGTTTGGGGGTCATAATGACGGCCGTTAATAATGACTGTTTTGGTGTTCTCCATGTTATCCTCGCAGGTAATTGATACAGGTTATGCTATATATCTTAGGCGGAACATCGTGCTTATGCAAGGCTTTTCTCTCGTATAGTGGTATATAATAGACGTATCAATGTATCGCCGGCCATCCAAACGTATACAACTTATTCGACGCATCATCACCTACGTCTTAATGGTACTAGCAGTCGTCGGGCTTGCTGGCGTCATTCTTTTATTTGTCTTGGGCTATCGCTTAGATAGTCAAACAGGTCTTGAACAAGGTGCACTGTTGCAATTCAATACCGCGCCAACCGGTGCAACTGTGAAAGTGGATGGCAAGCAATTAGGAAATGTGACACCAAATAAAGCGAGCGTCTTGGCTGGGTCGCACACGGTTTCCATGAGTAAAACCGGTTATAATACGTGGAATAAAACCGTGAATACCCCTGCAGGCACACTCACCTGGCTCGATTATGCAATTCTAGTGCCCACTAAATTGACGACCGAAACATTCGCAACCTACCCTACGTTGACGGGCATGATCCCATCGCCAGATAAAAAGATGATTATTATGCAGCAGCGGGCTGATCAGCCCGTCTTTGAGCTTGCTGATTTGCGATCTGTGCAACCAAAACTATCGACCATAACATTGCCAAGCACCGTGTATACGCCGCCAACTGATGCAGCGGCAGCAAATACGTTTAGTGTTGATAGTTGGGACCAAAACGGCCGGTTTGTTATCGTTAAACACACATTTGATAATAAGGTTGAGTGGATTGTCCTTGATACGCAAAATGTCGATAATAGCAAGAATATTACAGTTACCCTGGCGGTTGATTTGTCTGAAGTACGGTTTGCTGGCACGAATGGCACCGTTTTTTACGGCCTTGGAACCGATGGCATAATTCGTAAGATCGATGATGTCGCTCGAACGATCTCCGCGCCCCTCGTGTCAAAAGCGGAGCGCTTTGACATGTTTCGAACGAATATTCTGACGTATACAGGATCGAACGATAAAGGTCAGCATGTTGTCGGCATATATCAGGATGGTGATCCACAGGCAACTGTTCTTCGCGCGGAATCGTCCGACAATGGCCTGGGTATCGCGACGACTCAATATTACAATGATAATTACGTTGCTCTAAGTACTGGCAAAAACGTGACGATCTTAAAAGGCACCTACCCTCATTCGGCTGAAGATAGTAGCAGTTTACAGCCGTTTGCTCAATTCAGTTTTAGTGACACCGTCCAGTCATTGAGCTTTAGTCCTTTAGGTGAATATTTGACCGTTCAATCGGGTCTTAATTACGAAAGTTATGACGTCGAACACAGCCAAGCGTACTCGGCGGCCGTGAAAGCAACGGCCCCAGGTGCGGCGTTGCGGTGGCTTTCACCGGCGTACTTGTATACTGATGCTGATAACACCCTATCTATCCGTGAATTTGACGGGACCAACATCCACAGCATAAGTAAAGTCGCGCCTGGTTTTGCCGCCACTCTTAGTGTGAATAACCGCTTTCTCTATAGTATCGGTCAAAACAACAAAGGTGAATTCACTCTCCAGCGAGTGACACTACAACTAACGTAATTATTTAGCACCGAAAAGTTTTTGAATAACTGATGGCCCGTTATAGCCTGAAATAGTGGTGGCTTTTTGGACATTGGTTGAGCTGGCAATTTTTTGTGCAGTACTTGGGTCGGGACTAACCTGGGTGGCTTGAACAAGGAGGCGGTACTTCGATGTTCCTACGGGCGTACAGGTAATGAGAGTCATGATAGGTTTATCACCGGAATATTGAACAGCCGCAACATTGCTTGGCAAAACAACCTGTTTGCCTGTGACGACGTAGGTGTA
>CAZKIJ010000036.1:4362-5840 GCA_964552895.1 uncultured Candidatus Saccharibacteria bacterium | reverse complement strand
AACAACCCAAAGTACCAAGCACAAGGTGGTACCGGTGACCCTGCTGAAGCTGCCAAAAATGTGGCCGGTAACTTTATCGTCATGTACTATAACGGCACCCAATGGGTACAAAATACAGGCTGGACGGCAAGTACGTCTAACCAAGAAGAAGCATCGTCCGAAACGACTGGGAAGCAGAACACTATCATTCTGAAAAATTCGACTGGTATGGCTCTGGCGGCTGGGACACAGGTAAAAGTCCTCTTCTTTGCGACAACAAATAACTATATTACCAATCCAGGTGGCAAAGCCTTCTTTGTGAAGATCAACACCTTTAGGAACTTCACACCACTGGCACCAGCAAGCCCTGGCCCAGCCAACACCCTTGCCGACAATATTGCCTCTGGTGATGTCATTGACGGTGGTGTCACCGTTGCCAACGTGATGAACCAATCGATCCAAATTACCACAAAGGTACTGGAAACAATGCAATTCTCAGTTGGTACCGTTGATCCAAACACCCTCGCGAGTGACGGCACAACTGCCAGTGCCTTCTATGCCGCTACCGGCAAAACAGTACATACGCCATGTGACATCATTCAGACAGGCCTGACATCGTCTGGTGATCAGAACATACTGCGCCTTGGTAATCAAGATGCTGAAAGTTCGCTAGAAGTCTCTACTGCCTATGCGACCCACTCCTACTGGCGCCTTAGCTCCAACTCTAGTGCGGGTGCAACCGTCTATTACTCGGGGCACACCCTCTCGAACACATCGGGTGACCAAATTGCTCCAATCGGTACATCGCCTGCGATTTCAGCCCCTGGTTCTGAACAGTTTGGCCTGGCGATTGCTACCCAGGGCCTATCTGGCGCAGCCTACAACACGGCTAACTACGGTGTCAACTATGCCCAAGACCGCGTCACAAACAAGCTGTGGGAAAATGCCGCGGATAATGAAAAAACGGCTATTGACGCTAGCGTCATCTCTGACTTATCTACTTCAGGAACTCTTAACCCAAGTTACCACACGCCACGTCTTGACCCACTGACACCAAGTGCGACGTACGCTGGTGGCTCTGGTAAGATTAACGGCAGCAATAGTGCGAATAATCTCGGCACAAATAATGTTTTATCGTCTAATAACGCGAATGCGGCCTTTGCCTTTGACCCTCTGTCTGATACCGTCCCCGTTCCAATCGCAACTGAAAGTACGCAAGTGGTTGACTGTGTCACCGCAAAGATGCGCTACGTCGCTAACATCGCTGCTACCACACCTGCTGGTATCTACACAACCAAGATTAACTACATCGCAGCCCCTCAATACTAAAAGAGTGCGAGTAACCTCATGCATAACCGGCCCATGTGGGCCGGTTATGTTATTGGTCGTAATCTAGTACAATAACAGCTATGCAGCATAAGGTTTATCGCTGGCATGCCTTGAGCTTTGATTGGCACAATGTGTGGGCTGAGGCGCTTTTAGCGCTGGTTTTGGCTTTT
>CAZKIJ010000036.1:0-4262 GCA_964552895.1 uncultured Candidatus Saccharibacteria bacterium | reverse complement strand
CCAACCAAACAGGCGAAACCGGTTTTTCAATTCTTTCAAAGACAGATAATCATGTTATTTTAACTCGCTCTACGGCTCCTCTCACCACTAGCGGTCTCTCATCGTATACATTCAGTAACGTGGTGAACCCATCTAACCCCGCGAAGGCCTTTGCGATTCGCCTGAAAAGTCTGGGAACGGAAGATGGGTCGGGGCCGCAGATAGATTTCGGGTCGGTCAGGGGACAGGTGACCAACTCGATCGTCATCGAAACACAAGTACCACCGATGCTAATCTTTTGTTTAGCCCGCACAGTTGAGCTCGGGTGTACCAGCACTGATAATACCTACTACAGTGACATGGGTAATTTAGATACTAATCAAACCCTGACCGCCTCATCGCAGATGGCCGTCGGAACCAACGCCACCCAGGGGTTTGCCATTACGGCCAATGGCACATCGTTAGCGGCCGGAACGAACGTGATAAACGCGTTGACCGCCCCGACCGCCAGTGTCCCAGGAACGAATCAGTTTGGCATTAACTTAGTTGAAAATAAAGACCCAACTGTCGGGTCGAACCCAGAAGGTACCTTTACCAACGCCATCCCGTCTGCCGATTATGATCAACCGAATAAGTACAAGTTCGTGCCAGGTGACTTAGTGGCGTATTCACCGAACGTGAGCCTCATGAGAAAATTCACCGTTAGTTACATTGTGAACGCCAGTCCAACGCTGCGAGCCGGGGTGTATACCACGACAATTACTTTTATAGCGAGTGGTCGTTTTTAATGATACAATACAGCATATACGAAGAGGGGTTTGTAACATTGTGAGGGAAAAAATAGACATGAAACGGATAAAAATCTTTATTGTGAGTGGCGTCGTACTTATAGCGGCAGTCGTCGGAAGCGCGACGTCAGAGTTACCTGCGGCTGCGGTTAAACCTGGTGATGGCTCGGCCGCCTTAAGTATTTCACCAAAGAAAAATTACGTGATTGAACCGGGTAAGTCCGTCCAAGATAAGCTCACCATCACCAACGCTGATGCAGTAAACGAGCTCGTCTTGTCGTTACGAGTCGTCGACTTTACGTTTACGGATGATGGGGGAACGCCAAAACTGTTCCTTGATCCAAACGCCGCCCAAACGACGTGGTCTATGAAACCATTCTTGAAAGTTCCAGACAGTATCACCGTCCCTCCTGGTGGAACCAAGTCGGTCACCCTTAATGTCACCATACCTGCCAACCAAGGTGCCGGCAGTTACTATAGCGCCATCGTTTACTCGACAGGTGCACCAAACGGTGGTAACGTTGGCCTGAGCGCCTCGGGCGTTACGCTTGTCTTTACGACCGTGCCCGGTCAAGTTAGTGAAAAACTGGTCCTACAAAAGTTTGGTATCTATCAACCACAAACCTCCACAAAGCAGGCCGGCTACCTCTATGTTACCTCTGATATGCCACAAACAATTGGCTACACATTGAAGAATGCCGGTAACGTTACCGAGGCACCCGCTGGATCGATTACCTATAAATGGATGTTTGGCAAAGCTAAAACAATTACTGATGTTAATAACGTTGGCTCATTAGCCCTGATTGGCCAAACCCGTACCTTTACGGCCTGTATAAAGCAACAAACCAGAGACGTCACTCTTTCAGGTGCCTCATCCCCAACCAATATCTGTGTGGATCCTGGTCTGTGGCCTGGGTACTATTCTTTGAACCTCGATTTGTTCTATGGTCAAAACGGGAACCTCACTCAAGAGATTACTGGCCGTGGTGGCTTCTGGTATCTTCCCATCTGGTTCATTGTTGTTTTGATTATCGTCTTACTGATTGTTGCCTTCTTCGTCTGGCGTACCTATGTCAACATCCGCAACTGGCGAGATGGTCGCCATGTCCGCTCAATGCGTCGCCGTAGGCGCTAGCTTCAGTGCTGCCAACACGCTACAATAGGCACAAGCATGATGAAGTTTCATACGAGGGCACGGTGGATCGTCCCGACGAGCATTGTCGGGTGTCTGTTAACGCTGTTTATATGGACTCAACCGGTGGGAGCGATTAACCGCTTACCAAGCCCGAATCCACAGCCTGGTTCCTATGGTCTTGAAGCAACCAAAAAACAACCACCCCCAACTGTTGCGGCAACGATTACCACGCCGGGCAACGGCGGTTCATTCACGACCTCACCAGTAACGGTTGCGGGGATTTGTCCAACAGGTTTACTGGTCGAAGTCTATAACAACGATGTCCTGGTCGGCTCTGTGATGTGTGTGGGGAATAGCTTTAGCGTTCAAGTGACGCTCTTTAATGGCACGAACGTCTTAAAGGCGATCGTTTATGATGATCTCGAGCAAGCTGGCCCGGCCTCAAACAATATGACGGTAAATTATTCCAACTCAACGCTGACCGCTTTCGGACAGCTCATTACTTTAACCAGCCAATACGGCCGTCGTTCGTCACCGGTTGGTACCCAATTACAATGGCCACTGCAGCTTTCTGGGGGAACTGGTCCCTATGCTTTTAGCATTGATTGGGGAGATGGCACGGCTACAGAGTTAAAAAGTCAATCCTTCCCTGGTGATGTTACGATTGCCCACACCTTTAAAGTAGCTGGTATTTATAGCTTGAATGTCAAAGTCACTGATGTTAACGGCGTCAGCGCCTTTTTACAGATGGTCGGTGTCTCAAGCGGGCAACCGGCTGCAGTACCAGCGACCACGACACCGACAAAAGCCACCACAACAGTAATTTGGATCCCGGCGGTCATTGCTTTAATACTCTTGTTGCCAACATACTGGCTCGGTCGCCGCAGCCAACTCGTGTCCATTCGCAATAAAATGTTGAAGGAACGTGACCAATTTGAAGAGAAGAAATGACCGGCTGTGGAAAACTAATCAGAAGGGGCTTGACAAGTATAAGCATAGACGTGATACACTGGTTTCGTTACTACAAACAAGACACAAAACACATTAAAAAAACGTGAGGGGAAAACGAATGGATATCGTAATAAACTCTTTTGGTCGCCGGGCGAAGCACTATGGTGCTGTCTTTGGCGCCATAGCTACCTTAGTGGTGGCAACAATAGTGCCGGCTTTCGCGTCGGCGGCAGAACTGACCACGCGTTCGGTCGCTTTAAGTAGCGCCGCGCAAAGCGCACAAAACGTGACCTATGAAGTCAAATTCACCGCGGTGGGTGCCGCTGCTTCATTTAAGGTACTTTTCTGTAGCAATAGCCCGTTAGCGAACGACACCTGTACTGCGCCGACAGGTATGAGCGCTTCATCTGCGGCGACGAGCACCTCTGGTTATACTATGGGAGCCAAAACGGCGAACAGCTTTATTGTCGCCAGCTCTATTTCTGCTAGTGGGTCGGTTGACGATACGGTCACGGGCATCACTAACCCAAGTGCAGCTGGTCCAGTCTATGCACGAATTCAAACATACAGCAGTGCAGACGCTTCGAGTGGCCCTGTTGATTACGGGAGCGCAGCAATCTCGATCGTTCAAAATGTTAACGTTTCCGCCTCTGTCCAAGAAACAATGACCTTCTGTGTATCAGGTACCAATAATCTTACCGACGACACAAGTTGTGCGTCAGCCACGGCACCAAACGTGAAGCTTGGCCAAACAGTTGGAAGCACGGTTGCTCTTGGTACGACGGTCAGCACCGGGAATGTTTACACGCACATCTCGACCAACGCCCGCACAGGGGCAATCATCAACCTAAAAAGTAACGCGACTGGGTGTGGTGGTTTGCTTCTGGCTGGTAACACCAGTGATTGTAATATTAAACCGGCAACTGCCACGAGTGGTGCAGCTGGTACGCCGACTGATGGAGTTGATGATGGCACGGCCACCTTTGGTGTCAAAACAAGTGCAGCAACATTTGCGAGTGGGGGTAGTGGAACGTTTACGCAATCTGCTAACTACAACACAACAGGCTATCGCATGAATTATGTTAGTGGCGAAGCAACAGGTGTGACAAGTGTGTACGGTGATCCATTCTTGAATACGGGTGCAGCTCCAATTAACAATGGAAATATGGCCTTGACCTTTGGCGCCAGCGCTTCAAATTTGACTCCAGCTGGTAACTATTCAGCGGATCTCAGCTTGATCGCTACTGGTACTTTCTAAAGCAAAGATATCCATAAAAACACCTCCTCTATGGGGGTGTTTTTATTATCTTTGCAAACGTAACGACATCTGTTATGATGGGAGGGAATTACGTGAAGGGGAAAACAGGAAACATTATCGTGTCATTGAGACATCGAATACGGACGAATAT
>CAZKIJ010000035.1:0-5926 GCA_964552895.1 uncultured Candidatus Saccharibacteria bacterium | reverse complement strand
CCAGAACATTGATCAGGAACAACCGCCGCCTGAGCCGTTGGCTGCGTGATCGTCTTCCATATAATTCCTGTTGAGGTACGCAATAAATTAACTTTGCCATTTTCCGGGACGGTAACGGCTTTTCCGTTGGCATCGACGACGGGCATTCCTACACTGTACGTACTTTGGACATCACCATTCTGCATGACATATTGCGGATATCCGGCAACCGTCGTGCCGGTACAGTCTGTGTTTGGTTTTAACGGGTTCGCCGAACTCCAGGTAGGAACATTGTTATTCGCTGCCAAACATGCTTTCGCATAAGCGACACCTGCTTCACCGGCAACTTGCGCCAGCTGATTATAATATTGGTTCAGCAGGGCGTTTCGTACTGCCGCAGTCGCACTCACGGCAACCGTTAAGACGGTCATAAGAACGATTGATGAGATAAGAACGGTTGGCAATGCAAATCCACGCCCGACGGCGAAACCAAAACGTTGTTGCTGTTTTTGCCTCCCTACCACAGTGTATTCCTTGGTGGTAGTATAGCATAAGCACCTCGCAATGATATAATGAAGCTATTGTATGGAAAAGGAAATTACTATAAAATATATAGTATAAAGAAGGGATAGCAATGAGCGACACAAAAGAGCCAAAGATTACTGTTTACCGTACGAGTTGGTGCGCCTTTTGTCACACCGAAATGCAATGGCTTGATAGCCTAGGTATTGCCTATATTGCAAAAGACGTTGAGGAAGATAAAGCTGCATACGATGAATTAATGGGTAAGATCGGCGGCGATTTCCGTGGCGTTCCAGTCACCGATATCGATGGTGATATCGTCCTCGGTTTTGACCGTCCAAAAATTCAAGACGCTATCAAAGTTCACAACATCCAGCCAGTGACGGCCTAAGCATACGCTTCACAAAAAATCCCCCGGTCGAAACACCTGGGGAGTTTTTATTTCATTGGTTTTCGTAAGGCTGCCCGGTACACTTCTTCGAGTTTTTTCGTCTGGGCATATTCACTGTAATCTTTGGCTAATTGCTTGCTTGCTGCCCCAAACTTTGCACGTAATGCAGCATCGCTAAGGAGTGACGTGACTTTTTCCGCAATATCAACAACGGTATTACGTGCCAACAAGCCATTTTTACCGTTTTCGACAACCAGGCTCACGTCTGGATCGACAATGACAAATGGTAAACCAGCGTGCGCCGCTTCATTTAATACGAGCCCTTGAGTATCGGTGAGGGAAGGAAAAACAAAGACATCGCCAGCCGCATAGGCTACCCCTAACGATTCGCGCGGCATCGCCCCAGTAAACGTAATACGCTGACCAACACCAGATTTTTCAGCTTGCCGTTCAAGTGTTTCGCGATATTCAAAATCACCTACAAACAATAGCCGTGCTTTTGGTCGAGTTTTCAAGACGCGACGGACAGCGGGAATCAATATACTCAAATTCTTTTCGGCCGCTAAACGTCCGACATATAGCATCACCTCGTCGTCCTCAGCAATACCATGGGTTGCCCGAAAGGCGGCAAGTTGTTGCTTTGTCGGTTTTGGAAACGCATCGATACCGGTTGGCATCAATTTAATATCAAAGTGGTAACCAGTTTTTGCTTGCCAACTTTCTAGTTGCTTAACCCCTTTTGGTCCCATTGCAAGAACGGCGTCACAACGGCTGTAAATCATCGACATCAGATTCTCAATGACGTCTTTACCCCATTTCGACATCGCACGTCGTGGACGATAAATTTTTAGTAACTCACGAGCGTCTTTACCTTTGAATTTAAAGGTCATCGGTAGCGTTGGCGCTAAGGCTAATAACGCCGGTACGGCAGCTGGGTAGTGCTGAATATAGTTCGAGAGGTCGGTATTGTTAGACCCTACCAACGCCGCGCCCGTTTTTTGAGCCGCATAGACGCCCATCAAGCCAACTTGTCCAGGTGCAAAGAATTGTATGACGTCCAGGTTAAGTTTTTTAATCCGATTCAGTTCACGGGCAGGAAAGAAGATCGTCAAACCGTAATCCTCATACACCAGATCCCGTATACTGCGAAAACGAATGATGTGATCGTCATGATCATATATTTCGCCTTTGTTTAAAAGGACGCCCTCACCGGCACAAAAAATAAATACCTCATGGCCCATCGCCTCAAGGTGTTTACGGGTGATATCCACCACATAAGTAATGCCGGTGATAGCCGGACGGTAACTATCAGTAAATAGGCCGACACGCATAATTTGTCTTATTATATCAGACGTTTGCCAGCTGGGGTCTTCGCCTGCTCAAAGCCAAGCTGATAAAACGCGAGGTACTGCTGTAAGGTGGCTTCCTCAGAATGATTCTCAACGATAAGTGCACGAGAGTACTCGCCAAACTTTTTCCGCAAGGCCGGGTTGCCGTGGAGCTTCGTGATTGCTTGCGCGCAGGCCCTATCATCATCCAGTGTCACCAAAAAACCGTTTTTACCGTTATGACACAGCTCTTTCAGCGCCACGATATCGACGGCAATGATTGGCAACCCACTCGCAGCTGCTTCAAGCGTGACGATGCTTTGCAATTCAGCAGGTGAGGTAATCGCGAAAAATTCAGCATGTTGATACAGCGCGATCTTCTCATCGTCGGTGACACGCCCCACGAAGTGAACTTTATCAAGTATACCGAGTTCGCTCGCTAAGTGTTCAAGTGCCGTCGAGCGATTGCCCGTACCAGCAATAACAAGATGTAAGTCGATTGGGTGAGTCAGTGCGAAACTCTTTATCAACATATCGATCCGTTTCTCGGCGTTGACGCGGCCGAGGTATAAGAAGTAATGAGGCGGTAAATCAAAACGGTGAAGGTTGTCTGGCCGGGTTGTGCTCCCTGGTTTATAGGTGTGAATGTTTACGCCATTACTAATCGCCACCAATGGTCGCTTCAGGTGATGTTCACGCAAGGGGACTGCGGCGCTTTCAGTTGGCACTGATACCGCCAAAAATTTATTGTGAAAACGCACAATCGCTCGCCAGAACTGAGTGATGACGAGTTTCGAGTTCATGATGGCACCTGGCAAACTCATCAGGACATTTTCAGGCATTAAGTGATTTGTCGCAACGATCGGGACATGATATTTTTTTGCAATTTTTAACAAAGCCGCACCCGCCAATGCCATGGTATGCACATGAATAATATCTGGCTGAAACTCTTGAAATGCCTTCAGCGCTTGACCATATGCATAGTAACTGACTTTATAATCACTATTAAGTGGCAGCGGGCCCGATGATGTCCGATAAATTGTATAGTCATAGTCACCATCACGCTCTTTGTAAGACCGCCATTGTTGCCCAGGTGCCAGGAAGGCAACCTGGTGTCCCGCCTCAAGTAATTGATGGACCAACCGACGCTCAAAAACCGCGCCGCCATCATTGTTTGGCCAGTAACTTTCACTCGACATCAGGATGCGCATAATTGAGATAATTTTAACATACAACCATTAAATAAAATGATATTTTGTCAATAATCGTTATCTGTTAGAATCGTCCGCTATCTGATAAAATAAGCAATTATGGCCACCAAAAAGAAGCCCAAAAAAATGCAATCAGCGATCGTCAACCGGCGGGCGCGTTTTGACTATGCATTAGGTGATGAACTGACAGTTGGCATTTCTTTAACAGGCAGGGAAGTGCGTGCTGCCCGCGATGGCCGCGTCCAGCTAAAAGGCTCGTTTGTCACAATACGCAATAATGAACTCTGGCTTAACAATGCCAGTTTTAGCCTTGTCTTAAACGAAAGAAGTGAGCAAGTACGAACCGTCGATACCGAACCGCGTAAACTGCTGGCGAAACGTAAACAGATCAACGAACTTGCCTCACAAAAACAAGCAGGTATGAATATCGTGCCTGTCAGACTTCTGACAAAAAGCAATTTCGTCAAACTCGTCATTGCCCTCGGTAAAGGGAAGAAGAACTACGATAAGCGAGAAACTCTCAAACGTCGCGATCAAGAACGGGATGCGCGTCGATCAATGAAAGCGTTATAATAAACCTATGAAAAACGAGCAAGATAATGTTATCCATGCCGCAGAGCGGTTTGGTCACAACCGGCGCTTGACAAATGGTGCTACTAGACACGTTATTTCGCATGTTGATTTTATAAACCGCGAGCCAAATATCATCCACGAAGAACCGGCATATGCCGACATGGTGCGCCCCATTATCGCAAGGCTCGAACAGATTGGTTTTGAAGATGATGCGCTCGAACTAAAAATAACGTGCGACAGGCTATTTGAGGAAGGCGAAAACGAAACCTTTATTTTGAAAACAGCGGAAAAATTCCTCAAAAAACTCAATAGGCCAGCGTATGAAGCCTATATCTATAAAAAGATGTACCCAAAGGGTCGATGATACAATAGACTTATGAAACTCTATTCGTGGAACGTCAACGGGATTCGTGCTGTCATTAAAAAAGGTGCCTTGCAATCATTTTTACAAGAGCATGACCCGGATATCTTATGTCTACAAGAAACAAAAGCCAAGCAGGGACAAGCCGAGATCGACCTAAAACAATATCACGAATATTGGAATAGCGCCGAGAAACCAGGCTATAGCGGCACGGCCATTTTTAGCAAGATCAAACCGTTGCAAGTCATTAACGGCTTCACCGATGACATCGCCAAAAAATACAAGCTCGAGGGTGACAGCTACGGCGACCCAAGCAAAGAAGGTCGGGTTATCTCAGCTGAGTTCGAGAAGTTTTGGGTGGTGACCGTCTATACACCAAACTCCAAAGATGACCTGTCCCGCGTCGGCTTGCGGCACAAACAATGGGACCCGGCATTCTTGGAACACATCCAAAGTTTGGACAAAACCAAGCCCGTCTTTTTCAGTGGTGATCTAAATGTAGCACACAACGAAATTGACTTAGCTAATCCAAAGCCAAATGTCGGCAAGCACGGCTTTACTAACGAAGAGCGCGAAGGCTTTGATCAGTTTGAAAAGGCCGGCTGGTTCGATACGCTGCGTGCTTTTTATCCGGATACTCCCCAGCTGTACACCTGGTGGAGCCATTTTGCCAATGCCCGTGCCCGTAACGTCGGCTGGCGGATTGACTACTGGCTGGCAAGTGACCGCGTGAAAAGTGCCGTGAAAAGTGCTGCCATCCACCCGGACGTACTAGGTTCGGACCATTGTCCTATCAGTATTGAAATCGACCTATGAACGAAAAAACACTAACACTATTATTCCTGCGCCAAGATACGCGTGTCTTGCTTGCCATGAAAAAGCGCGGCTTTGGTGAAGGCCGCTGGAATGGCGTCGGCGGGAAAGTGGAAGTAGGGGAGACAATCGAGCAAGCCCTCATTCGCGAAGCTCAAGAAGAAATTGGCGTCACCCCAACCGTTTATGAAAAAGTTGCCGATATTTTGTTTGACGAATTCTTCAAGGGCGAGCCAGCCCTCATGCACGTCCACGTGTTCTTTGCGACCGCTTGGCAGGGTGATCTGAATGAAAGCGAAGAAATGAAACCCGCTTGGTTTGAGAGCGGCTTCTTGCCTTTTGAAAAGATGTGGCCCGACGATCCGTATTGGCTTCCTGCCGTACTCGCTGGTAAAAAAATAAAAGCTGACTTTAAAATGGACGAAAAAGATCGCATAATAGAGCAGACAATAATCGAAGTAGGTGGGTTTGAGGAGCGGCAGTGATGGAAGTGTCCGAACGCGAAGCAGCCATGCTTTATGAGTTACATGAAGCGCGTGATAGTTACTGTCAAAACAGTGACATGCGTGCCCACCTACGGGCACAACATGTACACATGACACCCATCGTTGGGCCAGGGGGAGTAGGCAAAACCACCGTCGCCGCCCGCGTACTAGAAAAAGAGCCGTTCATCCATCCAATCGATACATCGACCAATCGTGCCCGTAAAGCAAGTGATCCACCAGGGTTTCGAACTGGTTTGTCAATC
>CAZKIJ010000034.1:0-6047 GCA_964552895.1 uncultured Candidatus Saccharibacteria bacterium | reverse complement strand
GGACGGCTCTTTTATCGTCTTATTTAAAGATAAAAGCAAACATGAAATTTTTTTAATATATCGTCCCGATAAAGATATCTGGACCTTGCCTGGCGGTGGAATAGAGCAAAATGAAACACCCGAAGAAGCAGTCGTAAGGGAAACGTACGAAGAGTCGCATTTTCGTTTAACAAACATCGAATATAAGGGTATACACAAAAATGTAAGAAACGATGGTAGCATCTGGAACGTCACGTATCTGTTCACCTCGGTTGAACCAACGGGAAAGTTCGTTCCCGAATTCGACGGAAATATCGGCCAGTGGTTCTCAGTAAGTCATTTACCACGAAAAATTCAATCATTTACGCCGTTAAGAATTAACGACGCGCTAAATAATTCAAATGAGCCGTTTATAAAAGACTTTATACTCAGTTAGTACGGCGCGCCTTCATTAAAGAATGTCCGGAGCTGCGTAAATGGATAAATCCGAAGCGAAACTGGGCCAATAATGTCATAGCTCGGGATAGTGCCTAAGCCGTTACGTGAATCGTACGAAAAGTCGCCCTGGCGGTGGTCACCAGAAACGAAGACTTCGTTATTGGGAACGATTTGGTCGACCTCACCACTAGCGGGTTGGCCGGGTTCATTATTATTGAACTGGTCAGGGTTAAAACCGGTAGGTTTCGTGGGATTGTAAACCGTATAGACACCGTTTTTCAGGACCACACGTTCGCCAGGTAGGCCGATAACACGTTTGACGATATATTCATCGGGGCTACCGGGGCTCCACTGAGGATTTTTAAAAACGATAATCTGACCGCGTTGCGGCAGATAATTTTTCCCTTGGATACGGGCGATCGTAACCGGGACGCGGTCGATAATCAAACGATCACCGGTACGCAAAGTATTTTCCATACTGGGGCCCACCACGCTGAAACTGCGGAAGATAAATGAATTGATCAGAATCGTGCCAATAATCACACAGATAATGAAAATAATAATGCCAAGAATATCCTTGGCGGCAGGGTGTCGTTGAAAATAACCAGCTTCCATCTAGGAACTCATTATACCCGAATGTTTTTTATTTCTTATGTTTTAACTTCAAAATTTCAGCTAAATTCGGTATAGTAGGTGGAGTATTTATGAATAATAAACAACCGTCAATAGATGGGTTTATACCTCGTCGCCCCGGTAGCCGAATTGGTGAACTGCATACACAGCAGCCTGAGAGTATGGCTCGACCAATTGATCGCACCCTGCATAGTGGTGACGATATTGAGGCCCGTCGTCCGGTCGTAGGGGATCCGCGCGCGAATATGGCAATTGGGCGACGTGACATTGATAATTCCCTCCAGCAAATCGATGACGATGCACCACAAAAACAACGCCGTCGTCAGCAAAAACGCGACAAAAAAGATCGACGACCGCGCCGCAAAATCCTTCGGATTGTGAAGTGGGTGCTCATTGGGCTGGCCATTCTGGCTGTCTTAATAGGTGGTTATCTCGGATTTAAAGTATTATTTGCCACCCAAACTGCTTTTAAGGGAAGTCTCTTTGATTTAGTAAAGAATCAACCGCTAAAACAGGATGCAAACGGGCGCAGCAATTTCTTAATTGTTGGAACCTCGGAGGATGATCCTGGCCACCAGGGGGCTAATCTAACTGACTCGATATTAGTGTTAAGTATTGATCAAAACAAAAAGAATGCGTACATGTTCAGCGTGCCACGTGATCTTTATGTTCAGTATGGTCAAGCCTGTGCCGAAGGCTATGCTGGGAAAATCAACGGCTACTTTAGTTGTGTTGACAACGGCACAAGTCCCGCGGCTGAGCAACGCCGTTTACAACAAACACAACAATTTGTCGGTAATATTTTTGGCCTGGATATTCAATACGGTGTTCATGTGAATTATACAGTCGTTCGCGATGTGATTAATGCAATTGGCGGTTCGATTACTGTTGATATCGAAGGTGATAACGGTAATGGGCCATCAGATCAGATAGGTATTATGGACGCCAACTTCGACTGGAAGTGTGGGGCAACAAAAGCGCAACGCGTAAAGAACTGTCCACCAGATGGCCACTTTATTGACTATCAACCGGGCCCACAAACACTTGATGCGGAACACGCTTTATATCTGGCACAGGCACGTGGTGACGCTGCAAATGTTGGGTTGGCACAATCAAACTTCGACCGCGAACGTAATCAACAAAAGATTATCGTTGCTATAAAAGAGAAAGCTTTGTCGACCGGTACTTTAACTAATGTCGTCGCTGTCTCTAAATTAATTGATGCTTTGGGTAATAATTTGCGTACCAACATTCAGACCAAAGAAATCCGCACCCTGATGGATCTAGGTAAGAATATTAAATCAAGCGACATCCGTTCCCTCGATTTCTATAAAAAAGGTAATATGTTGATGACGACTCAATCCTTCTCTAATGCTGGGAGTAGCGTCGTGCCAGCAGCCGGGACGTTTAACTACGATGATATTCGAGCCTATATTACAAAATCGTTATCAAGTAATCCAGCGGCCGCCGAGAATGCCAACATCATTGTTATGAATGGCAGTGGTGTTGCGGGCGCTGGTCAAAAAGTAGCGGATAATCTAACCTCGAAGGGCTTCACGGTCGGAAATATCACCAATGCGCCATCTGGTACGTATCCACCAATCACGATATACCAAATCACGACTAATAAAACTGCTACAGCGGACGCACTAAAGACAATGTATAACGTAACGCTAAAAACGAGCACGCCGCCGTTTAGTGTTACCGGCGATACGGATTTCGTCATTATTGTTGGCTCTTCCTCTAGCTAGCTATCTCTGAAAAAAAGTAAAATGAGCGATTTTGAGGTATACTAGCTAGAGTTATGGAGTTCTTACGACTAGTTCGTCGCCGTTCCTTCGTGAGTGAAGTGTTCTATATTGGTTTGAATGTCGCGTTTGCCATTGCTCTTTTGGTTGCGATGAAAACCACGGGGTCAATTTGGTTGGCAATCGCCCTCGTGCTGGTGAGTAAATGGCGTGTTTTAGCGGTGCGCAGCCGCTACTGGTTCGCTAACATTCAAGCCAATCTTGTCGACGTTATCGTCGGTTTAAGTGCTGTTGGATATTTGAGTGCGATTGTCGGTGCAAATGAATTAACTGTCTCACAACAATGGGTATTCTTGATTCTAGTGACCTTGGCCTACATAGCCTGGCTCATTTTAATAAAACCTCGTTCCAGCCGGCGTTTCGTTGTGGCACAAGCCGCCGTGGCGTTATTTGCCGGTACCAGTGTTTTATTTGCAATCAGTTATGATTGGCCGGTTTCAGTAGTGGTTATTGCGATGTGGGTGATCGGTTACGCAACCGCTCGTCACGTGTTAACAACCTACGAGGAAACCCATATGTTGCCGTTAACACTGATATGGGCAACAACACTTGCTGAGATAAGCTGGGTAGCATATCACTGGACGGTTGGGTACCGCTTACTGAGTACCTCAAACCTATTTTTGCCGCAGATTGCTTTGATTGTCTTGCTGGTCGGATTCGTCGTTTTCAAAGCATATGATTCGTTTTATCACCATCAAAAAATTCGTACCATCGACGTATTGTTGCCAATTCTATTCACGGTCAGTGTTATTTTTGTGCTGACGGTTTTCTTCAACGGTATTGGGACAACGATTTAATTTTCGCGACGAAAAACTAACTGATACGACTGCTGTTTTTGGAGAGTCAGGTCTTGTTTTCGAGCTTCACTGATAAGTGCGGCGTGTTGCTCTGGATCGGCCTCAATAAATAGACAGCCGCCAACAGCTAGCGACCGTTTGATAGCGCGTATTAAACGAACAATGACCGCTTTTCCTCCATCATCGGCAAATAAAGCATCAACTGGTTCATGATTCGTTTCCGGTGAACGTTCCCAGGTGGCATCAACATAAGGTAAATTCGCCAGGATAAAACTGGCCTTAAATGGATACGATGCGAGTAAATCACTTGCTAAGGTCCTGACGTCGGCACCGAGGGCGGTAGCATTATTTTCCGCCACACTCAGCGCGTAGCGGCTGTTATCAACCAACGTAACGTCGAGTGCCGGGAGCTCTAACTTTGCGGTAATGCCTAAATTACCACTGCCGGTACCAACGTCCACCAAGCGCTGCGTTTTTTCTGGGAAAAGCGACAAATTATTGCCGTAAAACTCCTTTAATAAATCGATCATCAGTTCAGATTCAGGTCGAGGGATCAGTGTCGCGGTGGTGACACTAAAACGACGGCCGTAAAAATCTTTGTGACCAATAATGTAGGCGACTGGCACGCGATCAACTCGCAGGCCCAGACGAGCATCGGCAATTTCATCTTGGCGCTCTGTTAATAGGTGATCTGGATGTGCATGAATATAGGTACGGGGTTGATTAATAGTGTGCGCCAAAATGATTTCAGCATCCAAGCGTGGTAAGGGAACAGCAGCCGCTTTTAATTCGCCCTCGGCATCATCGAGCCATTGTTTAAAGCTCGGCATTTTTCGCGGCGAGTTCACGTTCGTACGCTCCAAGACGTTCAATAATATCGTCGATTTGGCCGTTCATGGCTTGGGGGATACCCGAACGACTGTAGCCGATACGGTGATCGGTAATACGATCTTGCGGGAAGTTATAGGTACGAATTTTTTCCGAACGGTCACCCGATCCGATTAAATTGCGGCGTTCGGCAGTTAATTTGGCATTCTCTTCATCAATCTTTATCTGTAGAAGGCGAGAGCGTAATACACCCATGGCTTTATCTTTATTTTTGATCTGTGATTTTTCATCCTGATTGGTGACCACCATTCCAGTTGGAAGGTGCGTAATTCGGACTGCCGAGTCGGTCGTGTTGACCGATTGCCCCCCATGTCCACTCGCTCGGAAAATATCGATACGCAGGTCGTTCGGGTTGATGTCGACATCAGTTTCTTCCGCCTCTGGAAGGACGGCAACAGTGACGGTACTCGTATGAATACGGCCCTGAGATTCGGTGGCTGGCACACGCTGCACGCGGTGAACACCGGATTCGAATTTGAGTTGTGAATAGGGCGAATCACCCTTCACACTGAAAATGACTTCTTTGTAGCCACCGGTATCGTTGGCGCTTTCGCTGATCAATTCGGTTTTGAGATTATGCATCTCACAGTAACGCAAATACATACGGTACAATTCGGCCGCGAATAAGCTCGCTTCATCGCCACCAGCACCGGCGCGGATTTCGAAGATAACATTCTTGTCATCATTCGGGTCTTTCGGTGCTAGCATGATGAATAATTCATCTTCCAATATTGATAATCGGTCTTCTGCATCGTTTACTTCAGCTTTGGCCAATTCAGCCAGTTCGTCGCTGCCATTGGCTAGCTGCTTAGCTTCTTCTAACTGTTTTTCTAGGGTTTGCCGTAATTCAGCCTTTGCAATTAATTCATTTAATTCATTCAAGCGCTTATTTTTCTTGCTAAAGTCAGGATCACTAAATGCGTCAGGGCGTGCCAAAAAAGCCGTGAGTTGTTCACGTTCGGTACTCAGATCTGGTAGGGGAATGGCAATTCGTGGCATCTCAGCATCTCCTTTTAACTAGTGTAACAAAAAAGCGACTATCTTTTCTGAGTCATTATCACTTGCTGTCATTTGCGAGATTCCTGATGCGACTCAAGATTCTCGCAAATGACACGATAACTCAGAAAGATATGTCGCTAGTTTGCGGCAGCTTTTTTAGCGGCTGAAGCAGAGGCTTTCTTTGCTTTGTTCGCGAGCTGTTCTTTACGAGCTTCGGCAGCGGCGGCACGGTTCTTAAAGCGGTCAACACGGCCTTCGGTGTCGATAATTTTTTCTTCACCAGTGAAGAAGGGGTGAGAGGCGCTCGAGATGTGAATCTTGACGAGGGGATACTCGTTGCCGTCTTCCCATGTAATTGTGTCGTTGGTCTGCGCGGTACTCTGGGTGAGGAATGCAAAACCAGCCACATCGTCGCTAAATACGACAGGGCGATAATCGGTTGGGTGCAGGTTCTTTTTCATAATCTGAATTATTGTATCTGTTTTCGGTTGATTTGTCTAGGGGT
>CAZKIJ010000033.1:0-6739 GCA_964552895.1 uncultured Candidatus Saccharibacteria bacterium | reverse complement strand
GTTCTATACCTCCATCCTCACGACCTATCCGCTCGTGAGTATCCTGACGATTGGCGTCAGTGCCTTAATATCTATTATCGGCGACGTTATTGCCTATATTATGTTAATTCGACCCCTGCAGGATGTTACCTCGGCCATTATCCATGTCAGCGGCGAACCGACCGTTACCACACCGCCAAATCCTAATGACAAAAAATATGCAGGAAACGGACTGAAAGATATCCTCCAAACTATTTACCAATTAGCCAGTAAAAAAGAAGACAAGGCGCCTATCGTCGTTCCAACACCATCAGCAGTAGAGACTGCTTTGAATGAAACTGTTTGCGGTTTTGTCGTCATGGACAACAACCGGGCCATCACCTATAGCAATAGAGCCGCGCCAACCCACGTTACCTCAGAGGGGATAACCGAACTCGATCTTTTATTTCCAGACAACAACACCTTGGAGCGGTGGCTTGATGATTGCGATAAAAATGCCGTCCACGCTGAAAACACTTGGACACGCATTGCTGATCGTTTACCTGATGAAGAAGGCCGGCGTTTCTTTGATGTCTTTGTAACCTACGACAAAGGGACAGCCAGCGAAACCGTCATGACCCTCATTGATCGCACGAAATTGTATGAAGTCGGTGAAGAAGAGCTGGATTTCATTGCCTTTGCCGCTCACGAATTGCGCGGTCCGATCACGGTCATTCGTGGCTACATTGACGTCTTACAAGATGAGTTGAACGATACCATTGCCGACGACCAAAAAGAACTATTCCGTCGTTTAGCCGTCTCTGCCAACCGTTTGTCCGGCTACATCAACAATATTTTAAACACCTCGCGCTACGATCGCCGACATTTGAAAGTTCGTCTGGTCGAATCGTCACTGGCTGCGGTTTACGACACAATTCGAGACGACATGCAGTTGCGTGCCAGCGCCCAAAATCGATTACTCGCCGTTGAAATTCCCGCAAATCTGCCCACGATTCCCGCCGACCCCGCCAGCCTCAGCGAAGTCATCGCCAACCTTATCGACAACGCTATTAAATACAGTAACGAGGGCGGTGATATCGCCGTTACCGCCGAACAAAAAGGTGACACCGTCGAACTATCGGTCGAAGACCACGGCATCGGCATGCCCGGCAACGTCGTCAGCAATTTATTCCAAAAATTTTATCGCTCCCACCGCTCACGTGAAACCGTCGCTGGCACTGGCATCGGCCTCTATATTTCTAAAGCGATTGTCGAATCGCATGGCGGCGACATCAGTGTCCGTAGTGAAGAGGGCCATGGCTCAACCTTCATCGTTACTCTCCCGACCTACGCGAGTGTTGCGGATAAGCTCCAGGCAGGGGATAATAGTAACGAGACCGTAATCAAAAGTAACGACGGCTGGATCAAAAACCATAACATGTACAGAGGCTAATGATGATTAAAACGATTTTGATAGTAGAAGACGATCGCTTCATCGGCGAAATGTACGTTCGGAGCCTCAAAAAAGCCGGATACGAAGTTGACTGGATGGTTGACGGCAACGACGGTCTGATCGCAGCCCGCAACAAACCTTACGATCTGATCCTGCTCGACGTCATGTTACCTGAACGCCGCGGTAACGACATTCTTCACTCCTTGCGCGGCGGTGCCGACGACCTCATTCCTCACTCCAAAGTCATTATTTTGACTAATTTTGAACAAGACGATGAATCCCGCGCGGCCATGGAACAACATGCCGACGGTTACTTGATCAAGGCCGAAATCACGCCGAAAAAGCTGATCGAAGTGATCCAAAAGCTTGACGCTTAGGTGGACATAACGGGGGAGATTTGATAGAATTTGATGAGTCGTTTTAAGGTCTTATCTGAGCTTTGCTCAGAAAAGCCAGCTCGACTCGGAAGTAAAATTGAGCATCAATTTTACTTCTCTCGGCTTCGCGGTCTTATCGTCTAACGGTTAGGACACCAGGTTCTCATCCTGGCAATCCGGGTTCGATTCCCGGTAAGATCACCATATAGGAATCAAGAGACGCTTCGGCGTCTTTTTGTGTCTTTCAATCTGTAAAACATACTCAAACCGTCCGTTCCAAACTTTTCACTCTTGAGGTCGATTGCATACGGTAATGTATTTGTCGGCAAATTTAAGAATCATAAGCTGAAATTAGTTGACCGGTAGATATCAGGTGCTACATCTGTAATATACTGGTGATATGAAGATACAAAGTCTTAGGATTTCAAACATTACAAGTTTCAAGTATGCTGAATCGATAGATGATGCCACTCTCATTAATTTCGACGATGATCTAAATATATTTATTGGTGAAAATGGCTCGGGGAAATCAACGTTTCTTGAGGTCATAAACTTTGTTTTGAAACGAGTGATATTCATGCCATATATGATGCAGTATGGAGAAAACCAAATACCAAATCTATCCTCGGATCAACTACAGCAGTCAATCGTATTGCAGAACCACCTTAGTACCGAAGGCTTTAAACTATCAAGAAACTGGAATTACCTAGACAAACATCAACAGATTAAGATTACTCTCTCGCTTGGAGATATCGATAAGAGGAATATAGGTATTATTCACGATAACTTTAGCAAAATATCCACACTGGCCGGAAGATTTACTACACATGCTTTTATGGATATAACGGATTATAGTAACGAGCTAAGCTTTACTATCGATTTAGATGACATAGACAAACAATTTTCAGTTTTAAATGTGTCAGATAATGGAACGTGGAACTATTTAAAAGACTACAATCTCTATAATCACCTAATTGATCTCTATAATTTCACCTCTGACGAAAAGGACATCGATAAACTAGGCGAATCGTTTGCTGTCCTAGGGAGCTATAGAAACTACGGATCGATAGGTAATGCCGTAAGTTTATCGTCAGATGCGAAGCTACAGTTAAGGTCGTTACGCCACAATGATCACAGTAAAAGCCTACGAACCTTTGATAGTAGTGAGCCGTCAATATTTAACATGGTAAGAATAGCAGTTGCTGATGAACATGTTCAGGAGCTTAGAGCAAAAGGTGAGACAGAGGCTAACAATATTGTTTCACCGATACTTACAAAAATTAATGAGAAGCTAAAGCTAATCAATTTAGAGTGTGAACTAAAGCTAGTAGACATTAATTCATGGTCATACTCTTTTAATTTTATCGATACCCTTCGTAACCAAAGAGTTATAGAAAATATTGATGATCTAAGCGCAGGTCAAAAGTCCTTACTGCATCTGATATTTGAGGCTTACGGAAGAGGAAAATACGAGGGAGGACTTGTCGTAATCGATGAGCCAGAACTGCACTTACACTTCCAATTTCAATCAGCTTATCTTCACATAATCAAAGAGATTAGTTCTGAGACTAATAATCAATACATTCTTGTCACGCACTCGGAATCATTAATTAGTTCTCAAACTATAAACACCGTAAGCCGCTTAATACGCAATGAGGCTGGCGATACAACAGTGTATCAGCCGAAAGTAAAGGATCATACACGTAAACAGTTAATCAAGATTCTTGATAATACTAGATCAACTTATGCTCTCTTCGCGAGGAAAGTTATATTAGTTGAGGGCGATACCGATAGATATTTATTTCATAATATTATCGAAAAAGTCTACTTAAACCAAAGTTCAACTACAGCAGTTTTAGATATTGGAGGTAAGTCAAATTATCAAAACTGGAGAAGCTTATTTGAAGCATATGGTATAGATGTTTATTTCATTGGTGACTTTGATAATGTCTACTCCTTGGTGTTAGAGAATGGCTCTACACTTGTCGAGAAGGCATTGGAGACATCCTCTGTCAATAATGCCGCTCAAAAGAAACTCGATACAGTTAGTGCAAAGGATCTGACGCGCATTGAGAAATCTCTTTCAGCATTAAATTCAGAGTTTGATTCAACTAAAAAAATAAGCTTCGAGAAATTCTCTAATCTCGTAAGCACAGTAAGAGATATTGCTAAATCTTCAGATGCTGAGCGTATTCATGAACTCGGATTACTTGATCCAGATGTAGAGACAAAAATTGACGGCGCATATAGTGAAGGTGTCTTCATTCTGAAAAAAGGTGCTATAGAGGATTACACCCATAAATCCAAGAAGAGCCTCGATGCTATAGTGGATTTTTGCGATAAAGAGTTAGCAACTTGGCTTGCTGATGATGGTGATGAATCAAAAGAAATACTTACTATGCTTACCGATATATTTTCAAAGTAACTCAGCTTGTAGTTTTTATACCAGATAGTTCTAATCCTCTAGCGGATGTTCTACGCCAGAGATAATCCCCTTATAAGGTGATAAAGCCGCCTGAATTCCATAAGGATATCGTTCCAATTCGATTCAACCACGATCACCAAAATTGGAGAAATCGGCAAAAACGTCCTTTGGGACGTTTTTGTTTACCTGTTAGACAGTTCGATTCCCGTACGCTGCGAATCATTTATAAAATATTATTGACCTATAAATAAAATGGTGTTATGATTCGCGACGAGACAGAGACGACTTGTCGGGTCTTATGGATGGCTATCCCATACACTCTAAAGAGAAACGAGTATAAATGGCCTGGTTCGATGGTAAGGAGGCGAAGGTGGTCCGCGAAGCGGGCACCATCGACATCTTCTACGGCGGTTCCTTCACCCCAGACGGCTACGGGCACGGGCACGTGAAGGCGCAGGGAGGAGCCTTCGGCGAGAGTATAGTCTACTGGCGTCTCCCTGACAGCGAGGGAGGCACGGTTGTCATCGACAACTGGGCGAGTTCCGAGCAGCTGGCCGACCACCTCTCTGGGCTTTGGTGACCGAACGACCTGGATATGTCGGTAAACTGTCCACTTTTCACATAATGATAAAATGGTAATTATAGAAATACAAAATCGCATGAATAATGAATTGGTTTTGCCACGAACAGTTGTAGAAGCATACCCATTATTATTACGGGATACGATTCAGTATGTCGGTAGATTTACTTCAAAAGTGCCCGCGACCCCTGACCGTATCTATGACATATATAATGATACTACCAACAATAGACTTTTAGCTCACGTAACGACAGATCACCCTGACCCGATACACGATAGCGAAGAGCTAAGAGGAATCTCAGGCGGAGAATATGTCTTTAAGGATATAGTCACGCCAAATTCCGTGGACAGCACGATGAAAATAGTTGGCAATGATGATTACATCAAAGAATTTTTTATAAAAGATGGCACAATGTATCATTATGTAGCTAACACTGAACGTGATCCCACTAACGAGATTAGTTCCACCCATAAGGTGGTGTAATTAAGCCAGTGATGAAACCTCTCATAAGCTGATAGAGCCGTCTGAGTTTCATAAGTATGTTGTTCTAGTTAGATTCAATAAAGGTCACCATAGTATTTTATTCCATAAGCCCGCAAGGTTTATTTTTGTTACCATAGAACCATGCCCCACAACTACAAAAAACGCGTCAGTAGCGCCCAGATGCCAACCGCCGCCGAAGTGCTCGACATTTTGAAAAAGGAGTCGCAACGACCAGCGGTGCGGTTTGATTTTATCGTGAAAAACCAGTCGATTTTCGATTCGTTTCGCGAATTATGCCGCTTGGCAAATTGCGACGCCAGTTGGCTCGATGACTACGCCACCACTGAGCTTGAGACACTCGGCGAACGCATCATGACGACGCTCAATACACTGACTCCGTTTATCACAGCGCATCGTCAATATAATGATCTGTACGTGAGTCTATATACAGCGCTGATTCCGCCCGAAAACCTGTCGCCGAGCGACGGTATCTTCGTCTTTGGCGCCGACACCAATGCCCGCATCGCCCGGGCGGTCGAACTCTACAAAAATGACACTGCTAAGACAATCATTATCAGTGGTAACAGTCCCCATTATGTCAAAACTCACGAATCAGAAGCCAGTCGAATGGCTCGCTATGCCACGGAGCACGGCGTGCCTCAATCTGACCTGTTATTAGAAGAGGTATCGTTAACGTTACCCGATAATGTTAAACGTAGCATCGATTTATTTGAGGAAACGAAGTGGCAGCCAGCATCATTAACCATCGTTTCCACCAATTTCGTACTGACACGGGCACTGATGGAATGGTACACCTTTTGCCCATGGGATATCGAGATCAAACCAGTCGCCGCGCATCCGCAATCCAATCGTTTCACGGCAAATGGCTGGATGAATGATTCTTTTACAGTCGCACTCGTACTAAACGAGTATGCCAAAATAGTGTTTGAATCAAAACTTGCTCTGTTGCACGAAAGTGATATACTGGCCCCATAATCAAGGAGGGGATTCATATGTTAGACTTCGCAGGGCTCAGTATTTTCGCAATTTTGGTTGCGTGGGTAATTAACGTTGTCATTGGATCGTTTTGGTACTCACCGGCGGGATTTGGTAAAAGATGGTCAAACTTGAGTGGCGTTGACATGATGAAGACGCCAAAAAATGAAGCCAATCGAGCAATTATTTTGGTTGTCATCAGTAGCCTCGTTTTAGCGTTTGCACAGGCACTTATCCTTCGTAGTTTGCATGTCACGACATTTTCACAAGGGGTGTGGGTATCTCTTATCTTGTGGTTTGGATTTACCGCCGTCACCACTATTGGCAATACTCTTTACCAGCGTAAAAGTTTGTCATTCTGGTGGCTAAATGCGGCCTTCTTCTTGGTTGTTATGGTTCTGGATGGTATCCTGTTGGCACTTTGGCAATAGTCAGTTGTTGTTTTCTCGGGGGTACGTCTCATAGC
>CAZKIJ010000032.1:3674-7157 GCA_964552895.1 uncultured Candidatus Saccharibacteria bacterium | reverse complement strand
ACGCTTCCTGGCCCGTCCCTCTCGATACGTGGCAGACGATCAGCCAGTTCATGTTGTGGCTGATTGCTGGTGTTGCTTTGGCAATTTTGTTTGCCTATGATACGAAATGGTTCTTGTTGCCTGATCGGGTGAGTATTTCGGTGATGGTTATTGGGGCTATTATCTCTGTCATATCAATTGTCACGGCACCAAGCCCATTACTGCAAGCTGCCAGTGTGGTGGGCGGCATCGCCATTCTTAGTGGTACCTACCTGGTGCTGTATCACATTTCTCATCAGCAGTGGATTGGCTTTGGTGATGTAAAACTGGGGCTTGGCCTAGCGCTTATTTTAGCTGATTGGCGATTATCTTTATTCGCTTTATTTGCCGCTAACCTCATCGGCACGCTGGTTGTCCTCCCAGGTTTATTAAGTGGGAAACTAAAGGGGACATCGCATGTGCCGTTTGGACCGTTACTTATTTTAGGAGCGGTTGTCGCACAATTGACGGGGGTGTGGCTGATTAATACATACTGGAATAGTTTCTTCTTGTATTAACTGGGGTAGAGAAGTGCCGCTTATGCTATAATTGGCACAAATGGGCACAACAAAAATCGCCGGCTTTACCATCCTCGAAACCATGTTGTTTCTGGCTATTACCGGTGTGCTGATCATGGCGTTGTTATCAGGGGTTGGCGTATCAATTAATACCCAGCGCTACCGTGACAGTGTGCAGTCGTTTAAATCTCTCATTCAAAATCAATATACCCAGCTGCTCGATGTTCAGAATGCTGTCACGCCAAAAGATAACAGCTGGACATGTAATGGGAGTGGCGAAGTCAAGCAAAATGCTGGCCCTGGTACGTATCCTGGTCAAAGTGACTGCGTTCTCTTAGGCAGGTACATCGTTATAAATCAAGGAAAAGTCAGTACCCAAAGCATCACTGGCTTTCAGTCAGGAACAAATACGACGGGCAATGACATCGATTCACTCGTAAATAATTATAAATTAAGCCTCACTACTAGTGATATCGAGAATCGCACGCTTGATTGGGGGACTGCCATTTCGTGGCCGATTGCTGGCACCGACGCCAAACCCGCTGGCACACCACGTTCACTTGGTATTCTCTTAGTTCGTTCGCCAGACAGCGGTGCGGTGTACACCTTCACGATCGATTCACCGCCTGATATAGCTGCTACTGATGGGGCGGCCCTAGCCGCTATGCTCGTAACGGGTGATACTGTTTCTAAAACATTTAATAATGCTGTGTTGCGCGGCCAAGATCAACGTATCATCTGTATCGATGCCGGCGGTTTAGTGACAGGTGGCGTCCAAGCGGTCGTGATAAACGCCTACGCCACAAACGCTACAGGTGTTGAGACTCGTTCGAATGATATACTACTGCAACTTGATAAGGCATCGGGGACACAATGTTAGGGCGGGAGCGCGGCGACACGTTGATTGAAGTACTGTTTGCTTTCAGTGTTTTTAGCTTAGTCGCAGTCGGCGCCTTAACGTTGATGAATCAAGGCTCGTTACTATCGGAGCGGGCATTAGAAACAAGCTTGGTGCGTCAAGCGGTCAACGGACAGGCCGAGACGCTGCGCTTTTTGCATGATTCTTATGTTGCCTCATATACGCCGGGCCAAACCTTCGACCCGAATGCGAGCGTCAAAACGCCAGCCTGGCAGTGGCAAGCTATGGTAGCCAGTATCCAGCAAACTGGTGCTACTACCACTACTAATCTCGGTGGCGATGCGACTGGCTGCCCAACTCCAGCGACCGGTAGTTTTATTATGGATAGCCAAAAAGGACAGTTCGTCGCACCAGCGAACATGATCTATCAGCCTGCGAGCACTTACGCACAAGTTGCTTACAACAACGGACCGAAACCACAGGGTATGTGGATTGAAGCTATCCGAGTGACGAAACCAAGCAACCCTAGCTACATCGATTTTCATATCCTGGCCTGTTGGCCATCCCCGAGTGGTAACATTCCCGTCACATTAGGCACCGTCGTGAGGCTATATGAACCGAATTAATAAAGGCTTTACCTTGATTGAATTAATGCTGGCAATGGCTTTCCTTTCCATGCTCCTGTTGGCGATTGCTATGATCGTTCTACAAATTAGTCAAACCTATAACCGCGGACTAACGCTAAAGGAAGTTGATCAAGCGTCACGCACCATGGCGAGTGACCTATCGCGTGACATTACGAACGCTCGCGTCTTTTCACTTGATGTTAACGCGCGCAAATATGTTACCCAGCCATGGGGTGGTAGTTTGTGTTTGGGCCAATACAGCTACGTTTGGAACTTTGGCCAAGCCATCAGTACCTACAATGCTGGCAACCGATCAGCGTCGATCAACGTGTTAAAAGACGTGAATGGTCAAACCTCTGTCTTCAATTTCGTAAGAGTGCTCGATACGAGTGCGAGTATGTGTGCGAATGGCGCGCCGAAAAACGTCCCAAAAGCGAATGCTGTCGAGCTCTTGCAGACGACTGATCATAATTTGGCAGTTCATGAATTTTGTGCCACCTCGCAAGCGTCGGCTGGGGATACCTTAACCGGCCAACAGTTGTATACGATTTCATATAGCCTAGGAACGAATGATCCTGCCGCACTCACCACCAGCCAATCACCGGCCTGCCAAGGCAGTAACGTGAACGATGGCTTACTTGTCTGTAAACCACCCGGTCAGGCTGGTGCTGATTTAGAATATTGTACTGCTCAGGAATTTAGTCTTGTCGTGAGGGCCCAAAATGCGGTTCAATAGGAGTATGCATAAACATGAAAAGGGAGCAGTCTCGCTGTTCGTCGTCATTTTTGCCACCTTGCTTATCACTGTGGTGACAGTTGGCTTTTTGCGTATTATGGTGCAAAACCAACAAGAGGCCAGCGCACAGGACTTATCACAGAGTGCCTACGATTCCGCCCAAGCCGGTGTCCAAGATGCCGAACGTGCCCTCTTGAAATATGAAGCCTGCGTCAGTGTGGCCAGTTCAGACCCCAGCAATGACCCGGCGACTATCCAAGCTAAAATAACTGCCTGCGGCAATACAGCCAGTTGGGCCACTTGTAATAGCATCATCTTAAGTCAACTGTATCCAGACCAATCGACATCCTTACCTGAAATTCCGCTCCAAAAAACTGACTTTAGCAATCCTGATACCAGTCAAAGCCTGAACCAAGCCTACGCCTGTGTCAAAGTCGCACTTGATACCAATAATGTGATCGGTTCAATTAACGAATCTGGTCAAACGATCATTCCATTGGCCGGCAAAACCGCTTTTAGTACGGTTGAACTTGATTGGTTCTCACGCGAAGACTTGGGATCAACCAACAATTACAACGTTAAGTTAGCTGTACCAACACCGCCGCTCCCGTTACTGGCACAAACGAGCTGGGATAAAACCACACCATCGCTCATGCGTGTGCAGCTTATGCAAATAAGCCGTACTGGCGGCTTCACTATGAGTAGTTTTGATGACACCAATGCGAC
>CAZKIJ010000032.1:1980-3574 GCA_964552895.1 uncultured Candidatus Saccharibacteria bacterium | reverse complement strand
TGTTTCTGAATGGAACTTCTCGTAGACTTCGCGCAAATGTTCATCTGTCACGTGGGTATAAACCTGAGTGGTGGCGATATTCGAATGGCCGAGCATACTTTGGACGCTGCGTAAATCGGCACCATTCATCAGTAGATCAGTAGCAAAACTATGGCGCATGGTGTGTGGACTGACGTGCTTAGTGATGCCTGCCAGCCGAGCGTAGTGGGTAACGAGTCGTTGAATACTGCGGGCGGTTAAACGACGGTAATCACCCGTTGTCGTCGTTTGATTGTTACGACTGTAATTTAAAAAAAGGGGAGGGAGGTTGTCCTGCCGTTCCGCCACGTACTTCTCGACCCAATCGGCAGCGGCTTCGCTGATAAAAATCGGGCGATCTTTTTGGCCTTTACCACGTACCATGAACTCACGACGCTTAGTGTTGATATGATCACGGTTCAAATTAATGAGTTCCGATACGCGTAAGCCGCTCGAAAACAACAATTCAATAATGGCGCGGTCACGCAGCCCTACCTCTGACGACGTGTCAATTGAGTCAAGAATGTGTTCAACTTCATCATAGTGCAGAAACGTGACTTGCTTGCGGATAATCTTTGGCAGTTCGATTTTGTCGGGTGCTAAACTTTCTATGCCCCGCTTTGATAGGTACCCTAAAAACCCGCGCAGCGCAATCAAATGGTAGGCTTGCGTGATTGTGGCTAATTCATCATCGTTGTTATTTTTATATCGGTTTAACCAGAGGCGATACTTACGAACGATTTCTGGTGTTATTTTTTTAACATCAATATCTTCCGTGAATTCAACGAACCGTTCCAAATACAGTTTGTAATTTTCAGCCGTTTTTGCAGAGCGTCCACCTTCAACTTCTAGGTGTTCGATGAAATCCAAGAGTAATTCGGATGTATACATAAATTAATCATAACCCAAATTTGGTTTTCTGTCTTTTTTCAAGACCGTTACACGCCTAAAGCTATCAAGCAACAGGCTGATAGCTTTAGGGTTGCACATCGTTTTAGTCTCCCTAAGAGACAGAACGTGTGTTTTGGGTTATATTAATATTCATGAGTAAAATTGAAAGAACATTAGTATTATTTAAACCAGATGCCGTGCAGCGCGGTGTTGTGGGTGAGATATTAACCCGTTTTGAACGCGTTGGTCTAAAGATCATCGCCACTAAAATGATTGCACCAGATGAAGCACATTACCATAAACATTATGAAGAAATTGGCCAAGTGATTACCCGACGTGGCGAAAAGGTCTTCAAAAACACCTTGCAGCGCATGCAGGAAGGCCCGGTGATTGCTATGGTGTTTGAGGGTGTTGAAGCTGTTGAACTCGTTCGTAAATTGGTCGGTTCGACCGAACCAAAATCGTCTGCACCAGGGACAATTCGCGGCGACTACGCCCATATGAGCTACGGCTATGGCGACGACACCGATCAGGGCATTCCAAATCTCATCCACGCTTCCGGTGACCAAGCAGACGCCCAAAAAGAAATTCCGCACTGGTTTAGCGATGACGAACTGTACGACTACAGTATCCTGAACGAAAAGTTCACACGCTAATCTGTTAAAATAGGGAAGCGCCCCGCTAG
>CAZKIJ010000032.1:0-1880 GCA_964552895.1 uncultured Candidatus Saccharibacteria bacterium | reverse complement strand
GCGACCATTATTTCGACCTGGCCAATTCTGGCAACCCTAATCGTGACAAGTGTCGTGGCGTTTTATTACGCCCACAACCATAAACAAAAGGATTCTGTCCTGCAAGACAGGCTCTATCAAGTAGTATTGATCGCAAGTTTGGTGACTGTTCCGATCCTCGGCTTTATTGGCTCGATTGGGAATCTAGATACTTTTGCGCTGTTGTGGGCGATTGAGTATACGGTGCCGTTTGTTATTATCGCGGCTATATCTTATGTCGTCATTCGCCATTTCCGTCCAGAGCAAAAAAGTCCGCTGACTTTATCTACCATTGCTCTTAGTATGGGCTTGGTCGCCACTAGTTTTATCTCACAGCTGGGCTCTTTGATTAATCCGTACTACATCTTCATTTTGGTCGTTGGTGGGGTAGGCGGCGTGATTGTCTGGCTGCTCTATCTGTGGCTGATCGTACGGCACACGTGATAAAATAAGGCCAACCATGGCCGAAAATGAACAACAACCACAATCGACCGATTTCGAAGGGCAACGCCCAGGGGAAAATGTCCTTTTTATCTTTCGTCGCCACATTATCGCCATGCGCAAAGGCTTTTATCTTTTATTGATCCCTTTCGCCATCACGGCAATCCCACCGCTCATCTGGCAAGATAATCTCTATCTGTTCTTGTTGCCAGCCGGAGGACTATTGCTTGGATTGATTTTGTTCTTTTATCACTTCATGATGTGGTATTTCACCATTTGGATCGTGACCAGTCAGCGCTTGCGTCAGGTGACACAAAAGGGCTTTTTTGGGAAGGATGTGGTTGAACTTCGGCTGTCCAAGATTCAAAACATAAGCTATAATATACCAGGATTCAGTGGTGAGATTTTGGGCTACGGCACGATTGTCATCCAGACGTTTGTTGGTGACCTTGTCATTCACAAAGTTGAGCACCCTGATAAAACCTATAATAAGTTGCAAGACGCGGTAGGGAAGGCGATTGATGCCAATCCGGCTGCCAATGGAGACTATGAAGAAGCTGCTTAATAAAATCCGCCGCAAAAAACCAGAGGAAGTACCATCGCGTATTACCTCTGAGACCATCGCTGAACACCGCGAACGTATTTTAGCGGGTGGGCGCCGCTTCAAATATCCTGTTCAGGTAGCGCGTCACCGCCTCGTCCTGACCGCCATCATTATTGCTGTTGTGGTAGTGCTGCTGTTCATCGGCTTTGTTATTTGGGAGCTCTATGGCGCACAAACCAGCGACACCTTCTTTTATCGCCTGACACGTGTCGTGCCGGTCCCTGTTGCCAAGGTCGATAAACAGTTCGTTCCTTACAGCGATTATCTGCTCAAATACCGCAGCTCAATGAATTACTTGCTTAATAAAGAGCAGGTGAGTCTTAAAACCGATAATGGTAAACGCCAAGCGGCTCAGGTCAAAGCACAGGCGTTGCAAGACTCCATCGCTGATGCATACGCGATTGAGCTCGCAAAGCAAAAGAATATCACTATTAGTGATAATGAATTGCAGTTGTTTTTAACGCAACAGCGTGCTTCACCCGATGGCCAAATCTCTGAATCGACCTATAATGCCGTGATCTTGGATTATTACGGCTGGAGCCCACAGGAATATCAACTAGCAACCTACGATAAGTTACTTCGTCAAAAAGTTACGTATGCAATCGACGATAAGGCAAGCCAAACTGCCGATGCCGCTGGTAAAGTCGTCGCAGGCGGCCAAACTGACCTTAAACTATTGGCCGAGACTCTAAATAAAATCAATTCGATCGTCACCTATGGTGTGTCTGGGCTTGTCCCAAAAAGTAATCAAGACGGTGGCTTAGCGACAGCCGCCGCCAAACTACAAAAAGGACAAATCTCAACTGTTGTCAAACCA
>CAZKIJ010000031.1:0-7260 GCA_964552895.1 uncultured Candidatus Saccharibacteria bacterium | reverse complement strand
GCGGTTTTCTTTTGCCATGAGGTTTGAGCGCCAGTTGAAACGGATAAGTTTGAGCCACAAGCGGCCAAGCCGCTACCTGTGTTTTTGTAGATTTGATAGCTGACGCTGGCATCAGTACTATCCGTTCGTCCCATTAACGAGGTGGAACCAGCTACGAAGCCCTTAAAGTTCGATGGTAACTGATACGTGACATAGATGCTGCGAGTCTGAGTAGATGGCGCGGTGGCGGTCCAGTTATAGTAGTTGTAGGTTTCACCAGCGCCACAAATGGTTGGTTGGCTCGATGAACCGTCGTTAATGTTGAGGGCATCTGAACAAAAATCAGATTTCATTGTGCCGGTGCCCTCACCGTGCATGACGGCATTACTGTATTCAGGGCTCAGGTTAATAAACGCGTCCGGACTCGAACTACAGTTTCCCCAGCCACTCGCTTCATAACATTGGACTTCACCGATGGTAGTGTCGTAATACATACTCCCGACCAGCGAACTATCAACGGTTGGCGCTGACGCGGCTTTATCAAGACTCAAAACGGTTGGTGAAGAACTGTTACTCCCGACTTTGACGTTGGTGCTATTCACCGCCAGAATATTTTCACCAGCGGCACTTTTGACGGTTAAGAGTGAACCGGTCACCGAGTTCGAACTACTATTTTGCAAATTCAAACCATTATTATCAGCGCCATTGGTGAGCGTGACGTTCCCGCTGCCATCTTTTTTGACGGAAGTATCGTAGGTGTCTTGCAGGGTTGCGGCGCTGGAGCCGCCAGCGATTGACCAGTCGGAGCCGTTCCATATTAACGGCGTGGTGGTATTGGCCCGGACGGTAACTATTGCTCCACCATTAAGCGACAGACGAAAATCATTAGAAAGGGGAGAGGCCATGATATAGATTAATCGGCCAGCCGTGGTGATGGTTGGGTCATTCAAAGTGACTGTCACGCCCGGCGTCGTCGTTTTAATTAAAATGGCACCATTACCATTGATACTTGATTGCGTCATTGAACCATCGGTTGAAAAAGTCTGTTCGCTTGAGGTCTGGAAGGTTGGTGTATTGATGACGACCAAGCCAGTAGCGCCGGTACCACTCCCGTTGCCCGCGCTCAGATTCAAGTTGCCGCCGTTCGCGTTCCCGTTCGTCGCCGCACCAGCCGTCAGGGTAAGTGAACCACCTTGAGTGTCGGTGCCGGTACTGCTCGTACCCTGAACCGTGAACCCATTGGCGGTAATGGCATTACCACTCGTATCAGCGTTTCCAACGTAGAGGGTGTCAGTAGTGCCAGCGAAGCGAGCCCGTTGCGTGCCATTGGTTGCAACGACGGTATCACCTTTTGATTGAACAGTTGTTGTACCCCCGGCAGCAGCACCATTCGTTCCCAGGACGACATTCGAGGTACCACCAGTGATATTTCCGATCGTAATAGAACTGGCGTTCGCTGAACCAATGGCAATCGTCCCACCGGTTCCTGTACCAGTCTTCGCGCCTGCATCGATGCTGACAGCCCCACCATTACCATTTGTGCCACCGGCTGCACCACCCTGAAGGACTAAATCTCCGCCATTTGCCCCAGCGCCACTACCGCCAGCACCAGCAACGACCGATAGTTGGTTGCCAGCCGTACCCGAAGCAGCGGTCGCAATCGAAATTGTTTTATTGGCATTGCTCCCCAGTGTCAAATTACCGGTATTGCTCACCGTAAAGATATCAGTGGCGGCGTTTTGTAACTGAATGAGGTTGCCTGTCGAGGTTTTGTTGATGAAGATACTGCTGGTATTACTACTGGCATCAGTTTGTACACCTTGTGCGAGCTGGATAAAGTTGCTGGCGGTTTTACCCTGGAGCATGCCAGAATTCAATGAATATGGCGTCGACGTGATGCGCTTCATCGGTAACATTTCACCGTCAGCCGGACAGCTACCGTTATTGAACGTTGTACAACTGGCGGCGGAACCGGCAATGTTCATCGACAACCACAACGTATCTTGGTTCCAGTCGACCTGGTTGCCAAATGGATTTTTGGAACCAAGGTTAACAGAAAAGAATCCGTTAACGACATCAACACCCTCGCTGTTATTGTTGTTGATGTAGGTTTCTGTCCATTTCAAACTCCCGCCGCTATCACCGGCGGTCGTCCCGTCGCCATCTTGATAAATCTTGAACTGCATGTTGTAACGACCATCGGCCACGACGTTACCCGTTGATGACATCAAACGACCCTGAAAACTCAGGGTTTGATTGACACCAGGCGCAGCATGCGCAACAACACCTAAAAAGAGCGTTGTGATAAGCGCAACAGATAGGGCAAGAAGCCCTGCGAATCGCAGTGCCTGTCGCCGATTAATAATAGTGGATAAGGTATACCACACGGTCATTGAATGATTTTTTCACCGGTAAAGGTGCCAAAATGTTTATTTCACTGTGACGTGTGGTGGTCCATCAAAGCTTGACTGAATTGTACCATAACCACTAAGGGGTAGCAATATATCACCGTGTCGCGTTGACCCCAATGTGCTTATGTTATAATGAAGCCAAAGCGTGACCCCTTAAATAATGGAGCCAAACAAAAAGTGAAACTCGTCCGTATCATCGTGAGCCTTGTGGTCACCGTCGTTACCGCCACTATGGGCGTGTGGCCGGTATCTGCCGCAAGTTTTGGTACTGGGGTACAGGGCTATGCAGCCGATGCGCCTATAAGTAACGGCACCATTGTACAACTCGTTAAAAATGACCCAACAAAAGTGACGGTCGCGACACAATCGAATTTGCAAAACATGTTTGGTGTGACCGTAGATCGTTCGTTGTTATTGATCTCGTCTGTGAACGACGCGTTGCAGAACGAAGTGTTTGTAGCGGTATCTGGAACATATCGTGTCCTCGTGAATACGCAAAACGGTCCAATTACAGCCGGTGATTACCTCACTATGTCATCGATTGATGGTATCGCTATGAAAGCCACGACCGAACAGTCGACGGTGTTTGGTCGAGCCAACGCTGGTTTCGATGGCAAAAGCCTGACACTTGGATCGATGCCGATTAAAGACACTTCTGGCAACACAGTTCAAACCGTTACAATTGGCGCCATCCCCGTTACTATCAATGTACAACATAACCCAAACGTCAAAAGCACTAAAGTTGATGTACCGCAGTGGTTGCAGCGTTTAGGCGAACAAATTGCCGAGAAACAGGTGAGTCAGATTCGAATTTACCTCAGTATGGGCATTACGGGTGCCAGTATCATCACGGCGCTGATCATGCTGTACGCCGGGGTCCGCAACAGTGTCGTATCGGTTGGTCGAAATCCATTATCCAAAAAATCAATCTTTCGAGCCTTGTTGCAAGTCATCTTAACCAGCCTGCTGATTTTAGTTATTGGCCTATTTGCGGTATATTTATTGTTGAAACTATAGGGTGGATTGATGGCATTATTTCAACACAAAAAAACTGCAGCCGAGGAAGCAGCCGAGAAGGCCAAGCTTTCATTTGATAAGCTCTATCGTGAGGAATTACAGAAACATGGCCGTGAATACTTCGATAAAATCCTCGATGATAATGCCGTTTTGTTCAAAAAAGACCTCGACGCCGCGATTACCACTGTTCATCAGGAGTTAAAAGACCATCTCACCAAACGCCTCGATGATAGTTTTGGTGATTATGAAAAGATGATGAAGGCCGCCCAAGATCAGGCAATGGACATCTTTAACAATCGCGTCCGTGAACTGCAGGAAAAACAAGAAGAGCTGGCGAAAAAACTAGAAAAAAGCATCGAATTACAAGAAGCCTCGTTCAATAGCGTATTCGAAAAAGGCAAAACCAATATGGGGTCGATGAATGACGTTCAGGCCGAAGCTGTCAAAGTTATGACCGATGGCGTTCAGGCGCTGAAAGTTCAACAGCAGACCATTACTGATTTAATCGAGAAGGGTGCGGCCGAAGAAAAGAATACGTTAGTGACGGCGTTTGAAACCAATATGGCACGCATCGTCGAGCACTACGTGCTGGGCGCGCTTGGTGATCAATACGATTTGAAGGCACAATTGCCCGCCATTATGAAAGAATTGGAAGCGAATAAAACCGCTATCGTGGATGATATGACGTTATGAGTGAGAAAAAAACTCTCAAGTACAGTGACTTCGTGTTGCCCGCCAATCTCGTCACGAAAATTGACATCTCGCGGGTAGTAACTGAATTGGAGTGGGCTGATAATGAGCTCACGTCAATGACTATTCGCAAAAAAACCGGCGTAAAGAAGCAAGTCGAACCAGTATTATCCGAACAAGCTAGTGAATTTTTAGACGTCAACACGCTTGATTTTGGTGATGCAAAAGTGAGAGCTGCCCTTATTAAACAACTCCATCTATTAAAAAATAACGTACCGACCATACACCTTACATTTGCCGTACCAGCCGATGGCGCGAGTTTAGAGAAATTAGCCGGATGGGTACGCACAGCAGTGCATCCCCAAGCAGTCATCGAGGTTGGCCTGCAACCAGCTCTGATTGGGGGCGTGTATGTGCGGACGGCAAACCATGTTCACGATTGGAGTATGCGTGCCAAACTAGCTGAAAATCGAGGACTTATTACCAAGGAGTTGGAGGCGTTGCGTGGAGCAAAATAAAGTCTTCAAAAAGCTGGTCGACCAAGGCAACCCCGTCGGTGAAATCATCGGCGTCGATTCATTCATGGTCAGTATTAAAGGCCTACAGCCGACTAACGTTCATGCCACAGTTCGGTTTGACGATGGCACCCGTGGTTACGTCCATCAGATTCTGGAGGACCATGTGGTCGTTATGAAGCTTGATCCGTCACCACTCCATATCGGCTCATTAGCGGTGATAGAAGCAGCTGACATTATGGTGCCGGTTGGTAAAAACTTTATTGGTCGGGTTATCAATGTGTTTGGTGAACCAATCGACGGCAAGGGTGATATCGTCCCGGATCAAGAATGGGACGTGTTCCATGCCGCGCCTATGTTGTATGAGCGCGAATTGCTCGATACTCCCGTTGAAACGGGGGTCACAATTCTCGATCTTGAGTATTCGTTGGCCCGTGGTCAGCGCATGGCCATGCTCGGTGATAGTAAAGTGGGCAAAACGGCACTGGCCGCCCAAGTGGCTATCAACCAGAAAAACACGGACATTACCGTCGTGTATGTGCTCATTGCCAAGCGTCAACACGATGTCGCCGAATTGGTCAGCACGCTGACAAAAAACGATGCTTTGAAAAAAGCGATCGTAGTGGTATCGAACTCATTCGAATCGCTCATCCTGACGTACCTGGCACCGTACGTCGGTGCCGCACACGGTGAATATTTCTGGCACAAACTCAATATGGATACTTTGATGATCTACGATGATTTGACGGCCCATGCCCAAGCCTATCGTGAAATATCATTGATTGCTGGTGTATCACCGGGGCGAGACTCGTACCCTGGTGATATGTTCTATACTCACTCCAGCTTGTTGGAACGCGGTGGCAAAACCGAATCAAACCATGCCAGCCAAACGCTGCTGCCAATCATCTATGCGCCAGGTGGTGATATCACCGCCTATTTACCGACCAATGTCATGTCTATTACTGATGGTCAATGGATTTTAGACGGGAAGATTTTTGCTGATACCATGCGGCCAGCCGTGAGTACGGCACTGTCCGTGACGCGTGTTGGTGGTGTTGGCCAAAACAAGCGCCAAAAAGGTTTAGCTGATAAGCTGAACCTAACGTTGGCGGGCTACCGAACCGCCGAAGAATACGCCCACTTTGGGACTGAATTAAGTCCGCAAGCCCAATCAGATTATGACAAAGGAAAAGTCTTGTTTCGGTTAATGAACCAGGCAATCGGAGAAATCTATAGTTTTGCCGAACAACAATTTTTGATGAGCATCGTTCTGGGAAGCTCGCCAGAAGAAATCATCAATGTAGAATTACTGAAAGAAAAAGTTCACGAGTATGCTGCCAAGCTTAAAGAAGATAAAGACATGAAGGGCAATTACGATGAGCTGGAAGCAGCCTTGAAAAAAGAGGTCACTACAATTGATGAAGTGAAGAAAGCCCAAATCGAAAAAGCTGCCAAGCTTGAAGCCGAAAAGAAACGTCAAGCTGAAGAAGCCGCTGTCGCCGCCGCCGCAGCCGCGGCACCAGCCCAACCAACGGAGGCTAAAAAATGAGGCGTCCCCTTGAAATAAAAGCTGAAGAAGCATCGGTAAGGTCTGTCGTCAGTCTGACATCAGCGTTGGAAAGTTTAAGTAGTATGCAAATCGCCAAAACCAAAAACAAGGTGCTTATTAGCAATCAATTTTTTGACGAAGTCTGGAGTATTTACAAGCAAATCCGCGTTGATGTCTTGTTTAACTATGGTCGTACTGAAAACGAAAAACCGATCAATAAAGAATTGTTAATTTTAATTACTGCGAAAGGTGGTTTGAGTGGCGATATCGATAATCGTCTGATCCGTAAGGTCGTCGATCATTACGATGAAACCAAAAATGATGTCATGGTCATTGGTCATCACGGCGCACTCAAATTGAAACAGGCGCATATCGACACGACCTATTACTTTGACCTACCGTAACACGATTATATCAATGTTGATCCACTCATGGACATCACCCGGAAATACACCAAAAGCCGTATTTATTATCAGAATTATATCTCACTATCACAACAAGAAATTATCTACGTTGATTTGAGTGACGGGGTGTCGAGCAAAGGTCGAGTGGCCGATTTATCGACCGTCGGCAAAGATCTTGTCACTGAAAAAACCTACATTTTTGAGCCGAGCTCTTACGCCGTGGCTGCATACCTTGAAAACTCGATTTTACGACTGACTATTTCCCAGTTCATTTACGATAGTCGTTTAGCCCAGGTCGCCAGTCGTTTTAAGGCTATGTCGGCTGCCAAAGAACGATCGGTGGCAAATGCCGTGGAACTGCATACCGAATTCAACCGTGCCAAACGAAGCCAGGTGGACACGCGTTTGAAGGAATCACTTGCAGGATTGAAAAAAATACGAGCTGGGGGAGCAGATTAATGGTCGAAAAATCAAGGACGAAAATGGGTGTTGTCCGAGCGTTAAAGGGCCTCGTTATCAAGGTTCAATTCGATCAAGATATACCCAGCCTTAACGAGATGTTGTATGTTGATAATGAAAAGAAGTCACCGCTACTGGTCAGCAGTTTGACGGGCGGTGATACGGCTGTTTGTCTCAATATTGGTGGTGACTACAGCATTCAAAAGGGTAACGGTGTCGTGCGGAGTGGCCACAGC
>CAZKIJ010000030.1:0-7308 GCA_964552895.1 uncultured Candidatus Saccharibacteria bacterium | reverse complement strand
AAGTAGTGCCAAACAAAACACTGGTGACTTTTTCAACGGATACCATGCGATCTTTGCCGTGAACTAAGCTCGTTACTTCTTGGGCTAACCGTTTTTGAGCAATACGAGCACTGGGATCTTCCGCGTGACGTTGGGTAATGTCATCGATTGTTTCTTTGTCCAATAACGTATAGATTTTCATGTAATATATGACCCCTTCGTCATCGGTGTTGAGCCAGAACTGGTAGAATTTATAGACACTGGTTTTATTTGGATCAAGCCAAATTGCCCCGCCTTCACTCTTCCCAAACTTCACACCGGTTGCTTTATTGACAATGAGTGGTGTGGAGTAAATATGGGCCTCTTTCCCTTTAAGTCGACGAATCAAATCGACACCAGCAATGGAGTTGCCCCATTGGTCAGCCCCACAGACTTGTAGCGTCACACCATATTCTTGGTAAAGATGGAGAAAATCATAGCCCTGAATTAATGAGTAACTAAATTCAGCATAGCTAATACCCGCCCCCTCTTCACCCAAGCGAGACTGTACGAATTCGCGCCCGAGCATTGAGCTGAGTGGCACGTTTTTACCAATTTCCCTTAGAAAGGTCAAGTATTGTATATCTTTAAACCAATCGTAGTTATCAACGATCTCAAATGATTTACCAGCAAAGACGGTTTTATATTGTGCCGTGATGGCCGCTTTGTTGCGGGCAACGTCGTCAAGGGTAAGGAGCGTGCGTTCATCTTTCTTGCCGTCCGGATCACCAATCATGCCCGTCGCGCCCCCGACCAACAAATATGCCTTGTGTCCGTGGTTAATAAAATGACGTACCATCATCGCGACGGCGAAATTCCCTATTTGCATGCTATCAGCACTGGGATCGACGCCCCAATAGAATGACAACGGCTCTTTATCAAGCTCGGTAATATTGCCGAATGTCATTTGATTGACAAAGCCGCGCCACTGTAATTCTTCGGAAAGTGTCATGAATCTCCTGTCTGTTTCACTGGAGTGATTATAGCAAAATTAAGCATTGCGTGGGAAATTTAATGCTATAATTGTTAACAATACTGCTTATGGGAAAAAGAGTTATTCGTGGCTAAAGCTAAAAAGTCCTCGCGCAAGTTGAGCGTCTATTCAAATTTATCTAACCGTCTCAAAGTGAAAAAAGACGCAAGTAGTCGCCGTCGGGCAGAATATTTAGCGACGCTTCCGAAAGATCCGGTAAAACGAGCTTTATATCGCCTCAACCCAAAACGTTTTTGGGCGTATTGGTTTAGCAAGCGTGGTCTCATTATGGCCCTTAAGATAGCCGGAATCGCCCTTCTCTTCCTTGTTTTAGTTGTTGGCGCATTATTCGCTTACTTCCGGAAGGATCTTAACCAAATTAACCCAGCGGAGCTTGCCAAACGCGTCCAAAGTACGGTCACGAAGTATTACGATCGTAACGGCGTTTTACTATGGGAAGATACAGGTGGCGGCAACTATAAACTGGTTGTTAATAGTAATGAGCTTAGTGATAATCTGAAAAAAGCTACTGTCTCCATTGAAGACAAAGATTTTTATAAACATAGTGGTGTCAGTATTAGTGGTACCGCCCGTGCGGCAATAAATGACCTGACCGGTGGAAGTGTTCAGGGCGGATCGACGTTAACCCAACAACTCGTGAAACAGGTGTTTTTCGCCAATCAAGACAGCAACCGCGGGTTTGGTGGAATTCCGCGTAAGATTAAAGAAGCCATTTTAGCGATTGAAGTCGAACGAACGTATACAAAAGATCAAATCCTTACCATGTACTTGAATGAATCACCATACGGTGGTCCACGTAACGGAGCTGAATCAGGGGCAGAAGCTTATTTCGGTGTCCCGGCAAAAGACTTAACCCTCCCAGAAGCCGCATTATTGGCTGCCATCCCGCAAAATCCGACCTACTTTAATCCGTATAATACCGATGGTAACGCGGCGTTACTCGCACGCCAACATCAAGTGCTTGACGATATGGTAATAAGTGGTTACATAACCCAAAAACAGGCGGACGAGGCGAAGAGTTTTCCTATCCTTGATCACCTGTTACCACAAACCAAGATCGAAGATAATATGAAAGCACCGCATTTTGTCCAAATGGTTCGTTCGCAACTTACGAATCAGTTGGGCGCATCGGTTGTTGGTCAAGGTGGCCTGACGGTCACAACAACTTTGGACTATAACATTCAGCAACAACTTGAAGCGGCTATGACAGCTGAGTTTAATAGCAATGCGCCGGCGATATATGGATTTAGTAACGGTGCAGCGACTGTTGAAGATACACAAACAGGTCAAATTGTCGCTATGATGGGGTCGCGTCAGTACGGGTACTCTGGGTACGGCCAGGTAAACGCCGCGACGGCATATATCCAACCAGGTTCCACCATCAAGCCGCTTGTGTACGCTCAACTCTTTCAGCAAAAAGCAGCCGGTGCAGCTAATTTCGGAAGTGGATCAAAACTTATTAATAATAGCATTCCAAACATTTATGGAGCGCCGTTAGGTAATGCCAACGGCGACCCGATAAATAGTGGTGCGGCAACTATTCGTACTGGGTTAGCGAATTCATGGAACATTCCGGCAGTTGAGGCAATGGCGATCGATGGCGTTTCACAATCAATCAAAACCATTCGCTCTCTGGGTGGAAAAAGCTATTGTACAGTTGGCAATGACACGACAGTGCAGTTATCGGCTGCTATTGGTGGATGTGGTATTGAACAGGTTGATCTTGTTAATGCCTACGCTTCTTTAGGTCGTGGTGGCGTTTATAAGCCGCAATCGTCGGTTCTCAAGGTGACGAATAGCGTCGGACAAGTTTTACAAAAATGGACTGACACGACTGGCACGCAAGTGGTGAATCCACAGGCAGCGTACATCGTGAGTGATATTCTTCATGACGATAATGCTCGTACGTTTGTCGGCGCACGTCGCACAGGTATGTACATTCCTGGCGTTGATTCCGCTGCTAAAACGGGTACATCAAACGCCAATAATGAAACCGCCTCACCAAAAGATATTTGGATGGTTAATTACTCACAAGCGCTAACGATGGCGGTATGGTTAGGTAACCCAGATACGACCCCTCTCCGTAACAATGCAACGTCGATTGTGCCTGGAAAAATCCTGGACACCGTTCTGCAATATGCCTATAAGACCACCTACCAAAATGCTGGTAAATGGAAGCCAGGCGATTGGATTCAACAACCTGCCGGTATTCAACGTATTGGCTGTAGTAGTAAGACGCTTGTCACTGGTAATGGTCGCTTTGATCAAGCCTGTGGAGAGGTCTACCCGAGCTATTGGAGCCCTAATCAAGGTCTTACCAATGTTGACTTCAATAGCATAACAAAAAAGTTGGCTACTGATTGTACGCCAGCTGGTGCAAAGACAACGGTTCAGGTGATAAAAATACCGCTTGTTTCATCGGCATCCCCTAACCAAGCCCTTTACATTGATCCAAATGGTACCTTCACACTGGCTGGCAGTATCAGCGACGGCGCGAGTGATTGTAGTGCAAGTTCAAGTAACCTCCAACCAACACTTGGGACCCCGACATATAGTGGCATACCGGGGAATTATACGGTCAGTGTGTCGGCATCTGCCGCAGGATCAAATAGCGTGCAGAGTGTGACTTTCAGTGTCAACGGACGTACTTACAATGGTGTATCACAAAATAATGGAACCTACACAGCGAGTGGGGTGAACTCTAAGCCAAACACAAGTGATTACGCCACTGTCATAGATTCAAGTGGTCAGCAACAACAAGCCAACTTTGCAAGTTAGTTCTTACAGAGATTATTCGTCTGTTTTATTGACGAGTGCGATCATGGAATCTTCAGGTGAACGGCGACGTGAAGCACGGGTTTTCTGTGAAGAATATACTTTCTTCACATTTCGAGACTTTTCTTCTCGCTGAGTTTGTGGTTTTGTCCCGATTGATTTTGCATGTGTATTTTTTGCGGATTGCTTCGTAACAAGTCGAGCGAACATCATTTTGCCAGCAGCAGTTTGGAGGCTCCGAATAAATTCAATCTCAACCGTTTTGCCAATCATAGAACTGGCCTGTTCAACCACGACCATCGTGCCGTCTTTTAAATGTCCGACAGCTTGGTGTCCATCATTTCCTTTTTGTAAAAGTTCAAGAAGCATGCGTTCACCAGGCAAATAGGCCATGCGTAAATTCATTGCCAAATCATTGACGTTTAAGACGGCAATACGTTCTACTTGCGCAACTTTGTTTAAATTAAAGTCAATTGTACATATTGATCCATGATATTTTTTTGCAAGCGAGAGGAGGCGGTTATCAACCCCTTCTTCTGCTCGTGTGCCATCATTGAATATTTCTACTCTCACCTGTGGGAGTGCCTGGAGCTCGTTAACAACGTCCAGGCCATGGCGTGCGCGCATGCGTTTATCGTGGTCACCCTGATCCGCTAAAAGCTGTAGTTCACCCACGACACTCCGCGGTATTGATAATTTACCAGTAATAAAACCTGATTGAGCGATGGCAATGATACGGCCATCGATTAGTACTGAGGTATCAACAAAAATTGGTTTATCAGTGCGATGTGTTTGTAAGCGACCAGTTTTTGTCACCAAATAAGTTGTTTCTGTAGCGATAGCCAGCAGTACAACGATAATTATTATGTCCATAGTTTCCTTATTTTTGTAGGTAGTCAATGAGTGCGGTACGAAGATCATTGACTGACTTGATAAATGAATTTTTTGATTTCGGTGCAATAGCGATCGTGAAACCAAGTTTTTTTGCTTCCGCGATTCGTTTATCGACACCTTGGACTGAACGAATCTCTCCGCCTAGTCCGACCTCTCCGAAGACAATGGTGCCATCATCGATTTTTCGACCGGCAGCGGCACTGGCAATTGCCATGCATACCGCTAAATCTGCCGCCTGGTCATTGAGCTTTAATCCACCAACGACGTTAATATATATGTCTTTATCAGATAAATTCAATTTCGTTCGTCGTTCGAGAACTGCAATCAGCACGTTTAAGCGATTAAGATCAAACCCACTGGCAGTACGTTTAGGATACCCGAAGCTTGTCGGATTGACAAGAGCTTGAATTTCTACCAGTAGCGGTCGCGTTCCTTCAAGCGTCGCAAGCACTACCGATCCATCGGCATTTTGTCGTTCTGCTAATAGTGCCGCTGATGGATTCTCGACGATGCGTAAACCCTCTTCATACATTTCAAAAATAGCGGCTTCCGCTGTCGAACCAAAGCGGTTTTTTACTGCTCGCACAACTTTAAACCCGCCATATCGATCACCCTCAAACTGTAAGACAACATCAACGAGGTGCTCGAGAACTTTTGGTCCGGCGATACTGCCCTCTTTCGTCACGTGGCCGACTAAAACGACAGCCGCACCAGCTTCTTTGGCAGCACGAATAATGACGTTGCTACTGTTTGTAATTTGACTTACCGTACCAGGCGCGCTTGTAATGTCTCCGAGCGATAGTGTCTGAATGGAGTCGATGACAACTAATCGGTATTGACCCGTTCGAATGGTTGCCGCGATATCATCAGCACTGGTACTAGCGACGAAACCAAGTTGGTCTTGATCATGTGCGCCTAACCGTTTAGCACGTAATTTTACCTGTGCGGCAGACTCTTCACCGCTGGCATATAGTACCGGTGTTGAGCGAGCAATAGTCGCAGCCGTTTGTAATAATAATGTACTTTTGCCTATACCTGGCTGTCCCGCCAGCAATACAACTGCACCAGGCAATATACCGCCACCGAGCACGGTGTCGAGGTCAGTAATACCGGTACTAATACGTGCTGATTTTTCGTCAGCCACAATCGAGCGCATGGTTTGTGGTGTCAGTACAACACCCCCAGAACTAGCCTTTGCAACCACCGATTTACCGGTGGTTTCCACGATTTGCTCGACCAATGTATTCCACTCGCCGCAATTCTCACAGCGACCAACCCACTTACTGTAGATAGCTCCGCAATTTTGACACACAAATTGACTTCGTGGTTTTGTCATGTAATCCCCTTTCGTGTAAGTATAGCGAATGGTCGCTGTTTTCATCTAATTGTTACAAACTTGGAGCCGGAGAGAGACTGCTATTTATCGACTCATTCAATTTTTGGAACTGCACATTTAAGGCATTATACTGGTTTATTTTGTCGTTAAACACTTTAATTTCGTCGTTAATCGAACTCCGTTCAGCTTCTAATGCGGCAATACGACTATTCAAGGATGCTCGTTGCGCGTTGTACTGTGATTGCGTCATTTGGCCACTTTGTGCATTAGCATTAAACGCATTAACGTCGGCCTGGAGTTGCTGACTCTTTTGATTGTAATCAGCCGAATCTGATTTAATTTTAGCGTTAAGCTGATTTATTTCCGTATATAATGTGCGCGATTGGTTTTGGAGGTTCGTAAAAACGCTCGAATATTGGCTATACAAATTGACTAGTTGCTGACGATTATTGAAATAGCGCGAGTAATACTTTTCAAGCGCGGGATCAATCGACCTAAATTGCGTGGCAATCAGAGAGAAAAGTTCATTGTCTCTTTCTTTTGGTTCGTACTTGGCAAAATATTGTACGGAGGCTTCGGTATCACTGGTTTTTTGTTTGGCATATTCAGCTTCAAGCAAACCATCAACTGTCTTTCGATCACTTGGTGACAACCGTTTATAGGCCGCGTGGAGCATTTCGTAGGCTGCTGTTTCTTCACGGATGCCATTCAGCTTTGGATCGGTTATGTTATAGATATATATTTTTTGACCGTCATAACACCCTAGAATTGCAATCGATGAACTATAGCTCGGACATGACTGATTAAAAGCATTTCTATCTTCTAATGATGGATGGGCTGCATAAAATAAGAATTTACCCGTGCTACTCATCGATGATTTTTCGGCAAACGACGCGATCTCAGCCGACGGCGTAAACGTCCAATAATTGATTTGGTCAATGATATATTGGCGATTTAACAGAATTGCACCAGCTGCTGCCAGAATGATGGCAGCAATGCTCGCACCGATAATCCCAGTCGCTTTACGCTTCGGCTTCTTGTCCAACATGAACGACGATGTCTCCCTTTTCGGCTGTCACTTTCAGAATACTGCCTTTTTCGTACTCTCCTGAAAGAATACCATCTGCGATTTTATGTTCCAACATATCCTGAATCGTTCGACGCAATGGTCGCGCGCCAAAACGCTCATCGTGGCCACGGTCGATCATCAGATTTTTGGACGAAGGAGCTATAAGGAGAAGAATACCCTTACGCACTAAACGCGTCTGTGATTCGTTAATCAAATTAACCA
>CAZKIJ010000029.1:0-7744 GCA_964552895.1 uncultured Candidatus Saccharibacteria bacterium | reverse complement strand
TTTAATGAACTCAGCGCTGACGAGTTGGCTATGTTGGCCGCCGAGATCTCCACGACTCCCCTCGGCACCACAGTGATTGAAGCACTTGTATCAAGCGGAGTCGCCTCAAGCAATGGCGAAGCTCGCCGCCTCATCGAGGGCGGAGCTATCAGTGTAAATGGTGAAAAAATCAGCGACGATATACCGCTAGCGACAACAAGCTTAATCAAAAAGGGCAAAAATAACTTCATATTGGTGCATTCGGTATAATAAGATTTATGACAAAAAAAGTAATCGCCTTTGACCTCGACGATACCCTTGCTATTTCAAAATCCGCTATCAGTGACCGTATGGCTGGTCTCTTAGCTGAACTGTTAGACCACTACGACGTTTGTATTATTTCTGGTGGAAAGTTCGAACAGTTTAAAGTTCAAGTGGTTGATCGCCTTGATGTCGCTGAGCATAAGCTGAACAGACTTCATTTAATGCCGACCTGTGGCACGCGCTACATGAGGTTTGATGAGCTCGAAAGCAACTGGAAAGAACAATATGCCGAAGACCTGAGCGCCGAAGAGAAGCAGAAGATCCTCGAGGTCGTTGAGCAGTCGGCCAAGGAACTCGGAATGTGGCTAGACGAGCCGTATGGCGAGATTATCGAAGATCGCGGCAGCCAGATTACGTATTCGGCATTAGGTCAACAGGCTCCAGTTGAGGCCAAGCAGACATGGGCGGTCGAGAATGAAGAGACGAAGCAGCAATTACGGGCAATTATCGCGGAGCGCCTGCCACATCTTGAGGTTCGCCTGGGTGGTATGACAAGCGTCGATATTACGCGAATTGGCATCGACAAAGCCTATGGTATGCAAAAGCTCGTGGAAACATTGGCGATTGATAAAGATGAAATCCTTTTTATTGGTGACAAGCTTGAGGAAGGCGGCAATGATTATCCGGTAAAAGCCATGGGCATCGATACGCTGGCGGTTGAGAAATGGGAAGACACTGCCTACACCGTGGAAGGCATCATTGCTGTCTCGTAGTATCATATTGATATGAACTTGGCCACGAGCTTAGACCACATCAAAGGGGTAGGGGTAAAAACCGCGCAACAATTTGCTGCTGCCGGTTTAGAGACGGTGAATGATTTGATCCATTTTTTGCCTCGGGCCTATGAAGATTTTTCGGAAATAACCCATATTGAAGATATCAGCCCTGGGAAGGTAACCGTAAAGGCGATGTGTGAAAAAATCTCTACCCGAACTGTTCGACGCGGTTTGCGCATCACAACAGCAACACTGGCGGATGACACGGGTAAGATTCAGGCTATATGGTTTAATCAGCCGTATCGGGAAACGCAACTAAAGTCAGGGGACGAGTTCTTTTTCTCAGGAGAATATGAATTTAGTTATAACAAATATCAACTCTCCAATCCGAGCGCTGAAAAAGTCAGCGACATGCCGGTCCAGACAGATCGCATCCTCCCGATTTATCGAGCCATAAAAGGCTTAAAAACACCATTAGTCCGTAAAATTTTGAACGAATTACGTCCTCTAATGGCAATGATGCCTGATACACTGCCCCCATCTATTGTTCACAGCCAAAAAGTCATTGGCCATGGTCAGGCTTTGCTGGCTATCCATTTCCCGGAGTCACTTGAAGCCATTCAGAAAGCAAAAGAACGCCTGGCCTTAGAAGAATTATTTGAGTTGTTGCTCGCCAGCCAACTCAACAAGCAGGAAAATGCCACATTGGCAGGTTGGCGCATCCCCTTTAAACAACCGGTCGTTAAAGCTTTTGTGCAGGCCTTACCGTTTGCTTTAACGAATGCCCAACGTGCCGCGGCATGGGAGATTTTGCAGGATTTTGAAAAGCCGACGCCGATGAACCGACTGTTGCAGGGAGATGTTGGTTCGGGCAAAACTGTTGTTGCTGGACTGGCGGCACGACAGGCAGCCGAAGCCGGTTTTCAAACAGCCATCATGGCACCGACCGAGATTTTAGCATCACAACATGCCGATACCCTTCATCGTTTACTTGAACCATTCAATGTACGAGTCGGCCTACTGACAGGAAGCGTCAAAGGCAAGGCTCGCGAACAAGTCTATAGCGCAATTGAGCGAGGTGATATTGATGTCGTTGTAGGAACACACGCCTTGATTCAAGATATGGTTGTTTTTCACAAGCTTGGCTTCGTGGTCATTGATGAACAACACCGCTTTGGCGTGAATCAGCGCCATGCCTTATTAAATAAATCGACGAACATGCCCCATCTCTTGGCGATGACCGCTACGCCCATCCCACGGAGCCTCGCCCTTACTGTGTACGGCGAGATGGACGTATCAGTCCTTAATGAGTTACCGAAGGGGCGGCGACCGATTGTGACAAAAATATGGTCGCCGAACTCCCGCCCGCAACTCTATGCTCAAATTGAAGAAGAACTCAATGCTGGTCGTCAAGCCTACGTGATCTGTAATCTCATTGACAATAATCCAACCAATGATTTGAAAAGCGTTCAACAGGAGTATACGCGGCTCAATATCGGCGTCTTCAAACACCGTTCAATTGGATTATTGCACGGCAAATTGAAACCAGCCGAAAAAGAGGCGGTTATGGAGCGGTTCGCAAAACATGAAATTGATATTTTGGTGAGTACGACAGTAGTTGAAGTAGGAGTCGACGTCCCTAATGCAACTGTCATCGTGATTGAAGACGCCGATCGGTTTGGCCTCGCTCAGCTTCACCAATTAAGAGGACGTGTCGGAAGAAGTAGCCATCAGAGTTACTGCTATCTGATCACGAGTTCGAGTGCTAAGCCCAACCAACGCCTCCGTGAAATTGAGAAAAGTAACGATGGTTTTTACTTGGCAGAAGTCGACCTTCAACTGCGCGGACCAGGTGAGATCTATGGCCGTGCACAGCATGGCGCACTCAACCTTCAAATCGCAACCCTCGCCGATACACGCATGATAGCCCGTGCTCAAAAAGCGGCACAAGATTTCCTGCAAGAGGGCGACAATCTGCTACAATATAAGGAGTTAGCTGCCCGAGTGCAGCACTACCAAAGACTGACAACCCTTAACTAATATGTATGCAGGAAGCACAATTCGTCGCCGTTCGGGCTGGTTACTTGGCGTTCATCAGCGTATTGATCGTGTTGCCCGACGCCACTTTACGAAACATCTGCCGTCTGATGTATTTTTTCCATCAAAAAATGATATTTTACACTTCGAAGGTAATAATGGCCCAGACGCAATTAAACGAAAAAGTCCTTCCCGGGATGAACCCTGGCACTTTATTGATCCCGCCAAACCTAATGATCATGCACTGATAGATTTAATCAATGATCATTATGCTAATTTAGCGAAAGCACTTCAAAGAAAGAATAAACAACGCGCTGCCTTCGAAGCTGCCTGGTTATCGCACGCTATCGTTGACGGCTTAACGCCAGCCCATCACTTTCCACTGGCTGATAAAATCGAAGAATTGTGGGGTAAGCCGCATTATGAACGATCGAGTGTTCGTGATAAAAACATCATTAAAGGAAAAAATCGGCGCGATTCTGTTTCAAAAAACTGGCAATATTGGGGGTCGGGAGGAATTTTCTCACGGCACTTTTTGTTTGAATTCGGTGTTGCCACGTCAATCTTGTTTCACCCATTTCGTGATATCGGCATTACCGAAAAAGATTTAAAAGACGTCGAACAAAAGGGTATTGAACCTATCTTTCGTCAAGCAATGAAAGACATCGTCCAGCTTGATGTCTACAATAAGTTTACCCGTCAAGGTTGGACACACGTATTGGCGACTGAATCGCGTGAGGTCTTAGTACCACGGATTATGAAAACGGTCTTTTTAGCATGGTATGGTGCATCGAAAGAAGCACAAACGTGAACATAAGGATTATTGCTGGACGCTTTGGCGGACGAATCATCGAAGGTTCCGTTACCAAAAGGACCCATCCGATGAGCGAGCGTATTCGTAATGCGTTATTCAATACTTTAGGCGAAGAGGTGGTAGGAAAACGAGTTTTAGATACATTCGCTGGCAGTGGTGCTATTGGGCTTGAAGCAATAAGCAGAGGCGCTAAAGAGGTTGTTTTTATTGAGAAAGATTCGATAGCCGCAAAGTTGATCACCAAAAATATAGAAAAACTTGGTCTTCATGAATCTTCTCAGCTCGTAAAAGCTCCCGTCTTTAGCTGGTTGAAAACTTTCAGCGGGGAGGCGTTTGATCTGATATTTGCTGACCCACCCTATCATGACCCACAGTTATCCACAGTTATGCAATTAATTGACCTTTTAAAGCCGAATGGGCTTATGGTACTATCATATCCAGGTAGGGGTGAGGCGCCGACCGCTAATGGAGTTGTTGTGGTGGACAATCGTAGTTACGGAACCGCGGCTCTCGTGTTCTACCGGAAGGAGGGAGCGTAAGCTTCCTCTTTTCTTTGTCAACCTCTTTACATATCAAGTCGTCCAGCGTATAACCTAACTATGGTTTATAAAGGAGACGGAGTTATCACAAAATTTTCAGTGGTGAAGACTGACCCCAACATAAAAAGAAGTCGCCGATGTGGCGATTTTTTGTTTAAAAATGGAGATAATTATGAGCGTTGAACATCAAGCACAAGAACCAAATCGCCAGGATCAAATAACACCTATCGACGCTCATCGTTCGTTTCTACGCCGAATTGCAACTCATTCATTAGCCGACGTGGCAATGCTAGACGGTTTCGTACCTTTGCGTCATCCTGAAAGCAATGTGGAAATTATGCGCGTAAGGATGCGTGAAAGGATTATTGAACAAGACGAGGCAATTGACGCTATCGCTAATGCACTTGATGGAGCCAAAGTTCGACTTGACAGTGACCATCGACCAATTGCCACGCTTGCCTTTCTTGGTCCAACCGGAGTTGGAAAAAGCCAAACCGCAAAAGTTCTGGCTGAGCTTGGCAGTGACGATGCCACACGACTGGTGAAAATTGATTGCTCAAATTTTTCTAGCGGTCATGAAATCGCTAAACTCACTGGTTCGCCACCAGGCTATGTGAGTCGTGAACAAGAGCCTTTTCTTAGTAAAAAACGTGTGGAGCGAAAAGGTACGGTTGTGCTGTTTGATGAAATTGAAAAAGGTTCGCCAGAGCTTTTTAACCTCATGTTACAAATCATGGGTGACGGTGATCTGCAGCTTAACAATGGTGAAGTGACAAGCTTTCAGGACGCAATTATTATTTTGACAAGTAATCTTGGAGCTCAAGAAATGAGTAAGGTGGCTGGACATACAGCAATTGGTTTTGGGTCGGCTGAAGCAGTGACAGATAAAGTTGCTCTCGCAGGTGCCGCAACAAAAGCGTTTGACCATTTCTTTAGTCCAGAATTTCGCAATCGATTAGATAAAGTTGTTGTCTTTCATCCCTTGTCGGAAAATGGGCTTAAGAAAGTACTCGATGTCAAATTGCAGGAATTAAATAAACAATATGAACCTCAGTATGGCGTCCGGGTGTCATTATCAGATGCAACCCAGCATCATTTAGTGACCCAAGCCCTAAAAGAGCGTCACTTGGGCGCACGGCCACTAGTAAGAGCGCTGCATTCCGATATTCTTTCGACGTTTGGACGGTATATAGGAAATGATGAAATCCGTGAAAGTAGTCAAATACGTGTGTTTCATCGAACCGAACTTCCTGACGGCTATCTTAGCGATGAACGAGAGCTTGTGTTTGCTTCAAAAAATGATACCACCATTCGTCGTCAATCTATTAATGAGTTAGTCTTTCAAGAACCATCGAATGAATATGACGAGCCTGACGACGAGAACACACACGGACCGGGAAATGAAATTGTCGGACCAGTTCTTCCAACCGACGAATAGTTCAGTATAAATTGCCAATATTAAGTACTGTATGTGGTACGCGAGACTGGACTTGAACCAGCACGCCGTGAGGCACTAGCTCCTAAGGCTAGCGTGTCTACCAATTCCACCACTCGCGCGTGGAAAGAATTATACCAAAATCACGCCATTGCCTCAACTTGCTTGTGGTATCATAGAAACAACAAGAGAGACAGAGGGACGGGTATGAACAAAATTGCACAATACTTGAATGAACATGTCGTTGGTGAAGTAAGTAGCTCGCGGGCGGTACGCCGTCGCTTTAGCCAAGATGCGAGCGTGTTAACAATTACCCCAGAAATTGTTATTTTTCCAAAGGTGACCAATGACATCCGCAAGGTGGCACGTTTTGCCTGGCAATTGGCCGAGAAAGGCCACGCGATGGGTTTGACGATGCGTGGTGCTGGTACAAACGCAACAGGCGCAGCAATTGGCAAGGGCGCGATCATTAATACCAGTGCTCATTTGAACGAAATCTTATTTATTGGTGTTAAGGAGCGGTTGGCGCATGTGCAACCGGGTGTCTCTGTGAAAGCATTAAGCGATACCCTACACTGGAACGGCTTAACGCTTATTAATTCGCCATCTGAAGGGCCGGGCACTGTCGGTGGAGCGATTGCTGGGAATGCATTTGGCGATGGTGGGTCGCTGGCACCCTCAATTGAAAAACTTGAAGTGATTTTGGCTAACGGCGATGTTATGGAAACGAGCAAATTATCAAGGCGTGACATTAACAAAAAGAAAGGCATGCAAACGCTCGAAGGTGAAATCTATCGACAACTTGATGGTTTGATCGAAGACAATGATAGCCTTATCCATACTCTCTCCCAAGACACAACCCCAGACTTTACAGGCTACAAATCCATCACTCGTGTCAAAGATAAGGATGGTTCAATGGACTTGACGCCACTGTTTGTCGGTAGCCAAGGGACATTGGGTATTATCTCAGAAATCGTCTTAAAAACAGACTACTATAGTAAATTTCAATCAATCTTGGTAGCGGCTATCAGTAGTAAAGAATTGGCGCGAGATCTTATTGATAAGTTGAAAGCCCTTGAACCAGCTGTTCTTGAAATGATCGACGGAGAATTATTTGCGGAAGCCCAGGCTAAAGGCAAGAAGTATCCAATTTTTGGGGATACTGCCGACCTTGTCAGCACTGGTGCCGTCGTCTATATCAGCTTCAACGACTTTAGTGACCGACACCAAATTCATAAACTGCGCAAAGCCGGCAAGTTATTAGCAAAAAGTAATATTAGTTATGTCACGTCGGAAAATGAAGCGATTGAAGATATGACGTCACTCCGTGATGTTACCGCCGTTATTTCTCAATCATTGAATGATAATGAAGCCATGCCACCGGTCATAGATGGATCGTTTATCCCGGGTGATCGTCATGAGGAATTTAGCAGCGCCTTGCAGGAATTGGCACTCAAGCTTCATCTGGCACTACCAACTCGCACTAATATCCTGACAGGTGTCATCAATGTCTATCCAACCTTGCGGCTCGGTGAAGTTGGCGGTAAGCAAAAGATTTTCAAATTGATGACCGAATACGCCGCCCTCGTCGATCGTTGCGGTGGTAACTTTATCACTGATGGGGGAGAAGGGCGTCTGAAGGCAAATGCCGCCATGACGTTATTGGACGAACCAACGGTTTTGCTTTATCAACAAATTCGCCACATTTTTGATCCGTTTAACACCCTCAACCCAGGTGTGAAACAAAAGAATGATCCGCGCCACCTCGTAGAAGCGCTTCGCCAGTCCTATGACAATGTCGATCTGGCCGACCAAGGCTTCCGTCGCTAACTTGAAAAACAATCAGTAAATCGGTATGCTTAATGAGCATTATGCGGATGTGGCGGTCTATGGTTATGCG
>CAZKIJ010000028.1:0-9173 GCA_964552895.1 uncultured Candidatus Saccharibacteria bacterium | reverse complement strand
TTCTTTTTCATAATCTGAATTATTGTATCTGTTTTCGGTTGATTTGTCTAGGGGTGAAACGTACTTGTTTTTTCCTCTTACCTCTGTTACACTCGTTATGTAACATATTTATAACGACACAACCTGCATCGTTACTCCTGAAATCTCAGGGACGCAGGTGAAGTAAAAGGAGTAATATCATGGCCGTAGAGGTTGATATTAAAGCGCTGCTGGAAGCCGGTGTTCATTTTGGACACAAAACCAGCCGTTGGCACCCGAAGATGGCGCCATATATTCACAGCAAACGACAAGACAGTCACATTATTGATCTGACAAAAACCGTCGAAGGACTTGAGAAGGCGTTGCCATTCTTAACCAGCGTCGCGGCAAGTGGTAAGTCAGTCTTGTTTGTTGCCACCAAAAAACAAACTAAAGATGCCGTGCGTGAAACTGCTGAAGTTTTGAAGCAACCATACGTCGTTGAGCGTTGGCTTGGCGGAACGTTAACAAACGTCGCCACCGTCACACAACAAATTAAAAAACTGAAGGATCTTGAGCGCCGTATGGATACCGGTGACCTCGAAAAACGGTATAGCAAGCTCGAAGTCCAACGTTTCCAAGAGGAAATCGACGAACTTAATAAAAAATATGGTGGCGTCAAAGATCTAAATGGTAAACCAGGTGCCGTATTTGTCATTGATGCAATCGGTGATTTGAACGCCATCAAAGAGGCGAAAGTGATTGATGTTCCCGTGGTCGCCCTTGTTGATACCAATGCCGATCCAACCCACGTTGACTATGTAATTCCTGCTAATGACGATGCCATCAAGGGTGTTAAGTTATTACTTGATTACGTAGCAAAAGCCATCGAAGATGGTCGCGGGAAAGCTAAAGGTGAAGAAAAGGTGGAAGCATAATGGCAGAAGTAACCATTGATAACATTCGAAAACTAAAAGAACTGACTGGCGTCGGTCTTACTGATGCAAAAGTCGCGCTCGTAGAGGCGGACGGTGATTTTGATAAAGCCCTCGAAGCGATGCGCAAAAAGGGCTTGACCAAGGCCGAGAAAAAAGCCGACCGTGAAGCCCTCGAAGGTGTCATCGATAGCTATGTCCACGGTGGACGCATCGGTGTATTGGTCGAAGTGAATTGCGAAACCGATTTTGTGGCTCGTACCGATGGTTTTAAAGAATTTGCTCACCAAATTGCACTTCAGGTTGCTTCGATGAGCCCAGTGTACGTGTCCGAAGCGGACATTCCAGCCGATGAACTGCAGCGCGTTCGCGACGAAGCGCTTGCGAGCGATACTCTCAAAGACAAGTCAGCCGACATCGCCGAAAAAATCGTTGACGGCCAAGTCAAAAAACACTTCGCAGACAAAGTGTTATTGAACCAACAATATATCATGGATGACTCAAAGACGGTTGAAACCTTCCTCAAGGAAACTATCGGCAAGGTTGGAGAGAACATCATTATTCGTCGCTTCAAACGGATTGAATTGGGCGTTAACGACTAATATGTCTGCAGAAAGTATTCGCACAGAAGCCTTAGAGCGATTCGAAAGAAAGTTTGAGAAGGGTGAAAACCACTTTGTTGCTTTGAGTGTCCGTGCAGCTTTTTTGTTACTACTGCGTTCTGATGAGTTTGCTCTGCGAGCTGATATCAATAGAGATATCATTGATTCCATGCTTGATCATGACGCGACAGGTGCTGTCTATGCAACCCGGCGCGACCTTGGTAATGGACCACAGGACAGCAGCGATCTGGTCTTGATTACTGCGCGTCAGGGCGAATCACAATTGATGACGCCACCCATATTCCGAGGCCAAGACAGGCTTGTCATAAGGGAAGAGACACCCGATTTTCGAAAGAGCTTGTTAGCCGCTAAAATTTTTATAGATAAACAGTAGCCAGAATACTCTATAATGGAGTTATAATGTTTGACACAAAACCCTACGAATCTAAAATGACCAGCGCTGTGGCACACTTCGATGATGAACTCAAAAAGGTTCGAACTGGGCGTGCACATCCCTCAATGCTTGATGGTATCCAGGTGGAAGCATACGGCCAATTAATGCCACTAAACCAAGTTGCCAACGTCACCGCTGCCGAGGCACAGTTATTACAAATAACTCCGTTCGATCCAAGCAATGTTGTTGCGATTAGCGCTGCCATACGCAACGACCAATCGCTCGGGCTCAATCCGACCGACGACGGTCGCTTAGTCCGTGTACCGGTACCGGCTCTTACTGAAGAACGTCGTAAGCAACTTGTCAAACAAACCAGCGAAAAAGTCGAGGAAGCTCGCATCGCCCTCCGAAACATTCGTCAGGATGCTTTGAAAGAGGCGAAACGCCAAAAAGACCTCAAGGAATTGACCGAGGACGACGTTAAGAGTGTTGAAAAGACGATTGACGGCTTAATGACTCGCTTTAATACGCAAATCGACGACGTATTTAAAGCTAAAGAGAAAGAAATCCTGACTATTTAATGGCTGTTGGTTAGATGAAAGATGCTATTCCCCAGCACATTGGCTTTATCGTCGATGGCAACCGCCGGTGGGCAAAGTTACACGGTATACCTACTTACGAGGGCCATTTAGCAGGTTACAATGCGCTCCATGACATCGCCTTGGCGTGCTCTGAAGCCGGCGTCAAATACATGAGCCTCTATATTTTTTCGACTGAGAATTGGAAGCGTAGTCAGGAAGAAATTAAAGGCTTAATGTCGCTGATTTTGCGGCTGTTCACGGTTGACGCTAAAATTCTTTACAAGAATAATATCCGCGTTAAAGTCCTCGGTCATAGAGAGGGCCTCGATAACACGATCATTAAAGCGATGGATAAAGTTGTTGAGAAGACCAAAGACAACACCGCTGGAACACTGTGTATATGCCTGAATTACGGTGGTCAACAAGAAATTGTCGATGCTGTCAAAAAGATTGTACAAAAAAAGTATACAGCCGATCAAATAACCGAAGACCTGATTGCTGAAAATTTGTATGGCGCAGACGTACCACCGATGGACTTGCTCGTTCGCACTAGTGGCGAAAAACGACTCAGTAACTTCATGCTCTGGCGGGCTGCGTACAGTGAATTCATTTTTCTCAATAAATTGTGGCCAGACATGACAAAGGACGATGTCAACGTTATACTGAAAGAATACGCAAAACGCAGTCGACGATTCGGAGGATAATACATGCTTATTTTGGAAATTCTTGGTGGGTTATTGATCTTGGTCTTCTTAGTAGCGATTCACGAATTTGGCCACGCCATCGCCGCCTATCGTAATGGAGTCGTCGTTGAGGAATTTGGCATCGGCTTTCCTCCGCGAGCATGGGGTAAAAAGCTCAAAAACGGCGTTTTATTTACCCTGAACTGGGTGCCTATTGGTGGTTTTGTAAAGTTACAGGGGGAACATGATGCTGCCAGCAAAAAAGGTGATTATGGTGCCGCGACCTTTTGGCAAAAATCAAAAATTTTGTTTGCCGGCATTCTTGTGAACTGGCTCTTCGCTGTCATGTTACTAACAATATTAGCCTGGACCGGTTTACCAAAGATTATTCCTAACCAATTTTCACTGGCTAGTGATACGAAGGTAACCAGTCAGCCAGTCGTGTTGGCGACGATCGAGGCGAATTCACCAGCTGCCACTGCAGGGTTTAAAAAGGGCGATTCGATTGTAAAAATTGATAATCATGCAATTACCAGTGCGGAGCAGTTCGTATCCGTGACAAAAGCCCATCGTGGCCAAACCGTCGCTATTAGTTATGAGCGAAACAATCAACGATTAAATAAAAACGTCACGTTACGTGATCAAACCACTGGCGCAGTATTTGGGGCGGGACTAGGACAAAAAGACCTTATTCGTGCAACGTGGTCGGCACCGATCGTCGGTGTCGTCACGACCGCCCAATTTACATGGGTGACTCTTCAAGGGCTTGGTGAGTTAGTGGGAAACGTGGTGACGGGTATCGCACTCCAGTTTAGTAGCTCGCCAAATGCGCAGCAACAAGCCTCGACAGCCTTGAAATCCGTCTCGCAATCGGTCGCCGGACCAGTTGGTGTCTTAGGAAGCCTCTTTCCAGCGGCAGAACAAGCTGGTTTAACAGAAGTCGTATTCATCACGGCAATTATTTCACTGACGTTGGCTGTCATGAACATCTTGCCAATACCCGCACTAGACGGTGGTCGGTGGTTTGTTTCATTCTTATTTCGCTTACTGCGCAAACCACTCACGAAAAACATCGAAGAGCGGATTCAAGCAGCCGGCTTTATTGCCCTGATGGGCTTAATGGTAATCATCACAATTAGCGATGTTGTCAAAATCTTTTAGTCATCGACAGGCCATTCTTCGCGCTATTGCGTTCCCGGCATGGGTCATTGGAAGCTTTTTTATTGTTCAATTTATCTTATCTCTCGTTTTCGTCGGGCTTCAAGCGGTTGGGGTGCCTTTCCAAAGCATCAATAAAAATATATTGAATACATTTTTTGCACTACTGATCTATAGTCTGACCATATTCGTCGTGATCGTTTTGCCAAAAAAACTCAAAAAAGGGAACAGTAGTAGGGAGGAATTAGGCTTTACGCGTTGGCCCGTCTGGTCTGATTTACTGCTTGCCCCGGCCGGCTTTGTTGTCTATGCCATCATATCAGGTTTATTGGTGAGTGCCGCTAATTTCATACCCGGTTTCAATACGGGTCAAATCCAAGATACGGGCTTTAGCCAGTTACAGACTCAATTTGAGCTCGTTCTGGCTTTCTTAACGCTTGTTGTGTTGGCGCCAATTGCCGAAGAAACACTGTTTAGGGGGTATTTATTCGGTAAATTGAAAAAAACGATTCCGGTATGGGTGGCTGCTCTCATTACCAGCGTACTGTTTGGTCTGGTACATATCGCATTTTCAGCGTCACCGAATTGGCCACTGGTACTGGATACATTTATTTTAAGTTTGATGCTTTGTGCGCTGCGACAAGTGTCGGGCTCTTTGTGGCCGTCAATATTAGTACACATGATCAAAAACGGCTTGGCCTTTTATCTTCTCTTCCTTTCGCCAGCACTTTTGAATACAATGGGAGGATAACATGAAAGTGACGCAATTATTTACCAAGACCCTTCGCGAGGCTCCTTCAGACGAAGTTGCCAAGAACGCCCAACTGTTGATCCGGGCCGGTTTTGTCTACAAAGAAATGGCCGGCGTGTATGCCTATTTGCCACTTGGACTGCGCGTACTTGAAAACATTAAAAAAATCATTCGTGAAGAAATGAACGCTATCGATAGTAATGAATTAGTAATGACGACACTGCAACGCAAAGAGATATGGGAGAAAACGACCCGCTGGAGTGACGATATCGTTGACATCTGGTTTAAAACTCGTCTAAAAGATGATACCGAAGTTGGCCTAGGCTGGAGCCACGAAGAGCCGATTGTCGAGATGATGAAACAATACATTCACAGCTATAAAGATTTGCCGATTAGTCTGTACCAATTCCAAACCAAAATGCGTAATGAATTACGCGCCAAAAGTGGTATCATGCGCGGCCGCGAATTCGTTATGAATGACATGTACTCATTCCATGCGACCGCCGAAGACCTTGATAACTACTATCAAAGGGTCATTGAGGCGTATACGCGCGCCTATAAGCGCTTGGGTATCGGCGATGACACGTATGTCACGTTTGCGAGCGGGGGTGCCTTCACTCAGTTTAGTCACGAATTTCAAACCATTAGTGATGCTGGCGAGGACGTTATTTATCTGCATCGCGAAAAAAATATTGCCATCAACGAAGAGGTAATTGATGAAGCGGTCACCGAACTCGGCCTCTCCCGCGACGATTTAGAAAAAGTTAAAACCGCCGAAGTCGGTAATATTTTTAATTTCGGCACCCAAAAAACGGATGAAATGGATCTGCACTATACCGGCGAGGATGGGGAACAGCATTCGCTGTACATCGGTTCGTATGGCATTGGCGTCAGCCGGGTCATGGGCGTGATTGCTGAAAAACTGAGTGATGATAAAGGATTAGTTTGGCCCGAGAACATTGCGCCGTTCAAAGTGTACCTCGTCGCCATTGGTGAGGCTGCGACAGCCAAGGCTAATGAGCTATACCAGACATTAACTCATCACCATGTCGATGTTCTCTACGATGACCGTGACGAACGGCCAGGCCAGAAATTTGCCGATAGTGAACTGATGGGTATCCCTTATCGCGTCACCGTCAGCGATCGTACAATTGAGGCCGATAAAGTAGAAGTAACCAATCGAAAAACCGGTATTTCTGAACTATTGACAGTGGAAGAACTGACTGCTACACTAAGCTAACTGGGGATATAAATGGGTGCATATACGCTATATATAGCGTATTGTTAATAAAAAACGTGTTTTATAACCAAAAGGATCAACATGAAGAAGCAATATCAAATTACAGAGCAGGGTAAAAAAGATCTCGAGCAAGAACTTATTGAATTGAAGTCTCGCCGTGGCACAGTGGCTGAGAAAATAGCCAATGCTCGTGACTTTGGTGACCTGTCGGAGAATGCGGAATACGATGCCGCCCGTGAAGAACAGGGATTGCTAGAAACTCGCATTGCCGAGATTGAAGAAATTCTCTTGAACGCTGAAATTATCAAAGGTGGTCGCAAAAAGACTATCGATCTTGGTAGTCGTGTCGAACTAAAGCGCGACGGCAAAGTTGTCGTCTATACCATTGTTGGCCCTGTTGAAGCCGACCCACTTGAGGGCAAAGTCAGCAATGAATCCCCAATCGGTCTTGCACTATATGGCAAAAAAGTCGGTGACGAAGCGACGATTGTCACGCCAAAAGGAGACATCGTTTACACCATTGCCAATGTTGGCTAAGTGCCTGTGCTAAAATAATCCTATATGTGGGTGGCATCACGACATCGCGGGTTTACAATTGTCGAACTGTTAATTGTTATTGTCGTTATTGGTATTTTGGCGGCGATTACAATTGTCGCCTATAATGGCATTACCCAAAAAGCCAATCAAGCATCGGCCCAAACGGCTGCAGAACAAGCTGCAAAAAAGGTTCTCAGTTACATGGCATTAAATAGCGATCAAGTTCCCGTTGATCTTGCAACTGCTGGTGTTACTGCCAATGGAAATGCTACGTATCAATATTCAAGCACGAGTGGTTCACAACAAACATTCTGTTTAACCGCAACCGTCTCAACGGCCAGTTATTATATTGATAATCAATCACACACGACGCCAACCAGTGGAGCTTGTGCGGGACATGCACCAGCTGGTGCAACGCTCGTCATTAATCTTGCAACCAACCCAAAGCTCGACAATGACACGCTCGGATGGTACGCCACAGGATCGGTGAGCGGTACCAGCCGTGCGGCCATTACAGGATTGAGTGGTTTTACTAACGCCTACCAGGCAACCGTTAGTGCTGCCAATGATCGTTTGTATCTTGAGAATAATACAGGCAATTTGACAAATGGTCAGTCATATATGGCGAGTGCCTGGGTAAAGGCACCAAGCGGTATGCAAGTGTATCTACAAACGACGACGTATGGAGGAGCAACAACCTATGCGAATGGAAGTACCGTCGTGGGCACAGGTACATGGCAGCGGCTTTCGCTCGGATTCACGTCCACTGCAGTCACGTGGCGTGTCGCTGTGCGCTTAGCAGCGGCATCGAGTGGGACGCTACAGGTGACCGGTGTTATGCTGACATCCGGAACAACCCTTTACAATTATGCCGACGGGGCGACCGCTGGATGGGCATGGACCGGCACTCCCGGTAATTCAACTTCCAGCGGCCCGGCAGTGTAGCTGGAAAAACAGATGTGTATACGCTATACTGACGACTGATATGGCAACATTAAAAGACTTTCGTGACGAACGCCTCCGCAAACTTCAAGACCTCAAGGATCTGGGGTTTCACCCATATCCAGCAGAATCGCATCGCACTCATAACGCCGCTGATGTAAGTCAAAAATTCAATGAATTAGAGAATCAGCCAGTCACCGTGGCTGGTCGTATCGTTGCGATTCGTAAATTTGGCAAGCTTGCATTTATCGTCCTGAAAGATTTCAGTGGCCAGGTGCAACTCTTCTTGCATACCGATAGCGTTGCAGCGCGTGATGCCACCCAAAACCAACTTGGTTTGGAGGATTTACCCTTACTTGATACCGGCGATTTTCTCGAAGCCACTGGGACGGTAGGGAAGACGCAAACGGGCGAGATTTCTGTATTTGCGACCAGCTTGCGTTTATTGACTAAGTCACTGCGCCCAACACCCACCGAACTGTCGTCAAAAGAAGAACGCATGCGCCGCCGCTATGTCGACATGAATGTTAATCAAGACATTCGCGACCGCTTCATTCGACGCAGTAAATTTTGGCAAGCAACTCGCGATTACCTCAACGCGCATGATTTTATCGAGATCAACATTCCGGTATTGGAACATACAACGGGCGGTGCTGATGCCAACCCGTTTGTCACCCACATGGACGCGCTTGACCAAGACTTTTATTTAAGAATTAGTCACGAACTGCCGTTGAAACGCCTGATTGGTGCCGGTTATGAAAAAGTCTACGACATCGGTGCGCGCTTTCGTAATGAAAATTACTCGGATGAACACCTTCCTGAGCACGTGGCTATGGAATGGTACTGGGCCTACGCCAACTGGCAAGATGGCATGAAGTTCATGGAGGGTATGTATAAAGATGTCTTGCAAAAAACCTTCGGCACGCTGCAATTCAAACTTGGCAATTTCGACATCAACATGGATAAAGAGTGGGAAGTATGGGATTATGCGACGGTGATTAAAGATCACTACGGTGTTGATGTGTACGAAAGCTCGCTCGATGATGTCAAGAAAGCCCTCGCGGACAATAAGCTTGAAGTTGAAAAAACCGAAAACCGCGCCCGCGGTATCGACAAGTTGTGGAAGAATATCCGTAAAGATGTCGCCGGTCCGGTGTGGTTGATCAACACGCCAAAATTTATTAGTCCATTAGCCAAAGAAAATCCTAACAATCCACAAACTGTCCAGCGTTTTCAACCGGTGATTGCTGGTTCGGAACTTGGTAACGGCTTTTCAGAGTTAAACGATCCGCTCGACCAATTACAGCGCTTTGTCGAGCAACAAACTATGCGTGACGCTGGTGACGACGAAGCTATGATGCTCGACATTGATTACGTTGAAATGCTGGAATA
>CAZKIJ010000027.1:3970-9189 GCA_964552895.1 uncultured Candidatus Saccharibacteria bacterium | reverse complement strand
CGATAAAGCACTCAGCTCCTTGGGCTGTTGCAAGAAATTCGTGAGTGGGGATGCGCGCCATGCGCAACGCATCCCCACTCGGTTTTGGTTAGCAGGTCGTGCTACCCGGCGGCGGCGAACATCCCTGTGCAGGGTTGTCCGGCGTCGGGGCAGACGGCTCAGGGCTCGGCGCGGGCGCCGGGTCCTGTACCGGGGCAGACGAACCGCCGGAACCACCACCTGTGTTGCCCGCGGGAGCGGGCGGCGGAGGCGCAGGCGGCGTGTACGTTGCCGGGGGGCGGGTCACCGTAGCGGGGGGCTGGTAAGTTCCAGCACCGGGGTCCTGGTTCTTGCCGCCGCCCCTAGGAGCGTTCCCCTGGTTGACCGGATCCTGCGACGGATTCTTGCACTCCAGGCCACCGTTCAGCTGCTCACACGTCTTCGGCGAGCAGTTCCCCTCCTGTGCGCAGGAAGGGACACGGGTAGGCGGACTACTGGTCACTGCGTTGCCGCAGCGAGCCATCACCCACAGTGCCGAACCATCAGGGAGAGTGATCTGGATCGCCTTGCGAGCCGTCTCATCTCCACTGACACCACTTTTGGTTGCTCCAACCACGACGCCATTGGTGTCGCGGGCGGAATTGTAACCATTGGAAGGTGCCGTCGAAGGAACGATCGGCGCGTTCGCGAGAACGAGCTTGATCTGGGTGACGATCTGAACTGCGGCACCGGTGGCACAGCCATCCTGTCCACGGAGCGTCAACGGATCGACGCTCTGCTGCAGGATATACTGTGCCATACCGGCGAGGGTGTAGATGTTGCTCTGACCACCCTTGACCCAGTCATCGGCCGCGGCCTTGGCCTTCGCGTTGGTGTCGGCCGTCTTGATCGACGGAACACCTTCGCTGAGCCACTTGGCCGTGCCGTTGCCTTCCGTCGAGATCGGCCACGAGCTTGCGCAGGGGGTCGGTGACGGGGAGGGCTTGGGCGAGATGGAGCGGGTAGGGGTGGGGGCACGATCTGCCACGGCACCGGGGGCGCCGTTGAAGAAGATCGCGGAGAGGACGAGGACGAACGCCATGATCAAGGTAGCCGTACCAGCCACCCCGATCAGGATTCGCCGTGTCTTGAGGGACATGGATTTTCCTTTCACTATTTTGGGGTGGGATGGATTAGTTCCCGAGTATCCTTAGGTGAGCTCCGCCTTCTTTTCGCGAGCAACGATGAAGCCGTCGGCGACAAGGATGCCGCAGATGACGAAGACCACGAAGATCCCGATGCTGAACAACCATCCCACAGGAATGAGTCCTGTGAGGACGTAACCGATCAGTAGGGTGACAACAAGATAGTTGACGATCCCTGTGACGATCACGCCGAACAACACCAGGAAGGCGATGTAGATGGCGAGCTTGTAGAACCTGTGACAGCGGACGAAGTCGGCCGCAGAAGAACTCACCGACACGAGTACCGTCTTGTCCACGCGACGTGATCGCGGGGACTTGGTGGTAATGGTGCCGCCGTAGCTTTTGAACTCAGCCTCGAGCGCGGCGCGCTTGTCGGAGTTGTTCGCGAGCGTATCGAAGGCACGCTTGTCGGAGGTGTCGAGAGCAGTCAGTTCCTTCTCGATCTCGCCCTTACGGGCTTGAATCAAGTCGAGGGAGGACGTCTTGACGACAACCTTGGTCGTTCTAGCGCTGCGCTGGGATGCAGGCTTGGATGCCTGACCCTGCTGGCGCGATGGGGCCTGCCGCGGATCGGCGGGCTTGGGGGTAGTTGTGGTACCCATATGGATCTTTCTCCTTTCCCCGGAGGGGAGTCATTGGTAGCGGATGCTACGTCTACTGCCCCCGGTCTGGAGCAGTGCGGCAAATAGCCACATGGGTTACCTGGCGCACTGCTCCCGATGGAAAAGAGAGATATCGAATTTCTTGCTACAGTGTATGTATGAATGCTCTAGATAAAAATCTAAAGAAGCACATCAGGACATGCACTGTAATGATCTGACTTGTTAACGACCTCCTCACCCTTGGTTGAGTCTCACACCCAACCCGTGAATGATGTTTTTAAATATATCACAAGTGTGCGATATTGTCAATAAGCATGAACATAAAAATAAAATAAACACAAGCATTTTAGGGACAACGAGGTATCGTTATTTTTTATGCGTAACAGATGAGACTGGATACATTTTTTATACATAGACACTACCTGTAGCGGCTTTTTTACCCTAAATACGCTATATAAAAAAGTGTTTGACAGGGGGTAATAATAGGCGTATAAATTGCTTTTGTGCATCCTCAGTGAAATGAGGCGTCATCGTAGCGTATAGCCAGAGGGATGATTATGGGACATCATCCATCACGAAAAGTGCACGAGTGAGAAAGAAGCGAGGGAAAATGCTTTCGGATCAGAAAGCCGTCCAGCTGTTAGAAGAACTGCGGAACGGCCACTTGTACAGGGCCGACAAACCGCGCTACAGTCTGCACAAGATGTCTCACAAGGACATCAATGCAGAAGCGGGGCGGCGCGCTCCCCAGCACCTGTCGCCAAATGGCAAACGTGTCATGGCGGTTATATTTCTCGAAGCTGGGGTGCCACTTCGGGAGATTCACAGCGATTACCGCTGTGCGGATACCGTCACCCGCGACATCCTTGCCTACCTGGTGAAGGAAATGGCACAAAGAAGTACACCGGCGGCTACAGCCAAAGCGTCATCGGGCCGACGTGAGTCACCCTTCGATCTGCGTTTCTCGCACGGGCAGTAGGGAACGTCGAACTCGCTCAAACTTCCCGGGTAGAGCAGGAAATGGACACAACATAGTGTTCGTTCCCCTGCTCTACCCGGGTACAACTACCCTTCGGGGTTATTTTTATTGCAATTTTTTTATAAAAAAGGTATAAACAGTTCATAAATTTACGCACGGTCGGGAACGTGACGGCTCTTGGACAAGTCCAAGAGTGATTTATTTGTTCCTTACGAGAGGTATTCCATTGTCACAAAGCAATACTGGCATCGTTCCTTTTCGTCACATCGCACAGCGGAATCAACAGAACGGGTCAACGCGACAACCCCGCACCAAGGGGACACCACAACCGGTCGTCAAGGAGGTGGCGGGCCTGTCCGATTCGATCCAGCGTGCTGTCTACGAGAAATACGGTGGTGAGATCCAGGGGGTCAGCGAGCAGGAGATCCTGCTGACATTGGCTGCCGACGGCGTGATCAATCCGCGTGTCGTCAAGCGGCCGGCCGACCGTCAGCATGCGCTGACCACAACCTGGCGTTCCCTGGTGGGCGCAGGGGTCTTCGAAAAGATGGCCGACAAGCGGAATCGGCTGGTCTTTCAGCTGAGTCAGACGGCCTACAACGAGCAGCGCCGCAAGCAGAAGGAACGCGACCGGATCAAGGAGCGGAACGCCCAGGAACGTCGCGATCGCCGCGCCCAGGAACGTCGCGCCAGCTGACCTACCTCTCGAGGTGGAGGGTGCTGTTGATGAAGAGAGATCCTCATCCGGCACCCTCCACCAGTCAAAAGACTGACATACCCCTCTAGTCAAAGGAGGGGTTTTTTGTTAGAATTCTTGGAGTCGTACGTCCCATCTCTTCGAGGTGATCACACTCGACTTGGAAGAAAATGAGTAAACCAATTTTTTTCACTCACTCTCGCGGTCCCATCGTCTAACGGTTAGGACACCAGGTTTTCATCCTGGCAATAGGAGTTCGATTCTCCTTGGGATCACCAAAGAAAACGCCTCATCATCGTATGGGGCGTTTTCTTTGTTGACTGGATATCGCTCGTGGTTCATAATTCAAGGGAAGTAAGGTTTTAGTATAAAGGGTTAATGCAAGGGTATGTCCAGACTTCCAACACCGGGATCTGACAATGGCACGTGGGGTACCATTCTCAACGACTTTTTAGGAGTGAGTCATGCCGCTGATGGAACGTTGAGTAGTAATGTTGTCTCGAATGCGAACATTGCTGATGGTACGATTGCCCTTGGTAAGCTCGCGACGAGCGTCCAAACCTCTCTCGGAAAAGCTGACACTGCCCTTCAATCAGTGACGAAAGCATCAGTTGGCCTCGGGAACGTCGATAATACATCTGACGTCAATAAACCCGTTTCGACGGCGACGCAAACCGCCATTAACACGGCAGTCGCTGGAACCACGGCGGTATATATTTTGGCACCAGCAGATCCAGATCCAACGACAGGCTCTCCGGCAGGATTATACTTCCGGAGAACTTCGTAATGCCGGCTCCAACGATTGTTGGGACACCGACTGTTGGTCAACAAACCGTCACGACCGCAAAGAATGTGACGATCGCTAAACCGGCGGGAGTAAGTGATGGCGAGTGGTTGATTGCCAGTTTACGCGCGCAAGACGCATCGGCAACTGGTGACTTCACTCTTTCAGGTTGGTCAAGAATTGGTGTTCCATTTACGGCGAATTCGGCTGCTGCCAGGTTGGTTGGATTTTATGCGAAATATATTTCTTCGGCAAGTGCCGAGACTGCCACTAGTTATACATTCTCGTGGACGGGGAGTGGTGGACGGGCGGTTGGACTCATTTATCGGGTTCAGGGGGCAAGTCCATCATCTCTCGTCGATGCATATAATCCGTCGTATGCAACAACAACTGTTACTAATGGCGTCAGCATGCCTTCTTTTAGCGTTCCAACATCGAATGGGCTCCAACTGGTTTCGGCAACGAATGAACAGACGTCTCCCAATGCATCTGAGTCAGTTTCCGTCACCTCGGGGTATAATTTTGTTGCCTCGGCTTTTTCCACGTCCGGAACAAGTGTGTCGCGGACGACAATGGAGCTCTATCAGAAAAATCAAGACGCGGGATCAACGACCCAGTTCACTATTACGTGGGCCGCAACGGCATCAGCAAATGCAATTTCAGTGGTATTGAACGCCAATACAAGTTCCAATAATCCTCCAACCGCAGGGTTTAGTGTTACTGCCACAGGCTACGTAGCCACGGTGACGAGTACCGCAACCGATTCGGATGGAACAATTGCGTCGTATGATTACAACTGGGGTGATTCGACTACCCACGCAACCACCGCGAATCCCTCTCACACCTACACGGCCGCCGGGACCTATACGATTACACAGACAGTGACAGATAATGGAGGCGCGACAAATTCGACCACACAAAATATCACGGTGCCGTCATTACCCGCTCCGGTTCCACGCTTCGGTGGAAATGATTCTACAAATGCCACTTCTAC
>CAZKIJ010000027.1:0-3870 GCA_964552895.1 uncultured Candidatus Saccharibacteria bacterium | reverse complement strand
GGCGATCAGCTCGTTTCTCCAACGACTTCCAATACGTCGGGTACCTTCGTCGCCTATCAAGCACTATCGACCGTCGGTGCGACAAGTACGCGGACATTTACTTATTCACCAGCTCCGGCTACCAGCGCAGGGCTACTCCTTGCCATCAGGCGGTCGAGCCCGAATCCAGTCGCAAGTTTTACCTATTCTGCAACCGGCCAAACATTGTCAGTAAATGGATCGGCTTCAACAGCTACCGGTGGCGCAACAATCACTAGTTATGATTGGGATTGGGGCGATTCAACAACCCATGGAACAGGCACGACGCCAACACATACCTATGCAAGCAGAGGAACCTATACAGTTGTTTTAACGGTCACTGATAATAATTCACTGACTGGAGCACGGTCTCAATCAGTTACTATCACTGATAATGGCTATGCCGGTATTTGGCGTGATTCGGGCGGAGTGAATTATCCAGGAGTGATGTATTATTGGGACGGAGCAGAAAAGCATGCCTTTGGCTCAACATTAGTCAGAAATTATACGCCTGTGACAGTCTCGCAATTCCTATCGGCAGCGCATGCGCCATGGTTTGCGGCCCACCGTGGTTTCTCATATAGTTACCCAGAAGAAACACTCTACGCATACAGAGGAGCGACAGACTGGGGGATGAAAGCTATTGAGATATCTGCCCAGATGTCGGCTGATGGCACCTGGTGGTGTTTCCATGACGCAACCACTGATCGAACGACTGGTGTATCTGGCACGATCTCTTCCATGACCGATGTTCAGCTTTCGGCACTTAACAATTTAGGAACGACCGCAACCGGTAACCCGAGTCAACCGTCACGACCAGCGGCAAAATTAATTGACGTACTGAACCAATACTATAAGACGCACGTGATTTTTATCGAAGACAAGACGTACGCCAATACAACCGCAATGTTAAATTTAATGGATAGCTATGGAACTGTTGGGCGCCCGGCAACTGAAATTTTTGTGTGGAAAGTCGCCTCTTCATCAAATAAAGCAACTTTCTTTGATTCTGCCAGGACACGCGGGTATCATCGATGGGCGTATATCTTTGATAATTCTATGGGGACGGAATTTCCTGCCCTGCCAGCGTCGGGCAAAGCAGATATGATTGGTATGGATTTTAATTCTTCTGACGCCACCTTAAATTCGGCAATCGCGCTATGTATTTCTAACGGGGTTGTACCAACAGGGCACATTATCACATCGACAACGCAACGGGATCGTTTGCTTGGCCTGGGTATGAAAGGTCTAATGATGGCGAATAAGGATGCGGTTCCACCCTGGTATAACAATAGCTGGCCTAATACTTAATTAACGACCGCGGTGTAGGTGACGTTGTCGGTATAAGATCCATTCTGAAGGCTCGCATCGGCACATACTCCATACCAGACGGATGTACTGACTGTTCCCGTATCTGCCGTGTTGGTGGTACGGACTAATCCGGGTGTGTCTGTCGAGATTGGTATACCCGCAAATGTTTGTGATGGAACTGAACCATTCGATACTGAGCTGGTGGGTCCAGCGCCAAACCCAGCGATGGTATCAATGCGGTACCCCCATGTATTCGTGCTTAACGTTGCCGGGGACGCCGGTGTCGCACTACTCCCTGCTATAGAAGTAGGTCCATTTAGCGCGTTTGAAGTGTCAGAATCATTCAGTGTCACCGTGTAACCGGTGCTTGCATCAGTGGTTGCCGTAACCGTGTCATTAGAGACAGTACATTTTGTTCCCCCTGCAGGGGTGACGTTAATGGCAATTGTCCCACTGGTTGTCAGTGAAATACTACAACTTCCGTAGGTACAAGTGCCATAGGTTCCGCTTGAATAACTGATCCCGAAAACAGGGATCGTTGAGAACCCCCATAGTGTAAGAAAAATAAAGATTGCAGCGACGAGGGCAAAGAACTTTGACCAATTTAGCGATAGAATGCGCTGCATCGCTATTTCCTTTGTGCTCGTCGTCGGCGAGCCCGGAAGAATACTATACCAACGAAAATACCGATAAGAACAATTGTTGCCACCAACAGCCAAGGATTTATATAGACGAATTTCTGGTCAGGAAGCGATTTGGACGTTCCAGCGATTGTTGCGCTGCGATGGACCGTATACAGTCCGAAAAGTGATTGTGGTGACCATGGCGTCGAGACGTTTCGCTCTGTTTGAGGTAAGACATACCGCTCCAATGATGCCTTAAACACTTCTTTACCAGAAATATCAGTCACACTGTAAGTAGCTGTTGTGACAAAGTGGGCGCCCCCGTTATTACTAATCTTTGCGCCGATAGGAACACTTCCCCCAAAGACAATCGAAGGGAGCTGATTGGCGACGATATCGCCACCACTTTTTATCGTTCCGTTCACCGTAATATAAAGGATATCGCCAACGCGGCTGCGGGGGACCACCCCGGTTGCATTGTCGTTGCTCGTTTCGGCAAAAATAACCGCGTAATAGCCGCCTGGCACAGTATTTTTTGGTACTTGAATGGTATAGGGCACAGTGAGTACTTTATAGCCTTTTACTACTGATTTCGTCAAAGAAAGTTTTACCCACTTTGAAGCATCCACTGTCCCGGGGAGTTGGGTAAAACGAGGGTCATAGTTCTCGCCTGAAACATAGTATGGATCAACGTACAGGTTGGCGTTAAGTGCATTTGGACCACTATTAATAACATCGACAGATTTGGAAAAGGTTCCACCTGGATCAACTTTAACATCAGTCGAGGCAGGTGAAAGAGTAATTGCTTGTGTTTGCGCTTGGGTTGGCGTATTTGCGGCCTGCGCCACAGGACCAACCAGAGAGCTCAAGGTAGTCACGACAACGCCAATAAGCAACAGTGTGAAGGGGAATCGGCGAGAGTGATGTATCACGAGTGTCTCCTAATTAGTCACGGCAGTGTAGGTAACACTGTTGGTATATGACCCAGAAGGAGTGCTCGTGTTCACAGCAACACCGTACCATACGTTTGTCGTATCATTCGTGGCTGTTGTAGCAGTTGACTTGATAGTATCAGGAGAGCCGCTTGCGGGAACGGCAGCAAACTTAATGGTTCCACTAATTACTGCGTTGGTTGCCGCAGATGTTGGGCCGGCACCGAATGAACCCGCGCCATCGACACGGTAGCCCCATGTGTTGACTGATTGGGCAACCGGGCTGGCGAAGGTACCAGATGTGGCTGGAACGCTATTGCCGCCCGATACGAGAGCGCCTGATGCAGTTGTTTCGGCAAGTTTGAGGGTATAGCCAGCAGCATTGTTTGTGCTGACAGTAATAACATCATTATTAATTGTTTGAACACCACTAGCAGTTGGTGTCGCGTTCAAGGCGACGGTCCCAGAGCTGGTGAACACGCTAATCACGGAACCAATCGATGAATTAACCGACGTCGTAATAGCGTTGGCTTGTAGGTTTGATGCAATAGCGACGAAAGCGATAGCTAAGAGCGGCACTGATAGAACGACAGGGGTCTTTTTTATAGTGAGAGAGCGGTACATGTTTATTTTCCTTTTATATATGGTATATTTGCTTATTTAAGCATAAGACATATAAAACTTCAATAATTTTGAGTGCGTATTTATAATAGGGGTTTAAAGAACATCTTAAAAAAGGTAGAATACGTGGTTATGGGAATGATTTTTAAACGTACTAAAATTTTAGCAACCCTTGGACCGGTGACCAGTAGTCCCGACATGATCGAGGCTTTACTGGCCGCTGGTGTGAATGGATTGCGCCTGAACTTTAGCCATGGTGATTACAGCGAACGCGATGATCAGATTAAATGGATTCGCGAAGCTAGCCAGCAGAATGGCAAGCCAGTGGCTATTTTACAAGATTTGCAGGGGCCAAAGATTCGACT
>CAZKIJ010000026.1:0-9311 GCA_964552895.1 uncultured Candidatus Saccharibacteria bacterium | reverse complement strand
GTCTTGGTGCAGGAGCAGCGGTAGTAGCAACGGGTATTGGTGCAGTTGGTGCCGAAGCGGTGTTCTTTATTGCGTTGCCCGCAGTCTTTTCGGCAGTTATTGCTTTACTCACGGCATTGGCAGTATTGATTCTACGCCAGGCACTTATTCCTATTCTGGCTGTCTTAGCGCCATTAGCATTTGCTGCATACTTGTTGCCAAATACAAAACCATGGTTTGACCGGTGGCGTAGTCTTTTAACATCAATGCTGGTTATTTATCCATTGGCGGCACTGTTGTTTGGTGGTGCAAAGCTGGCCGCAGTCATTATAAACTACAACCAAAGCGATTGGTGGTCAACACTTATCGCATTAATTGTCATGACAGTACCACTCTTCACCTTGCCATTTTTGGCACGTCAAACAAATCCAATGCTGGCTAAAGTCGGAAGCTCGATTGGTAACCAATTAAATAAGGTGCGTAAACCTCTAGATACCTGGGCAGGAAATCGTAAAGCAGCGGCTTCCGCACGAACACTTTCAACACCAGCGCGTAAATATAACCTTGGTCGTAAAGTTAGACAAGGGCTTGATCAACGACGGCGCGATCGCACGATTCGTACTCAAGCTTTTGGGGAAGACAGGGAAGCAACATACAATACTGGGTTAGTTAATCGTGAGGCGAAACTTGCAAAAGGTATGGGTGAAGCGGGTGAAGCAGCAATCCAAGACGTTATTGGTAAAAAGAAGCGTGAATTGATAAGTGCGGCCGGCAGCCGCCTGGAAGCAATGCGCCTAAACGGTCAGGCGTTAACTCAAAGCCAAATGATGGCAGTTGCTATGAATAAAGATTTGGTAGACGACAAAGGAAATATTATCGCGGCAGCCGGGACTCATGATGAGTACACTCGTCGAGCCGCCATTCAACGTGCTGGTAAAATTGCAACTGTTAGCGAAGCTCACCAACTTATCAATGCCTCACCAAGTATGTCTATCGAAGAACGACAAGAATTATCTGATACGATTGTAGGTTCTGGTATTTCAAACAAAGCCTCTTATATCAGTGGTAAGATTTTAGGTGACATCGTTCAAGGAACTGCAAATATTAATGACGCAGCACTTGACGCTATTAAAAAAGGTAAGGTCTCGGCCGATACTCTTGCGACGAGTGACGGTGACGCTATTAATCAGCTCGTTTCTGCTGCAGCTGGAACTCCGATAGGTAGTGAAGAACGTACAATTCTCAAAAACGCATACGATGGTATTTTAAAAGCACGTCCCGGGTCACCACTCGCTTCGCGGGTTACGAAAGGAAGCGTAACCGAAAAAGCGCTTCAAAGTATTTCTGGCCTCTAACAGATGTTAATAAACCTGCTATACTATAACCACCATGGCCACCTATAAAGTACCGCAAGACGTTGAGGCTGATGACAAGTTGATCGGGCCGTTTTCGTTCCGGCAGTTTATTTATTTGTTGGTGGTGGCCGCGATGATTGCGTTAGCGTGGGCTTTGTCGCGGGTGTTTATTGTTTTGGCGGTGATTCCGGTGCCGGTGATTTTGTTGTTTGGGGCTTTGGCGTTGCCACTACGGAAAGACCAGCCAATGGAGACGTATTTGGCGGCGATGATTTCGTTTTATCTAAAGCCGAGGACACGATTGTGGGATCCAGATGGCGTTGAGTCATTGATTGAGATTACCGTGCCGCACGTGCAAGAGGTGCAGCGCGTCAAAAACCTCAGCCAAGAGGATGCTCAGGAACGATTCGGCTATTTGGCGAACTTGGTTGATACCGAAGGTTGGGCGGTACGTGGCCAGGTGATGGCGCCAAATACAGCTATGAAAACCGATTCGTACCTTGCTGCCCAGCAAACTGAAGATGTACTAGATACGAGTAATTCGGTTGCGCAATCGTTTAATTACATGATCGCGCAAGAGGATGCCAAGCGTCGCCAGGATTTGGTGGCGAAAATGCATGCGCCGGCAGCTGTCGCGCCAGTTAATCAGTTTGCGACGCCAGCACAGCCGACTGTCTCAACGCCGACATTTAACCCCTATGGCACAATGCAACAGACCGTTGTGCAACCCCTGGCTGACGACGCCGCGCATCAATTACAGGTCGCCGCGCCGCCCGTCACTCAACCTGCCGCGCCACCTGTTACGCCACCCACTAGCACAACAGCGGTCTCAGCTGATATAATGAACCTTGCAAATAATACTGATTTGTCGATCGAGACGATTGCGCGTGAGGCGAACCGCATCCACAAGAAGGAAGAGGGGACGCAAGACGAATTCGTGGTCTCGTTCCACTAACAGTAACTAACGGAGTGGGACACCAACAAACGCATGCCTCCAAACAACCAGTTTCTTGGAACACCCGGCGCGCCACAACCAGCGCCTGGGGTGCCCGCACCACATCCAGTGGCGCCGCTTCAAGCCGCGCCGAGCACACCGCCACCAACCGTTGGTTCGGGATCTCCGCAAACCATTGCCAAACCAACACCAAAAAACCCCAATGCCACCCAACAATTATTGCAACTGTCTGAACTTCGTGAAGGTATGGTTATCATGGCTGACGGCTCGTTTCGTGCTGTTATTCGTTGCCAGTCGATTAACTTTGACTTAATGAGTGCTGCTGAGCGTGAAGGCGTTGAATTTAGTTACCAAAATTTCTTGAACTCGTTGAACTTTCCAGTGCAAATTGTCGTGCGATCAGAGCGGATTGATATCGGACCGTATCTTGATCGGCTCGAAGATCAACGACGCGCCGAGGATAATATGCTGCTTGGCGTTTTGATGGACGACTACATCAACTTCATCGATCAACTTGCCCAAGAGGCCAATATCATGGAGAAATCATTTTACGTCGTTGTGCCGTTCTTTCCACAGGGTGACGCGCAGAATTTGCTAGACCAAGGGAAAGGCTTCTTTAGCAAAATGTTCGCCCAACCAAAAAAGACCGTGACCAAGATCGACAAGGCTGCGTACCAAAAAGCTAAAGAAGAAATCGCCAACCGCGTGGCGAGTGTATTATCTGGTTTGTTCCAAATTGGTATTCAAAGTGTGCAACTTAACACTAAAGAGCTGGGTGAGTTGTACTACAATTTCTACAACCCCGATACTGCCGTCCGTGAACCGCTTGGTAATTTTAATGCCGTGACATCGTTGTATACCAAGAAAGCCGCACCCGGCGCTCCACCGCTTCCACCAGGAGGGAATCGCTGATGGCCCGCGTACCAAGTGCTGCTGATCTAGCGGCGCAGCAACGCGCCCAAGAGCAAGCTGAAGTCGAGCAGGCGTTCTTAAAGGGAGTCACGACACTCCGTGATCTGATTGCGCCTAGTAGTTTAGAGATCCACGCTGGCTATTTCCGTTTAGGTAATAAATATGGTCGTACTATGTACGTGTACGGCTACCCGCGGGAAATTTACACCGGCTGGTTGAGTTCACTGGTCAATATCGATGAAGTGCTCGATGTCAGTATTTATATTTATCCAGTGGAGAGTCAGGTTGTTTTAAATAACTTGCGCAAGAAAGTTACCCAACTCGAAGCCAGTATGTCGATCAACAGCGAGAAGGGAAAGACGCGTGACCCAGCCCTTGAAGCTGCCATCAATGACGCCGAGGAATTACGTGACCAGTTGCAGGTCGGTGCTGAGCGGTTCTTCCGTTTTGGTCTCTACGTGACGCTCTATGCTGATAGTATGGATGAGCTCGATTTCGTCCAGCATAAGATTGAAACGTTGTTCGGCCAACAATTAGTGTTCAGTAAAATTGCCTCGTCACAGCAAGAGCAGGGCTTGAATAGTACTATTCCTCAGCTCAGCGACCAATTGCAGATTCGACGCAATATGAATACTGGCGCCATCAGCACCAGCTTTCCATTCACTAGCGCTGATTTAACGCAAGATAAGGGGATTTTGTACGGCATCAATATGCACAATAACGGGCTGGTTATCTTTGACCGCTATGGCCTGGAGAATGCTAATATGGTGGTCTTTGCTAAGTCTGGTGCCGGTAAATCATTCACCGTCAAACTTGAAGCGCTACGTTCCATGATGATGGGTTCTGAAATTATTATTATCGACCCAGAAAACGAATATCAGAAGTTGTGCGATGCAGTTGGCGGTTCATATATTCGCTTGAGTTTAAATTCATCAACCCGCATTAATCCATTTGATTTACCACGGGTGATTGATAGTGACGAAGCCGAAGACGCGCTACGCGCTAATTTAGTTACGTTGCATGGTCTGTTTCGTTTAATGCTTGGGGGTACCCAAATTGCCGCCAATGGTATTCCGATGGCTGCCCTAACCCCAGTTGAAGAGGCTGATCTCGACCAAGCCTTGATCGATACTTACGCCCGGGTTGGTATTACCAGCGATCCATTGACCCACAATTCGGTTCCACCAACCATTTCCGACCTCTACGATACTTTGCTTCACATGGGGAATAGCGGGCCGCAACTAGCGCAACGTTTGCGCAAATACACAACAGGGACGTTCGCCGGAATCTTTAGTCAGCAATCGAACATCGATATTAATAACCCAATGGTGGCGTTTAATATCCGCGATCTTGAAGACGAGCTTCGTCCGGTCGCCATGTATATTGTTTTGAGCCACATTTGGAATATCACCCGCACCCAACAAAAGAAACGTATGTTGATTGTTGACGAGGCCTGGGAGCTGATGAAGTATGATGACTCAGCCAACTTCCTGTTTAGTTTGTCGAAGCGTGCCCGTAAGTATTACCTCGGCCTGACCACAATTACCCAAGACGTCGAGGATTTCATGGGCAGTAAAATGGGCCGCGCCATTGTTGCCAACAGCTCCATGCAGCTACTACTCAAGCAATCTACTAGTGCTGTCGATGTGTTATCGGATGTCTTTAAGCTTACTGAAGAAGAAAAGAAACGTTTAGCAAACTTCCCGGTCGGTCAAGGGTTGTTCTTTGCTGGTCAAAATCACGTTCATATCCAAGTTCAGGCAAGCGCAACCGAGACCCAACTCATCACTACCAATCCACAGGCGTTGGTACAACAGGCTCCACCTATCCCTGGAGTATAATAGGGAATAACTATGGCACTCCGAACCGACGATCAGGATCAAAAACTCGACCCTAGTCAAGCTGATTATGACAGTAAGTTTAATGACATCCGTAAGGCTGAAGAAGCAGGTGATTTTAACGCTATCGCCAATAATTACGATAAAACGGCTGATCCAAGTCAAGAAAATAATAATATTGAGCGTGCACGGCAAGGTGAGCAAAATAGCTGGCAACAAAATTATACTGGCGCAAAAAATAATACCGGTAACGGGAGGTTTAGTTTTAAAAAACAAGGCCCAATCGGCGTTATTATTACGGTTATTGTCACCGCCCTCGTTGGGGGTGGTGCATTTTTTGCGGGCCCCGCACTATTACTCCAACAGGTGAGTGAAACGTTTACCGGTACGGCGCGGCTTAATCCGCAGCTAACGAGCATGCAAAAGCGTACGAATATTATGTTGCAGTCTAAATTTGATGGTCCCGTTAAAGGTGTGTGTACGCCGATTAATTTACTATGTAAATACACGCGCCCTTCGAATCGTATCCTTACCCAAATGAAAAAAAATGGCATCGTCGCCTATAAAAACAATGTCGAAGTTGATATCACCAAAGGGCCGTTCCCTAACGCTCGGCCGGATGAACTTCGTTGGACAAATAACGCCGGCCAAACAAAAAGTATTAAAGCGGGGGAGTTAGCGAAAACCGCATTATCTAATCCGGAGTTTGCCGCAGCTCTCCGCACCTCATATAATCCACGGTTTGTCAGCTTAGCGGATAACGTGTTTAAAGCAGTAAAAACGCGGTTTGGCTTAAACGGGACGGATAAAACAAAGGGTAAAAATCCAGACAAAATCAGACAAACCCTAAATGAAGAATCGGTTGCAGAAACAACCGATGGAATTGGTGAAGCAGCAAAGAATGGCGAAGTATCAGTTATGAGAAAGTTATTTGGTGATCGTATTACCACCTTGTTTGAAAACCTGGCTAAGGCAGGAAAGTCTGGAAGCGCCGTTGGCCTTGTTGCGGGTGGGGTATGTATGGTATCAGATGTCCCAGGGCTGATTACAAAAACAGTCCGCGTGTACCAAATGCGACAATTCATTAAATATGCCGCCGTATTTTTAGTTGCCGCCGGTGCCCAACGGGCAGGTGATGGCACTGCGGAGACCGCCTCGACACTCGGTTCAATCCTTACTACACAAGTGAATGGAAAAACAGCTATGGATTCGTTTGGTATGCGCAATGCCTTGTTTGGTGATACCAACCAAAATGGTGATACCAAATGGCAAAACTATGCTCCCGGTGCAGGAGTCATTGCAGCCCTTGGTGGTGTCGCAGCAATAACATCAAGCCCCGTAAAAAAAGACGCCTGCAATATCGCTACAAGTCCATTTGTCGGTACCGCCGTAAATGTTGCCGCTGCGCCTGAGACGCTTGGACTCTCGTTAGTGGCTGGTGCAATCGCATGGGGAGCCGGTGTTGCGATTGGGCAATTCTCAGGCCCTATCGTCAATGCGTTTATGAATTCAAATATCATTCCTGACAGTTTTTATCAGAGCTTAATGGGTGCGCTTGTCCCTGATCTTACGAAAGACGCTTCCGGCCAGGACGCTGGTAATATTCTCGCGAGTGGTGCCGAGAACCTTATGAGTCAGACAGCGAACACAGGGGGAAATATGCCGCTGAATATCAAACAGGCGATTGCGTATAATAAAGTAACTCAACAAGTTGACCTGGCGTATGCGCAACAAGATCGAGCCGCATTAAGCCCACTTGATGGGAGCAATCCAAATACCGCCCTAGGTAGTTTCGTTCGTCAGTTTATGCCCTACTATGGTCAAATGAGTTCATTGTCTGGCCTTTTTTCAATGATTGGAAGTGTGACGACTGGTTCATTTTCATCACTGCTATCAGCATCAACTGTCAAAGCAGCAGATCCTGCCACCGAATTTAATCAGTGCCAAGACCCGTCTATTCAAATAAGTCAAACTGCAGCAACACCGTTTTGTGCGATCCAGTATGGAGTTCCACCGGAATATCTTGCTATCGATCCAACACAGGTTATACAAGACCTTAAGGATAGCGGCAACATTGACGACAACGGCAACGCCCAAGACCCATCAAGCGTTGCGGTAAACAATGTTAGTGATAGTGTTTTTGGCATTAAACCAAATAGCGACACGGCAACTTTGAAACAGTGGCAGGCTTTATGTACCGATGGTTCGACTGACGCTATTAGTGCTTATGAAGGTGGAAATAGTTGTATGATTACAGACCGAAAAACTGCCGAGTTTGCCCTTTACACGATCGACCGCCGGATTCAACAAACGATGGACGGCGAAGATACGACGCTTAATAGTAGCTCCGATAATACAACGAGTACCCAGGCGGCAACCTATACACCACCTACTTCACCGTCTGTTTTATTAAGTGCTCTTCAATCATTCAATACATCACAGCCTCAAGTATCTCTTCTACAACAAACACCAGAAGTAGTAATGACGGTGAGTCGTTTCTCGTTACACCAAAGCCCATTTACTAGTATCCCAGGAATATTAGTATGAGGCGTTTAAGGAATGTCGGCCTTGGTCTCATTGCCGCTGTTATGGCAGTCGCAGGACCTCTGTCTGCTTATACAAGCGCGGCACATGATTATGATTTTTTCAGTCGTAATAACATTGTTATTTATAATCCGGATGATACGACTTGTTCCATAAGTACGAGCGGTGGTGTTGTTAACAGCTTATCTGGTTCGGATAATCGTCAAAAAATCTGGAACTACTTGACGGCACGGGGTCTTTCACCTGAACAAGCGGCGGGAGTTATGGGTAATTTGCAGTCAGAGTCGGCAGGTACGTGGAACCCGGTGGTCAATGAATATAGCCAACCGTTTGGGCGTGGTGGATTTGGCATCGCTCAATGGACAGATTCGACAGTTGGTGCTGGGCGGCGTACCGCATTGGTTAATTATTTAAATTCATCTATCCCTGATGTTATGGCGACCTACTATACCACCGACTATAGTAAATCTACCTCCGCAACGAACCAGTCCACTGGGTATGTCCCAAAAAACGCCTCGACTGGCCAGCTGATGGCACAGGATGCTAACGATAAACTGCTTTTGGGCGAGTTGAACCGTTTATACGACGAAGCCACCACCCGAACAGTTGGTCCACTCGCCCTGGCAAAAAATCTTGGGTCAAAAGGACAAACAGAATGGCAAGCGATTCAACAAGCAAAGTCAGTTGAGGACGCCGCCAATGTTTGGTTATATAGTTACGAAGTACCTCTAGCGGTCATCAACGCATCGAAAGACCCAACCGCCGCTGCTGCTTTATCAACAGCCAGAATTAATAATAGTAACGCTATCTTAGCATTATATAATCAAGGAGCTAGTGGCCAAGCGTGTAGTGGAATCACAAGCAATAACAGTAGTAATGGCACGAAACAAGAGCTTGCCAAGCAAATCATTAATAATCCAAATATTAGTTATTGGCAGGTAACAGAGGGATTGCGCCAAAAACAAATTTTTCAAGATATTGCGAGTGGAAAGAGTAACGGAAATGATTATCCATGTGGGGTCAATATTCAAATTATGCAAATGATTTTAGCGGTCGCAAAGAATAACAAAATGACAATCAACGATATGAATCGTGCCTGTCTCAATAATATACCGGCGTCTTCGTCGACCAGAAGCCCACACTACGCCGGCAACGGAAGCGCTATCGACTTTGGTCCAATTAATGGAATGCAGCCGTTTTCACCAGCGGGCGCCAGACTGTTAATGAGTATTATCGCGCCATATCTTCCGCCGGTTTCCCGCGTCGGCGAGAATCAATGTCCAGGGATTGGAACTATCCCGGGGACACCAAAAGGTGTCGGTCGTTTCGCTGATGCGTGCACCCACCTTCATGTTGATATTCCGGCAAGTACTGATCCGAATTTAAAATGTAAAGCAAATTTACAACCAGGTGTGTGTAATAATCCGGTATAGAAAGGGGAGGTATGCAACAATTTATTCAACGTCATAAAATACTTACCGTCACAATTGTGAGCGGTCTCCTTATCGCCTTTGCTGTCTTCTCGGTATACTCTATTGTTAAACAAGATAGCTCAGTGAATACGTCGACAGTTATTCAAAAGGATGATTCAGATACCACCAGCCAGGTTGTCCCTTTTACGAATAGTCTCTTTTCGATCACCCTTAACCCAGATAAAATAAAAGGGGTACCGGACGACAGGCCAATTTTAATAACCGACGATCAAGGATCAAGGAGTGACGCCAGTCA
>CAZKIJ010000025.1:0-9800 GCA_964552895.1 uncultured Candidatus Saccharibacteria bacterium | reverse complement strand
TTGACTAATAAATCGATCGATAAATTGACGGCGGCGGGTTGGTGAGCCGTTTAATAAGCGGAGGTCATCTGGGTCAAATAATACGATTGGTTGCTTTAGTTTTGGCGGCAAACGGTAATTTTTTTTACTATCGATAATAAATTGTTTACGACCATTCGGGCGTGAAGGATCGTATTTTACTGTTCTCGATTTATCATCCGTAAAGGAAACATCGATTTTATACCATGGTTGGTCGACTTTCAGTACTTCCGCGTCAGAACCTTTAAATGACGAACCTTGCAGGGCGATGTATATCGCTTCTAATAAAGATGTTTTACCACTACCATTCGGACCAGTAATAACAGTAACATTAGGTGAAAAATCCACTTTTATGTGGTTATGAGAACGAATGTTTTGAACAGTAAGTGAGGTAACAGCCATCCCTAGCTCTTGAGGGGCATAATCACGTGATAATAATTCGTCGTCGCGCTACTCGATTTAAGAATAGACGGGGATAGTTTGCCATTAAAACCAAAGGTAACTGTTTCATCATCAATCACAGATAGGGCTTCGGCAATATAGCGTGAATTGAGAGTAATTTGCCCGTCACCAGTTATATCGGCAGCCATTTCAGACGTATTTTCACCCAATTGTGACGCAATGGAATGGATAGACACTGATTTTTGCTCACTATTTACCGTAAGAGTGATTGAACCACCCGATTCACGCGCGAACAAGCTGGCAATTTTAACGACGCGAACAAATGCTTGTTTTGTGGCCGTAAAATGAATGTCAGACGATTGAGGAATGAGTTGGCGGTAGTCAGGAAAATTACCATCAATTAAACGACTGATGATTTCGGCATCACCAAGACGGAAACGGACTTGTGTTTCATCAAAAAGAATATCAACCTCTTCTATGTCATCGGTTGTTGTACGTAGCACTTCTTGAAGTGTTGTGGTGGGGATAATTGCTGATACTTCACTGGTTGTAGCGACAAGTTGTCGTTCTGATAAGCGATAGCCGTCCGTGGCAGCGAGGTAAAGATTTCCTTCAAATGAATGCCAATATACGCCGGTAAGAACAGGGCGGGTCGCATCATTACTCGTCGTGATAATTGTTTGCGAAACGGCTTGTTTAAAATCGTCGTTTTTAATACTGTAGCGAATTGATGACTTTTCGTTAATGGTCGGAAGTTCCGGGAAATCATCAGCGATAACACCATTAATAATTGAATGATAACTTCCGCACGTGATAGAAAGATTATCACCCTTGACTTTGAGTTCGATAGAGTCCTTCGGCAGATTAGTGACAAATTCGGTGATCAAACGGGCTGGTATTGTAATAGCGCCGGGTGTCACGACTTTCGCGCCAATATATTGGGTACTGGCGATCTCTAAGTTTGTTGCGGCAATAAGTAAACGGTTTCCATCGGTACGTAATAATATATTACTCAAAATAGGTAATTGCGTTTTACTACTTGCGACACGTCCAACAATAGACAGGGCCCGAGCGAGATTTTCTTGTGTAACGGTTAATTCCATTATTGTTACCTTTCTTAATTTTCCTTTCGTCTTTGTAATAATAGGCCTTGTGGATTATGGGTAAAACTTGATAATAACAGGGGCAATATCATTATTTTTATCGTGGATAAATAGGCGGGTAAAACGCTAATTTTTAGGTGGAATTGTCGGTGGTTTTGAACAGCTAACGATGGTTGTGGTTGATAGAGCCAGTTAATAGGGGAAAGTGATTCACGGATTTTCCTGCTTTGTATACGCAAGCTGTACACATTTTTTACCCAAGCTTTAAAAAAAGGTTTACGCATATAATTTCTCCCGAATGGCGGCGACCTGTTCCCGAATAACAAAATCTAACTTAATTGCTTTCTCGATCTTTTCAATCGAATGAATAGCGGTGGTGTGATCTTTGCGACCGAGTTCGGTGGCGATTTTTGGAAAACTTAAATGTAGTTCGCTCCGCAGTAAATACATAGCGATTTGACGAGGAGTAACGATATGTTTGTCCCTTTTTTCACTACACATTTCATCGACAGGTAATTGAAAATGTTTAGCAGTACGATCGATAATTTGTTTACTCGTGAGGTGTTGCGGTCGTGAATGACGGACGTTGCCCAATAAACCCTCAGCAGTGGAAACATCTGGCTCGATACCACGCATCTCGGCATACGCTAATAACTGATTTAAGGCACCCTCTAATTCACGGATATTCGTTTTAATATTTGTGGCTAAATATTCGACCGTTTCACGATTTAATTCAACACCTGATAACGCAGCTTTTGCGGTAATAATCGCACAACGGGTTTCAAAATCAGGCATTTGGACATCAATCGTCATTCCCATTTCGAAACGACTTCGTAACCGTTCGGTGAGGGTTGGGATACTTTTTGGTGGCTTATCACTACTGATAATAATTTGTTTATTATTCTGATGAAGAAAATTAAAGGTATGGAAAAATTCCTCTTGTGTCTTTTCTTTACCGGCAATAAATTGCATATCATCAACGATTAAAATATCAATATTGCGGTATTTTTCAGAGAAAGACTTAGTACTCTTGAAACGAATTGCGTTGGTAAATTCGTTTACGAAGGTTTCCGAACTAATATAAATAATGTGCGCACTTGGGTTTGTTTTTAATACCTCATTTCCAATTGCCTGCATTAAATGGGTTTTACCGAGACCAACACCACCATATAAATAAAGTGGATTATATTTTGTCCCGGGGTTTGTCGCAACCGCCTGACTTGCACTATACGCAAGATCATTATTTGAACCAACAATAAAATTATCAAACGTATATCGTGGATTAAGACCACTGGCGTTTAATGGAGAGGTCGCAAGAGGTGCTCGACTAATAAGCTGACCTGCTAAGTCTGGTTGGGGAAGGGTAGTTTCACGATTAACACGGGTTTTTTTACCAATCGTCATTATATCGTAAGAGATATTAGATGATTCAAAACCGTTACGTCGTAAAATCTCTTTAATTTGGTTATTATATTTCACTTCAAGTTGGCGTTTGATGAAAATATTTGGTACTGATACCACCAACTCATCAGTTGTCTCAACCACACTCTGAGTATTTTTAAAGAAAGTTGCGTATACCGCGTCAGAGACAATTATTTCAATTTCCCCTAAAACACTTTGCCACAATGTTTGCACGACCCGTTTTACTCCCTCGATAATTAACTATCCCTACTATAGCCCAAAAACAAGGTTTTCCACAACCATAACAGGTGTCATAGCTGAAGGAGGGGATAGAGGTGCAACTTATGCACATTTTACTGTCACCTCAAGAAAACCAGTGGATAATAGATACCTTTCTGTGGATAAAATCTATATATAGCACATTATTTTTTCAAAAAATCAAGCAAGCAGGTGAAAGAAGATTAATTTATACCACCAAACGAACAAAAAAGTAGCCCGGAGAGATGATATAAATTATATCCTCCCCTTATCAACCCCTTGATTTCTTTAAAATAATCAGGTACTATGGTCAAGTTATGCCAAAGCGAACCTACCAACCACACACTCGTCACCGCGCTAAAACACACGGTTTTCGTGCTCGTATTGCCACCAAGGCTGGACGATTGGTTCTTAAGCGCCGCCGCCTCAAAGGTCGCGCTAAAATCTCAAGTCTTTAAGACAAGAAAACACCGCCATGATTCGGCGGTGTTTTTTGTATAATAAAACAATGATTCCCGCTCTGTTTCGTTTCCATGGTCATAATAGTCTTCGTTATGTTTACAGTAACGGCAAGGCGGTTCGTTCACATCTCGTTACGATTAAATGGGTAGCTAATAAACACCGCCGTCATTCCCGTATAGCCATTGTCGTTAGTAAAAAAGTCATCAAAAGTGCCGTGAGTCGTAATCGGATTCGTCGACGCCTTTATGAAGTGATGCGGTTACATCTCCCCCATTTTAATAACGTATTCGACGTAGTGGTAATCGTAACGTCGAGTGAATTTTTAACAATGCCAGCCGTCGATCTACAACAACAACTCGATCAAATCCTTGATCAAACAGATCTGTTTAAAAATCAGTAATAATGGTATAATTTTACAGATATATGAACATCTTTGACTTGGTGATTGTCCAACCTATTTTTAACCTGCTGCTTGGGCTGTATAGTTTAATACCTGACTTTGGTATTGCCTTGATTATTTTTACAATTCTAGTTCGTTTTACTTTATGGCCAATCGTTGCCCGGCAATTACACCAGGCAAAAGCGATGCGAAAATTGCAACCAGAATTACGTCGAATTCGCCAAAATGCCAAAGGGAATAGACAGCTTGAAAGTATGCAAATGCTTGATTTATATAAGCGTCACGACGTAAAACCATTTCGTTCATTCCTGATTTTATTAATTCAACTTCCAATTTTTATCGCTATTTATAGTGTCGTGCGCATCTTTACTACAAACCGTAGTCAAATTGCCGAGTTTACCTATCCATTCATGAAAAGTCTCGAACCTGTGCAACAAATAATTATGCGTCCAGATCAATTCAAAGAAAAATTGCTGGGTGTTATCGATCTAACCAAAACAGCCTTTAGCGCCACGGGTGTTGATTTTTTCCTTATCGCTTTAGCGATTATCGCAGCGGTCACGCAGTATATTATTTCGCGCCAGACCTCACCAACCTCAAGCAATCGTCGTTTGCGTGATGTTATGGCAGAAGCGGCTAACGGTAAACAGGCCGACCAAGCTGAATTAAACGCGGTGATGGTAGGCAAGATGAGTAAAATCCTCCCCTTCTTCATGTTCTTCATTATGATTAGTCTGCCGGGCGCCTTGGCATTGTACTACGCGACATCGAATGCTTTTGCAGCCATCCAACAACACTACTTATTAAAGAAAGACACCGAAGAACTCGAACAAATAGCCCAGGAAGCACCGAAGACTCCCGGTAAAAAAGCCACCGCCAAAGCGCGTGAAAAACAAGCTCGCGAAGGCACCGTGACGCGTATCACTGCTAAAGATACGTCGCGTAAGAACAAGGGGGTTTAAATGGATAAACAATATGCGACCGAATTCGCCAAGAAATATGTCGAGGATTTGCTGACTTTTTTTGGGGTGAACGCTATTGTCGAAGCGACCTGTGTGGATGACGTGATTGAAATTAATATACCCTCAACCAATGTCAACAGTATCTTAATCGGTCGTGGCGCCGAAACATTACGTAGTTTACAATACATGGTTTCGACTGTTTTACGAAACTCAAACGCCGCAGTGGAACGGGTTAACATTGACATTGCCGATTACAAAAAACAACGGGCTGAACGTGTTGCTTTACAGGCTCGTGAATGGATTGAAGAAGTGCGGCGTACCGGTTCGTCACATGTCGTTCATTTAAATGCCGCTGACCGTCGTATTGTCCATAACGTTGCCTCTGAATACAGTGATATTCATACGTTTTCTGAGGGCGAAGGCCGCGACCGTTACATCACGATTGCTCAGGTGAGTTCTTAAGCGCTTCTTGATACACTTTGTGGGTTTGTATGGCCATCTTTTTCCATGAATATTTTTTGACTTGTTTGTAACCTTCTTTAATGAGTTCAAGACGTAGCGGGTCGTTTCGTAATACCTCATCAATTGCTCGTGATATGTCCGAAATATCAAGCGGATCAAAATAATAGGCAGCATCGCCGTAAATTTCCGGTAAACAGGTCGCGTCGCTACTTATAAGTGGCGTGCCATGGAGCATCGTTTCTAAACCTGGCAATCCAAACCCTTCCATTAGCGACGGAAAAACATAGGCACTAGCATGCGTATACAACCAATTGAGTTGCTCATCATCGATAAAATCGGTGAAGAGAATATTTTTATAACCCTTTTTTATAAAGTACTCTTCATTGATTTGTGTTGAGGTGTTCTTTTTACCAACTAAAATTAAACCAAGATCAGGATATTGAAGTAGTAGTTGCTGGTGAGCGGCCGCCAACCGTTTGATGTTTTTATAATCAGACTGCTGACCGACATACATAATGAATTGTTTGAACGGTTGTTTGTATGGCTTCACAACGTTTGTTTGCAGGTCGGCTGCTTCGTAAATAACCGTGACCTTTTCTTCAGGGATGTCGACAAATGCCAATAATTCTTTTTTAGTGTATTCACTAATCGCGATAATGTGGTGGCTTGTTTTAGCGACACGCTTAAATATCTTTTTACCAACCCACTGTTTACTATGATAAACAAACCAGTTCTTATCGGAGTTGTAGGTCTTTGCCAGGGTTAAATCATGAAACGTGGTGACGTGACGGCCTTTATATAAGGCTGGCTGCTGTGGCATACAAAAATGGACAAGGTCAGCCTTGAGTTTCTTCAGAAAACGATAAAAGCTTGTTTGTTCAGCAAAAGAATAATTATCAAAGTCAGCAATTTTAACGCTAAAATTAGGAGCCGCCGGTTTCCAATAGTCCACATCTTTTTTACGCACCAATACGGTATAGTTATTTTTTTTGTCGACCATCTGCAAATAATGAAGCAACCGCTCGACGTACCGGCCGGTGGTTGAATTGATGATACGAGCATCGATCGCGATATGTGCCATTGATGTTTATTATAGCACCTGATAAGATACGAGAAATGACCGAACAACCAAATAAAAAGCGCGACAAAAAAGTCATCATTTTCGGACTGGTAGGGGTCTTTAATACCCTATTCGACATGGCGCTCTATGTCGTTATTCAATATCTGACCGGCTCGATCGTTATCGCCAACATCGTGGCCACCTCTGCGGCTTTGATTGGAAGTTATCTATTAAATTCAAAGCTGACATTCAAGACAAAAAAATGGACAGCCAAAAGCTTTGTTTTATTTGTCATAGTAACGCTGTTTGGCCTGTGGGTGCTACAAACGACCGCTATCTACGTACTTAATCCACTCGTTGATATTTTTCCAGAATCACTATGGCGACTCTTCGGTCCGTTTGAACATGTCGTGAAAGTACTCGCGCCAAAAATCGCAGCCACGGGTATTACGGTGGTATGGAATTACCTTTGGTATAACAAAGTTATCTTCAAAAAAGATCCCGAAGACGCGCCAAGTTTGATAGACTAACCCTTCTTTTTTGGCTGACCGTTGTGATATTCCTCGACCAAATAAAGGGGACGTTGTTTTGTCTCGTTAAAAATACGACCGACGTATTCACCAATAATACCGAGACTTAATAATTGGACACCGCCGAGGAACAATATCACCGCCATCATTGATGGATAGCCGTTGATGTCAGCGCCAAAAATTAGTGTTTTGATAATAATAACTAAGAGATAAATAAAGGCAATAACCGAAACGACCACACCGAGTGCGGTAGAAATCCGTAACGGCGCGGTCGTAAAAGAAGTAATACCATCGATAGCTAAGTTAATCAGTTTGAGATAATTCCAGGTTGTCTCGCCAGCAAAACGCGGATCACGGTTGTATAGAATTTCTTTTTTATTAAAACCAACCCAACTAAACATTGCCTTAGTGTTCCGTTGTGATTCACGGAATAACTTCAAAGCCTCGACAACGCGGCGATCAAGCAGGCGAAAGTCACCGGTATCTTTTTGAATTTGTACTGAGGTAGTGCGTTGCAGCAGCGTGTAGTATGTTTTTGACGTGAACTTCTTGAGCCACGTTTCACCCTCACGTGATTGGCGCTTTGCATAGACGTCGTCATACCCCTCTTCCCACTGTGCAATCATTTGTGGAATCAATTCCGGTGGGTCTTGTAAATCAGCATCGATAATAACTGTCGCGTCGCCAGTAACATGGTCGAGTCCGGCAATCATGGCGATTTCTTTGCCGAAATTACGCGAAAAATTAATATACGAGACCCGTCGATCAATTTCAGCGTAGCTTTTAATCATATCGAGCGTGCCATCTTTACTACCATCATTGACGAATAAAAACTCAAAATCATACGTCGGCTCATCTTTACTCAACTGACCAAGCCGCGCATACAGATGGTCCAAAACGGCCTCTTCGTTGTAAGTGGGGATAAGGATAGAAATTTTCTTCACGTATATTTAGTATAGCAGTTAATAATCGGTTGCGTATTGGCGACGGAGATAGATGCCATAAACGGATTTGGCGTCACATTCCTCTAGGCTTTGACAAGTAGCGCTGTCATATTTACTAAAGGCCATAAACGTATTTATTTTGTCTGTGAGGTCTTTTCCTGTAATGTTGGCTGGTTTGCTATTGATCGGGTAGCCCAAATAGTAGACAACAGATAAAGGGGTATTAAGCGGAGAGGTGGCGGCAATTTGTTGTATATATGACCCGACTGAGGTATGGTCACTATGGTCACTATATCGTCCCTGTGATGCTTGAGTACTTAGTGTCTGTATCTTGGCTGGATTATAGGTGGTGATCAACGAACGGAAAGCAGCGAGCAAACTCGCATCGCTATAGGTTGACGAACCGTCAACTGTCTGTACGGACTGGATAGTGCCTTTTCGTAATTTTTTCAATGACTGATATTGGGTACGAGCAAAGCCTTGCCCGTTTGGCGAACCATCGGGGACATGCATAAAAATGAGTGAAACCGTATGGATACCCTGTGGGTTAGCAATGGTGACGATTTCATTCGGAGCAATTTCAACCTGTCGCTCTATCCAGGTTGGATTTTTTAAACCAAGCATCGAGGCGTAGGCGGCTTCAGCTCCCTTTTGTCGCCCTAACCAATAAGGGCCATCACTGCCGGCATCACCAGCTGTCACAAAAACAGAGCGAAGACAGTCACCGTTCCGTAACTCGTTCGTAATATCTGGATTCATAAATAGGATGTCATCATCCTCGTGGGCAACGACATTCATAATAGTTGTCCCACGACAGGTTGTTTGGGTGAGGGTACTGAGGGGGACAGGGATAATGGTGTCGGTACTGGTCGCTTTTTTGGTTGGTTTTTTCTGAATGCCTTTGTCATAAAAAAGGAGTAGTTCTTGCGGGTTCTTCTGAGTTCCACTAATGACGACACTAGAATCAGGCTTTCCGAAGGCCGCAATGACCGTCTGAAGATTACAGGCCGGGAAGTTAGTTGACTCACCGCCGAGCGTCAGAAGATACGCAAAACTACGAGTTGTCGCGCCCCGGGACCATGCTGTATTAGTAAGGACGGCTCGTGGGGTGGTGCAATTTTGAAGTGGGTCAACGACCTGCTGACTCGCTTTTGACGCAAGTTTTATCGGTAATACTCGCCAATAATCACCAAGTAAGGTATCGACACGGTGAAAGGTGAGTGCTTGTGCGATGAGCGTATTGCGACGGGTGATGTCACTTGTCGCTGCTGTTTGTTGCTGGAATGAAGCGATAAGAAAAAAACTACTCAAGCCAATGCCCACCAATAAAACAATACCCACTCCCAGCAACCGTTCTTTAAGTTGTTTACGGATCGTTTTACCATACACGGCCAGAGCGGTGAATCCAGCAAAGGTAACAATTGAAAGGTAGCGGCCATCGACAGGATAATAATGATTACTGATGACAAACAATATAAATGCAGCCACAGTGGAAGCTATTAACGCCAAGACAAGGGTCGTGTCGGCGGGAAAGACGGCACGTTTGGATCGTTTCTTTGACAGGTCACGGCGTAATAAACGGATGGCTGCAATAACTGCCGCAACAAATATAACAAACGTCATCCCATAAACCGGTAACAGTGGACTAAATAAACGTCCAGCTGCCGCAGTCACGACCGCCAATGGGGTGCGGCCGTCAAAGCCGGGGTTAGCACCGAAGTTGGTGAGCAATGACAACACTCCGTAAACGATCGCTTGTATGAAACTTTTAATACTATTCACAACGCCGTATGGCCCG
>CAZKIJ010000024.1:8903-9961 GCA_964552895.1 uncultured Candidatus Saccharibacteria bacterium | reverse complement strand
GTCAGATCATGCGATATGACACTCGGTTGAAGGCCTTCAAGTTCCTGCTTAATAATTTGCCCTAAAGCAACCGGGTGTTTTTCTAGAATAAATTTACCTGTTTGTAACCGTGATACATTCAGAAATTCACCAATCAGCCGCACCATGCGTTCGCTCGCCAAGAAAGCTTCATTTAATAAGTGCTTTTGTTGATCAGATACGTTGCCGGCATCACCTTCAATAATCATACTTATGTAGCCTTTAATACTTGTGAGTGGAGTTCGCAATTGGTGCGATGCCATGCTAATAAATTCGTCTTTGGCTTCGTCAAGACGTTGCAGCTGCGCATTGCTATGACGTAATTCACGCGTTGCTTCGTTAATACGCTGCTGGAGCGTTTCGTTCAGCTCACGAATCTGTTGTACAGACAGGGCATTTTGAATGGCAATCACAAGTTCATCGGCGATGGTCTGTAGTGCTTTTATATCTCGAGCCGTATAGCTTGACGTGAGATGATCACCCAAACAAAGATATCCAACTAACCCGTCTTTGCTCCATAATGGCATGATGAGTTCGATTCGATAACTACTAAGTAAGCGTTTGATGGCGCTACCAGTTTCTAACTGTGACGCGAGGATGATACGTTTTTCAATCTCGGAGAGTGATCGCACGTCTTTCAGTGACAGCTTGGTATGGCCTGGGGTTCCAGCTGAAAAATAATGGTCACCGCCAGCAAATATGAAGAGTGTTGCCTGTTCGGCTTTTAGCGTTTGTCCGGTCTCGATTGCAGCGCGTGTCATCAATTCCCGTACGTCCGTCGTTGAATTGAGCGTATGGTTCAAGCGAGACAAGAAATCGCTGATATTGTAATTATCTTTGTAAAAAAGCCGGTTTGTCAGATGATCGAAAAACCGTTTGATTGGTTGAAAAATAAAAGCAAGAACCAGCGCCAGCACAATACTGAGTGGTTGAATCATGGTGCCATCAGTAAAGAAGAGTGTCGAGATACCGTACGCGAGGATGAGATAGAGCACCGCAAGAGTCAGTAGCGACAATATATACGCGACGGTACGTACCAC
>CAZKIJ010000024.1:2207-8803 GCA_964552895.1 uncultured Candidatus Saccharibacteria bacterium | reverse complement strand
GTGACAAAACTCGCAATAATCCAGGTACAAATAAGGACGGTCATTGTCATGAATGCATATGATGCTCGACTTCGTGAATCACGTAACAAGACAAACAGACCCAACGCAATATTGGTAATACACGTAATTAAGATGACGCCAATGTTCACGTTCCTAGTGTAGCTTAAGCGTTTTGGTTTTTATAGTCATCAGCGAGGAGAATTGCATCGTCCGTCGTCGTGTCACCAACTTTGCCTATAATTAACCGGTCAAGCGCATTATGGAGCGCAAGGTTTGAAATTTTTCCCGACAGGGATTGTCGATAATGGTTCATAACGGGGTAAAATTCTGGAATATAGCCATAGACTGCTTCACTTTTTTTAGAACCGAGGTACGGGCCGCGTTTGGCGCCCGGCAACTGTTTAAAAGGGATGTGAAGGGCATGTCGCATTTTTTGGAGAGCGGGCATATCGATAATGGAAATGAGACCGTGCACCTGGTGTTGTCGTGCCGAAATATACATGGCACGCTCCAAAAGAATTGAAACTGGTCCACTTTTCCCACGAAACTCGGGCAACACGGCAATTGTACCAACATCCCATACTTTTGACAGATCGTCGAAGCCTTTCAAAGTAGCTGCTTTTTCAAGATCCGCACCGAAAACTGCGCCGGCGTCATGCCATGATTTCAATCCTTTGTCTGAGTGATGAATCACGCGAAGAACACCCGTTGCCTGCTCATTGAATTGGTCGATTGAAATAAAAAATGTGCTCGCTTCTTCGTATGGACCATATTCTCGTTCCATAAACCCAGGGTCATTGCCAAATTCTTCGTTGAAAACTTCACATTCAATATGACGACCAATATCGGCGAACGCGCTATCCCCGCTAACTTCTAGTGCAACATAGCGATATTCTTCCGCAGATGGCAGACGATTAGCGTTTTCTGCCATTAATTGTGTCGTTACATCGTGAATGTAGTCCGTCGAATAGCTATATCGCGATTCAATGGGTGACGGTGAATCCTTTTCTATCGTCATCAAAATTCCTTATATTCAATCGTGTCTGCGTCAAAAAAATGTTTTGTAAAGGCGACCGCGCTGGCAGGGTCAAATGCTTTACAGGTGTAGATATCGACGCTAAAGAATAAGCGAGGCTGTTCCCAGGCATAAAAATGCGCGCCGGATGTCTCCCAGTGTATCCAGCCTGCCCATCCGTACAGATCACTACGATGGGTGACAGGCTCTATGAGTTCCTTCATTTCTATATGCTTGGAAAGCTGAGACAGGTACGTTTTAATGTCATTGTCTGAAATTGGTCCTTTTGGATGACCTTCAATCACGAGGCGCTGTCGATAAATATCTGGTGCTAAATCTTTCACGTATTTTATAGTATCATGTAACCATGACTAAAATCGCGATTATTGAAGACGATCCAACGATTAGCCAGATGTACCGCATGAAATTTGAGGCGGATGGCTTTGAGGTACAGTTGGCGGATAACGGTAAACGTGGGGTGGCTTTGGCGGAGTCATTCGTGCCGGATATTATATTGATGGACTTGCAAATGCCTGAAATGGACGGCGCCGAAGCTTTGGCGCATATTCGCAAGAGCGACTGGGGAAAAACGATTCCTGTCATCATTTTAACCAATTTAGGTGAAGAGGAAGCGCCAAAGGAAATTCGCGCTTTAGGTATCGAGAGTTATATCGTCAAAGCTGAGCTGACGCCGCGCCAAGTCGTTGAACGCGTTCGCGAAGTACTTAAGAAATAGTTGCTTGCGCCGCTCTGATTACATTATCGAAGAGGGCGGTAACCGTTAATGGTCCGACACCACCTTTTGGCGGCGTTATTGTCAGATCATCACGTTCGCGGACGTCCGCCGCGACATCCCCGACAATTGTGCCGTTTTCTGATGCAGTGCCGGCATCAACCACCACTGAACCAAGCTGAACCATTGATGAAGTGATGAGGCCAGGAACACCAGTGGCTGTTATGATAACCTGAGCTTTACGCACGGCCGTTGGTAAATCGACACTAGTGTCGTCGTAGGTCGTCACCTGCAGTCCCATACTTGTCCATAATTTCGTCAAGGGTCGTCCCACTAACCTGCCATTCCCCACAATCGCGATACTTTTATTCTTAAGCTCCACATTATAACCAGCTAACAACCAATCGATTGCCATAGCAGTCGCTGGTGTCCAGGGTGCCTTCTCGCCCAACCCATCAACATCTTTTTCGGGTGTCATTGTGTTAACTACTTTATCAACGTCTAACCCATCGACGAGTGGTAATTGCACGATAATGCCATGTACCGATGGATCATTGTTAAGTTTCTCAATAAGAGAAATGGTTTCAGCAGCATGCGGTCGATGAATATCAGTATCAACCAGGATATCCTCACCGTACTGTTGTTTCATGCGAACATACGTCGCAATGACCGGGTCGTCAGTGGTTTGGATAATTGCTAGCTTTGGAGAGATGTGGGAAGCTTGGCGCAAAGCCCGAACTTGGCGCGCTTGACGCTCTTTTATGTAGCTGGCTAATTCGCTGCCATTTAATAATTTCATGACCCTTAGCGTAACAAAATCTATGCTACAATAAAATCATGAATTATTACTCGGACGGATACTACTATTCATCAAACTCAGCTGATTCAGCCGCAGCGACAGGGCTGGGCATCGTTTTTTTCCTCTTTGGCCTGTTGTTTATTGCCGCAGCCTATGTCGTTACCGCACTGTTTCTAGGCCTTATTTTTAAGAAAGCAGGCGTGCCCCGATGGATCGCTTGGGTACCTTTTTATAACAGTTGGAAGATGCTGGAAATCGGTGGCCAACCTGGTTTTTGGGCCATCCTCAGTGTTATCCCTGTCGTCAACATTGTTTCAGCCGTTTTCATGTACATTGCTATGTATTACATCGGATTGAAACTCGGTAAACCCGGTGCCTTCGTTCTGCTCGCCATCTTCCTGCCAATCGTCTGGCTCATCTGGCTGGCTGTCGACAAATCAAAGTGGGGCGATAAGTACGTTCCGGCTGCGTAAGTGATTTTGAATAAAACAAAAACCGCCTGCAAATGGCGGTTTTTTAATACATTCGTGGAGGGTCAGGAGGGACTTGAACCCTCGACATTCTGCTTAAGAGGCAGACGCTCTAACCAGCTGAGCTACTGACCCACGATTTAACCCTAGTGACTATAGCAAGAATGGGGTGATTTGTAAACTAAGGGAGAGGTTGAGCAAAGGAAGCTGGATTGAATAAATGGCGAGATAGCGATTACTCTCTTTTGGTACACCCGGCAAGATTCGAACTTGCGACACCTGGTTCCGAAGACCAGTGCTCTAATCCGCTGAGCTACGGGTGCATACCTTTGAGTACAGGGGTAATTCTAGCATAAAAACGTCCTGACGGCTATAATCAAAAGCGATGGAAATTCACACAAACATTCCGTTAAAAAATTACACGACGATGAAACTAGGCGGACCGGCTCGTTTTTTGGCCGAGGCACACTCACCTGGCGAAGTGGCAGACCTTTATAAAAACGCTCTTTCCAGGTCAATTCCGGTTTTTGTACTCGGTGGCGGCAGCAACGTGATCGTAGGGGATAGTGGCTTTGCCGGTCTTATTATCCGTGTTCGTATCCCTGGTTTTGAAATGATAAACGATGACATAAATACAACAACAATAAAAATTGGGGCAGGGGAGAGCTGGGATACTGTCGTTAAACGAACAGTCGATATGCGTTTATCGGGTATCGAAGCGATGTCTGGAATCCCAGGAACGGTCGGCGGCGTACCGATTACAAATGTCGGGGCGTACGGCCAAGAAATTGCCGATACCCTGCAATCCCTCGAGGCCTTCGATACGCAGAGCCAGTCGTTCGTTCTGTTGACCAACGAGCAGTGCGGTTTCTCGTATCGTCACAGTATTTTTCGCGGTGATGCGACAAATCGATTTATCATCACGTCTATCACACTGAAATTATCCAAGAATGAACCGATGCCACCATTTTACGACACATTGCAGAAATACCTCGACGACCATTCAATCACACTATTTACTCATCAGACGATTCGCGATGCAGTGCTTTCGATTCGTGCTAATAAGCTCCCCGACCCGACCGTGAAACCAAACGCCGGCTCTTTCTTTAAAAATGCAATCGTTGAACAGTGGCAACTGGATGATTTACGTAAAACATATCCTGATATGCCATCCTACGATATGGGTGACGGTCGCGCTAAAATACCATCTGGCTGGCTGATTGAAAAAGTCGGCCTCAAAGGACAGCTACTACATGGGATGCGCGTTCATGATGGCAATACACTTGTACTAGTGAACGAATCGGCAGCCACGTACGCTGATTTAGTAGCGGCTCGCGAGGAAATAAAAGGGAAAGTTCGCGATACGTTCCGGATAGAGTTGGAACAAGAACCACTCGAGGTGTAACGGCATATCCTGGCATTCACCAGATGCTTGCGATTTCACTCAAAACCCCTTATGCTTAGGACATGATTCGTCGTGGGCTGAGGGGATTTACGTTAGTCGAATTAATCGTTGTCATTGCCATTATGGGCATTCTTTTGACATTGGCGATTGTCAACCTCAAAGGGACACAAGCGAATGCTCGCGACACCGAACGCGCGAGTGACAGTCAGACGATTGCCACGAGCCTCGAGACGTTTTATCAACAAGGCCAGACCAACGTTAATGGTGGGATTCAACCTGGCTATTATCCCCCACTTAATCTGGCAAACAATTCTCTGGCGAGCCAAACAAACAACCCTACTATTTATTTGGTAGATATTAATCCTAATGCTTTAGTGGCGCCTGGCCAAACGGTCGCCTCATCACTCGTCCAAGCTACTAATAATGTTCAGACAACTGCTGGGGTGACAGCCAATAGTTGGCCAAGTTTTAATGAATATATCTATCAACCAATAGATGACAGTGGCAATCTTTGCAACTCGAGTACGGGCTGTCGAAAGTTTAATTTGTATTATAAAACAGAGGTGGATGGTGTCATCCGTCAGATAACGAGTCGTCATCAATGATCCGGCGTCGTGACTATGGTTTTACCGCCGTTGAATTACTTATTACGCTCTTTGTGGCCGCGGCTTTCCTGATTGCGGGCTACCAGCTGTATTTTGTAGTACTGAAAGATAATGGTGGCACTCAAGCCCAAGCAAAAGCCGCCAATGTCGCCTACAATTATTTGCGTCAATACGGTGCTACTCTTAGTGCCCCTTGTAGCCCAGCAACCCCAGTGATAGCTAGTCCCCTCTCGGTCAGCGGCTTGACGAATGTCACCGTTACGGTCAGTATTACGTGCCCGTACAGCTCAAGTTCAGGCGCCAATGACACCACAAACGTCTCACGGGTTGATGTTGTCGTTAATTACAACAACCCGACACAAACCGTCGAATACACTAGCTATGGTCGCGATATACCAAACACTAATAATAGTACCGATATTACCAACGGGCTCGTTGGCTGGTGGAAATTTAACGGGGATGCTAACGCCGCAGTGGGAACAGGAGCCACCGTTCTTAACGGCGCGCCACTTACAACTGGACAAAACGGGCGAGCAAATTCTGCGTACAGCTTTAACGGCAGTAACCAAGATATGACGATTAGTTCTTCGTTTAGCCTCACGACAACGAACGTGACCATGTCGACATGGGTGAATAATCCAACAGCAACAAATAGCGGCGCCTTCTTCAAAATTGGTGACAATGGCTATGGGATTGGCATAGGCAACACCTCCTTTGATAATTCGAATCCCGGTACAAAACTTATCGCCCTGTATGAAGGCGTTCGTTGGATTGTAACCAGTAAGGACCTAGGGACGGGCTGGCACCACGTCGCTCTTGTTGTTGATGCAAGTGGTGTACCGTCGGTGTACGAGGATGGCGTCCTTATTGGACAGTATGCCGGTGCCAATGCACTAGCACCAGCCAGCAACTCTGGTAGCTATATTGCCGCCGGCAGTGCAACTGGACGTATGTTTAAGGGAAGTATTGACGATGTTCGTGTTTATAATCGTCCCCTGTCAGCGACCGAGGTTCAAACCCTTTACACAAACGGAGCGCAATAATGAAGTGGTCTGGTCGTCATCATAACGAACGCGGCTTTACCTTTGTCGAAATTGCAGTTATCGCGCCAATCGTCATTTTAGCAATTGGGGCTTTTATTACGGTCGTCGTCGGTATGACCGGCGAGGTGATTGCATCGCGGACCTCAACAAAACTGCAATATTCCGTGCAAGATGCCTTGAATCGTATCGACCAAGACGTAAAATTGAGCTCGACGTTTTTGGCTGAATCAAACATTCCCCTCACCTCACCTCAAGGCTACGGTGATGATACAACGGTATTTGACAATGTCGATAGTACAAAAGGCACAATGCTGATATTAAATACTTTGGCAACAACTGGTAATCCCCTTGATTCAAGCAGTTCGGTTGCCTATTTAAGTAATAGTCCCAACGCCTGCGGCACCCTCCAGGGCCAAAACACGCCCATGACTGTTAATATCGTCTACTTCGTGAAAAATAACACCTTGTGGCGACGTACCATCATGCCAAGTAATTATGCATCGGCCGCTTGTAATGCGACGGGGAC
>CAZKIJ010000024.1:0-2107 GCA_964552895.1 uncultured Candidatus Saccharibacteria bacterium | reverse complement strand
ATCGATGCGCAACAAACCGCGGCAGGTAAAACGATTGAACAAGTGGCATCGGTACGTACCTCACGGCTCGATACGAATGCTAGTGCTATCGCATCGGTGGTTGCACCGATTATCCCAAGCGTTCCATCTGTAACCGGTTCAACACCAAACATCAATGGAACAACTGGAGCATCGACTAACGTTCCCCAGGCACTCTTTAAATGGGCACCTTCTTCAGGTGGCGGGACCATTACATACACTCTTCAATACCGTATCAATGGTGGTGGTTGGAATACAATAAATAATATCGCTAACTCGGGTAGCCCGAGCTATGCTATTCCAAACGCGACATTCGGAAATACTGTTGATGTACAGGTAAATGCTACCAATACGGCCGGTACGTCAGCATGGTCAGCGATCAGTACTGTGACCGTACCCCTCTGGGCAGTACCGCAACTGCAGAGTAGCTGGCAGAACTATGGAGGGACAGCATATTCAAGTGGCCAATATGATACTGTGGGATTTACGCGAACAAGTGCGGGGTTAGTGGCATTAAAAGGACTTGTTAAATCGGGTTCGAGCTATCCTAGTTCTATTTTTACCTTGCCAGCTGGTTTTCGTCCTTCTGAACAACAAATTTACGCCGTTATAGCTGGGTCGGATTCGGCACCAGGTCGCGTTGATGTTTTTCCAGATGGAACCGTGGCACTTGCTACTGGCTCAAATGGATATGTTTCACTTGATAGCGTCCGCTTTATAGCAGCACCACCAATTGCTCCTGCATTTACGCCATTTACACCGGGAGCGGGCTGGGTATATTATAGTACTCCTTACGCAACCCCGGGTTATTATGTTGATAGTGTCGGTCGAGTCAATGTGAAGGGGCTCGTGAAAAATGGCAGTACTGGAGCACTCTGGACATTTCCATCGATCTCAGGCCAAAGTCTGGCACCGTCTGAGATTAGCTATAGTCCATCACTAGGAGGAGACAACAACTTCGCCGAATACAGTCTTCAACCTGCTGCCAATTCAAATGCACTTGGATATGTTGCTGGTGTCAACTCTTACATTACACTTCAATCCATCTTTTACCCCGCTGGCGCAACGACTTGGACCAATTTAACAATGCAAAATAGCTGGATAAATTATGGTTCGCCATATACGGTGCCGGCTTTTACAAAAGCATCTGACGGCGTTGTTACAATCAAGGGCTTTATCAAATCTGGAACAGCTGCTAATAACACTGTCTTAGCGACCTTACCGGCAGGATACCGTCCGAAACAAGAAATGATATTTGAAGTTGCTGGTACTGATCGAGAAGCCCGCGTCGATATTGGCCCGAACGGTAATATCATTCTCGTATATGCTTATAGTAATGCCTGGCTTAGCCTTGATAACATTAGCTTTTTAGCCGAGCAGTAAACTACCTTAAAAAAATGCTTGTGTTTACTATTTGCGTATAGTATATTTGAGTCATACAACAATAATTAGGGGGCATCCATAACATGGGACTTCAAAAATTACATAATATACGACAGCGACAAGGCGGCTTCACCATCGTTGAGCTCTTGGTTGTCATCGTCGTGATTGGTATCTTGGCAGCGATCACCATCGTGGCCTATAACGGTATCACCGCGAAAGCGAACGCGGCAACAGCGCGTAGTAACGCTGAAAGTGTCCAGAAGGTTGCAGAAGCTTATAATGCAGACAATAGCATTTACCCAACGCTTGCACAAATTACTGGTACATGGACAAACCAATCGAGTCAGTTACCATCCTCTTTGAATGGTGGAACGACAGTTGTCGCAACAAACGGTGCGTTAACGACTGGTGCTGGACTCGTCAATGGTGCTGATGCAAGCAAATGTGCTGGTGGTACTGCGAACAGTGTTACGGCTACTTGTTTAGGTATAGCCAACGGTACTAAAGACATCATCTTTGTTCCAAAGGGTACCACAGGTGATTGCATTGGATATTATGACTATGCAGCTGGTGTAACCGCATGGGTATATGCAGGTAACGCAACAACCCAAACAGCCGCTTCAAACGTCATTACTTGCGCTTAATTGTGTCTTTAAAAAATAGCTCCTTTTACGGAGCTATTTTTATTTGTCACTTGGTAGAGGAA
>CAZKIJ010000023.1:0-10271 GCA_964552895.1 uncultured Candidatus Saccharibacteria bacterium | reverse complement strand
CGCCACCACTGCAAAGGCGAACAATGGAATAATAAACCAACCGATTGAAAAATCGCCAAGGAACGGTACATGAACGGCGTTCACCCCAAGTTTAGCGTAAAAGAACCAGCCCAATACGACGCCAATGAATGTTATCATGGTAAATTTCATACTTGAACGTAGACCAGCGACACCGGTGCCCGCGCCGCGAACGTTGATAATATCATCCAGCAAGCCCACCACTGCCCCACCAACTAACGCCGCAAGAGGCAGCCAGGTCTGTTCTCTATTTAAATTAAACACCAGCGTGACAACAACAATAGCAATAACAAATACCAAACCGGCCATTGTCGGAATGTTTCGTTTAAATTTAGCGGCATGAAGTTTCGTAAATACTTCCAGCTTCTCCCCTGTTGTACTAGTGCTGCGTTGGCGCTTCCAGAATTTAAACCGATAGGCAAAAAAGGTATAGACGGGGGTGAGGAGCATCGCAAGAAGAAAAGCAATGACACTAAGAAAGAGGGTTGAGGTCGCTTGGCTCGTCAAAGTATGTAGGGTTATATCCATAGGTATCCTTTAGCTTTTTGGTTGCACTTGTAAATAATCAAGGAGCCAGTTAGAAATATCAGTGAAAATCGGCATGGCGTTTTGCGCCCCCTGTATGATTTTATTGGGAGCCGATACTTCGACCATTATGACATACTGCGCTTGGTTTCCACCACCAAATCCGAGGTAGGTACCAACTGTTTCGTTATTAGCATAGCCGCCGTTGACGGCAACCTGTGACGTGCCGGTCTTCCCACCTACCTGATACCCGGCTTTATCAATACCAGGAAATACCGTCTGACGACCAGTCACAACCATTTGTCGCACCTCGTCTGACGTCGATTGTTGTAAAATTCTCGTCCCACTGTTCGGTGATACTTTGCTAAACGTCCCGTCGTCACCGATTGAACCAGCTACAATACTTGGCTTATAGTACGTTCCCCCGTTGACGATGGCATTAAATCCAGAGGCGACTTGAAGCATCGTCACATCCATACCCTGCCCAAAGGCCATATTTGAGTAACGCACCGCATTGCCCTCACCGGACGGATCATTTGGAGAGACGATTCTTCCAGCTGCTTCACCAGACAGCGGGATACCGGTTAATTGGCCAAGACGGAATTTATCATAAAAATAGTTATACATTGTTTTACGAGCATTTAACGTAATATTCGAACCATCGCCGAGCCGCTCAGCGACGGTGACAAAGCCAGTATTCAATGAATATGCCAATGCGGTTTGAAAAGTAATTATCCCAAACCTTTTATCACCGCTAGCATTATTAATCGTAATACCCTCCACATTGATTGAACCAGTATTGTTATAGGTATCATTTGCACGGACAACGTTTTTATCAACTCCGGTTGCCATCGTAAACGTTTTGATGTCGGAACCCGGTTCATATGGACGAGAAATGACATTGTTATTAAAGTAAGACGCATCAGTTACTTGATTATAATTTGCAGGATTATAGGTTGGTACGTTGGCCATTGCTAGAATACGACCATTTTGAGGATTCAATACAACGACACTGCCATTAGTAGCCCCGGCTTTCTTGACACCGTCGGCCAGAGCCTGTTCAACTTTTGATTGCACATTACGATCAATACTGAGTACCACATTCTCACCATTTTGAGCCGGTTTATCAATGTTCGCATTACCGATTGTGAGTGGAACATTAGCAACATCGGTCACCGACTTCAAGAGACCGTCCTTCCCCTTCAGTTGGTCATTCATACCACTTTCAATCCCATAATTAGGAGTGCCGTCGGTGTTGACAAACCCAAGCACCTGCCCCGCCAATCCCCCTTCTGGATACACGCGCTGGCTGTTCGCTTGGAACCCAATCCCATGTAAGCCAACCTCCTTGATTTTTTTGGTCTGTGTCAATGAAACATTTTTTGCAAGAATTTGATAGCGACTCTTTTTTATCTTTAATAGGTCAGCCACATTCGCTTTAGCATTACCGCCAGCGATGCTTTTGATTGTATTCACCACTTTGTCTGGTTCATCAACAACCGATGGATCAGCAAAGACAGTGTAAACTGTTTGATTCATTACTAATGGCACTGGCCTGCTGCCATCAAGCGCATAAATCATACCTCGTTGAGCAGGAATATCAAGTTGCTTAATCTGTTCTTTGTCAGCCAGGCTTTTGTAATAACCATATTGAATAATTTGCAAATAAAACAAACGAATAACAAAGATGGCTGCGATTGCTATAAGCAATCCAGCCAGAATTCGTGAACGGCTTCCGTATGCCAGTTCAAATTTCATAATTCATTATATCCATCTTTATTCTGAAACGTAATCGGTTTTGACAGGCGTCGTCATCGCTTTCGCAACGTTACTATCTTTCGTCGTTTGCAGTGCTGTCAGACGAGCGTTCTCGACTTCCAAATCGCTTTTTTGCGTATTGAGATCGGCAATTTGACTGTCGATCTTTTGTGACTGGTAATCGTAACTTGTGGTACGAGTTGCCTGTGTTAAGTATATCAAGCCCAGCACCGTAATCATAAGGGCGACGAGCACCGTATGAGTAACAGGGCCAAGTTTGACAGATGAAACAAAACGAGTCGTGTTCTGGTTACGTGACCAGTTTTGCTGACGACGGGACGAGTAATAAGGTGATTGGTATGACATGGTGGTGGTTTGTTTTTGTTTATGTGTTTTTGGTTTATGGTGGTTCAGGTGATGGGGCTGGGGGTGTTCTTCCCAGCCCCCAATCACCGTTACCGTTTGGTTACTTTACGCGAACAGTCACAATCTGTGGTTTGTCGGCGTACTGTACTTGGATATGAATAGGCATGGTGTTTTGCCCCTTCCCAAATAGTTTTTATGTATTTGTTTATATTTTCACGGCGACACGGAGCTTGGCGCTTCGTGATCGCGGATTGTGAACGTCATTCAGGTTACCGGCAATCGGCTTTTTGGTGAGTTCGCGCAGCTCGGCTTCAAAGCCAGCATCGCGTTGTTCCTTAAAGAAACGCTTCACCAAACGGTCCTCCAGGCTGTGAAAGCTGATAATCGCTACTCGCCCACCTTTGGTGAGGAGTTTTGGTATCAGTGGCAGCAGTTCTTCTACCTGTTGGAGCTCGTCGTTGACGGCAATTCGGATCGCTTGAAAGGTACGCGTGGCTGGGTGAATTTTTCCCCATTTGCCTCGTGATATACGTGCGACAATCTCGGCGAGTTGGGCTGTTTCATAGAGCGGTCGTGCTGTGACGATTGCGCGAGCAATCGCTTGAGCACGGCGGAACGGTTCTTCCCCGTATTCATGAATGATACGCGTCAGATCATTGACTGATGCCTGATTGACGAGCGTTTCAGCGCTCTTTTCTTGGCGTCGGTCCATCCGCATATCAAGCGGCCCGCTTTGTTTAAATGAAAACCCTCGTTCGCTCTGATCGAGCTGTGGTGATGACACCCCCAAATCGACCAGCAAAAGATCAAACGTCTTTTTCTCTGCAACCAATTGCTTGGCTGCTGATAAAAAATCCGTATGCATCAAGTGCGCGCCTTCGTCTTTCAATGGTGATAAATACTTTATCGCATAATCATCCCGATCAACGAGGACAGAACGGTTCGCATCCCCTGTTTTAGCAATAATAACGCCGGCATGGCCGCCATACCCTGCTGTTAGATCGAGATATCTCTCGCCTGGCTTCGGGTCAAGCTGCTGCACAACGTCATCGAGCAAAACAGGAATGTGATGTGGTGGATGTTCTTTAATACTCACAGTAAGATTTTATCCTACTGTCTCAAGATCACCTAACTGATAGTGAAGCTGTTGATGTTTGGTGTGTTTGTTTTTAAAAAGTCAAACCGTCATATGCAGCAGCAAAGATATGCTTATAATCTGCGACGATCTGTAAGTTGAGAGACTTATGTGAGGTGGAGTTTTGGGAGGTGTGTTTTTGAGGAAGGTACGTCGGTTTTTTTAATGTGGCCCGTTGCCCACGCCTCACTACCAGATAGTTGATCTCGAGAGTTTCGTTTAATTATTAAGTTACGACACTATTATCTTTGGCCTCGACGTTGTACGTCTAAAGCCCCTTATGGCTTCATCAAACGCCAGTACGAGCCGGCCCGAACCGCGACAATCTCGCGATCGATACCTGCAAAATCCAGCAGATGCTGCTCAACCGAGACACGACCTTGTTTCTGATCGAGCTCAGCTTCGGTTTTACCACGGCGGAACTGTACATTGAGATCAGCAGTGCGTTCATCAAGAACGCTGCCGCCACTCAAGGCTGGTTCCATTTCCCTCTCCCAAATGTTTTTTGGATAAAGATGCAGGTAGTTCCCGAAGCCTCGAGTAAAAACGATACCAGAAGAAAATTCTTCGCGAAGCTCAGCCGGTATGGTTAACCGTCTTTTGTCGTCAAGTCTTCGTTCAAAATAATCCACTGCCTGTTTCATCCCCGTTGGCTATAAGGTTATTTTTTAAGTTGTGGTGTTTGTGTTCGTGGGGTTTGTACCCTGCTTCCACTGGCCTCAGTGTACTACCCACTTCTACCCACTACAACCCCCAATTTTGCGAAAAGATAATAAATGTTTCACAGTTATCCACAGAACTGCGGAAAAATACGTTTGCTAACAGATTATTCCTTAAAAGTGAAAAAGTGCCAACTGTAGTTGTTTTCGCTATAAGCGGCGAAGTTTTTTGAGCGTTTTGCTCAACCATAGCGCGCTTGGTCGTGGGGTGCGTTTGCCGGTTTTATAGTCAATGGCAATCAAGCCGAATCGTGGCCACTTCCCGTACGCCCATTCAAAGTTATCCATTAAACTCCAATGGAGATAACCAAGCAGCTCCACACCAGTCACCATAGCACGTTGCATTGCTTTTATCGTTTCCTCTAACCACCACCGGCGATACTGATCTTTTGCGTCAGCTAACCCATTTTCAGTGATCAAAATCGGCAATCGATATTTTCGATAGAGGCGTTCCAAAACAAATTCAATATCGCCCGGATGCATATCCCAGTGTAAGTCACTGAGGTGTTGATCAGGGTTATGAATACGATAGCCGTACACGCGATTAGTAAAGTAATAGTTGACCCCTAAAAAATCACAAGACTTGATAAACAGCCGAATGACATAATCATCATCACGATATTGAAAAAGTTCGGCGCTTGCGCGGCTTAAACGCGCATTATCACCCGGATAGTAAAAAGCTGAGTTCTTAGAAAACGACACTTTATATTGACGGTTAAGTGCATGAATCACTTTTGCGGCACGGTGATGAGCATTTGCCAGGTTATGCAAGACATACCAGCTGGTCCGTCTATTACTTTCAGCGGGCGGCCATTCTTGATGCTGATAACTAAACTTCGCATATATATCCGGCTCGTTAATCGTCACTATATACCGCACGTCTAATCCAATTTCACTGACAATTTTTTCAGCGAACCGAACGAAATATTTAACGTTGGCTCGTTTGGTAAACCCACCCATGTCTGCAAACCATGTTGGTAAAGTAAAGTGAAACAGCGTCATGACTGGTTCAATATCACGTTTGCGTAATTCTTTGACGTACTCTTTATAGTGCGCAATTTCAGCGGGATCCCAACTTCCCTCTTGGGGCTCGATACGCGACCATTCAACGCTAAAGCGATACGCGTTCATATTCATAGCCGTTAAAAATTTGAAATCTTCTTTATAACGGTGGTAGTGATCAGCCAAAGCTCCAGATACATAATTTGCCGGGTTCGTGGCATCTGATTTTATTGTCTGCCAATTCGCAAAATCATCGAGTTGAAAAGAGGCTTGGGCAGCTTTCGCTTTGGCGTTTTCCAATTCCCATAATGTCCACTGATTATGGGTACGACCCTCTACCTGATGTGCTGCCGTCGAGGCGCCCCATAAAAAGTGTTTGGAAAAGCTGGTGGGTGCTTTTGTCATCTCTCTATTATATCAAGATTCTAGACGATGACATCCTCACCAAAGTGCTTTTGCAACCGCTTACGGATTGAACCTTCATGTCGTCCAAGTAGTGTGCTCATCTGTTTCATCGATTTACCCTGCTGGAAATATTGTTTCAAATCATTATCTTGTGATGTTTCCCACGCTTTGTAGGCATTTGGGTATGTTTCTCTCATTTTAGTGATTTTGTCATGCCAGTTACCCGTTTTTTTAGGTGCCGTGGGCGGATATGCGGTACGTTGACTGGCTTCTTTCTCTAAATATGCAAACCTCTTCACATCTTTGCTCGCCTTTTCACGCAGTTGTTCATCTATTATGTGCGCGGCTTCACTGACTTGTAATGCCATGCGATTTATACCTGTTAAATATAAATCGAACAAGTTTTTTACTCGGCTCAAAGCAACGTATCCCATGCCTTCAACAAAGGCTTTTCTGAGGTCAATGCGGGCTGCATCCAGTGTCATGCCTTGCGATTTATGGACGGTAATGGCCCACGCTAATCGGAGTGGGATTTGGGTAATACTGGCACGTTTTTTATCGCCGTCACGTAATTCCCAGGTATCTGGAAGCATTGTCACGGTTTTACCGTTTTTAAATGCAATGACCGGGTAATCGGTACCGGGTTCAAAATCGATTACTTGTCCCAAACTACCGTTGGCATATTTACGATCAGGGCTGTTTTTCACCGCCATCACCAGAGCACCTTTTTTGAGGTGCAGTTCCGCTGGGGCGAGTACAGACCGCTGCAATGACTCAACGTAATTTTCTGCGCCGGTTGTCGTTTGGGTATACACCAGCTCATCCCCATTCAATTGTTTCAATTTACTGGCATTTATTTCGTCGACGTCGATATTGACGGTGTGGAGTTCAGTCAGCGGTTCATCAACGTCTGGTACCGCATTGACGCGTTCTAAAAGTTTTTCAGCGTGATGTCGTCTGAGATCACCAGCCCGTAATGAATTGAGAATATCGAGTAAAACTTCATCGTCCTGTCGATGTTGTTCTTGTAAATAACAGATAATGGGGTCCAGTTCTTGCCACACGTGGCTATTGACGACAAAGCCTCCGGCCCGCGACTCGCCACGGTTAATCGGCGGAAGCTGGAAAAAATCTCCCGACATAATTACCTGGATACCACCGAATGGCACATCGGTTGCTCTACGCACGAGACGACAAACGTGATCAACCATATCGAGGCGATAATCGTGCAGCATACTAATTTCGTCGATCACCAACACATCGGTTTTTTCAATGATTTCTTTACGGCCTTTCGATATATGATCAACGAAGTTTGGGGGGACATGATCAAGCACGCCAATCCCTGCCCAACTGTGAATCGTCGTCCCGCCAAGATGTGTTGCCGCTAAACCGGTCGTGGCGGTCACCGAGACGTGTCTGCCTTGTGATTTGGCAAGTGAAATAAACTGGTTTAAAACGTACGTCTTCCCAGCGCCGGCCGGCCCTGTCAACAACACGCTCTCGCCAGCTAGCATAATTTCTAGCGCTAACCCCTGATTCATATCTTTTCCATTATACCTTAAGGATGAGCTGATGAGCGGGTATCATCAATTAGCCCCGAGGGGGCTCTCCTTCTGGCTCATCCAAAAGTTTTTTGCTTTTAATTTCGTAACGTTTGCCAGTTATTTCACTCGTAATGTAGTCTTCATTTATCAAATTTACAAACGTATCAAGATCGTTACCATCAAGAATGATAATTGCTCCATCATCGTCAGTCATTAACTCAAGTGCCATCGAGTCAGCGTAATCAATCGCTTGCTCCTGAGAAACAGCACCAATCTCCAGTTTTTGTAATTTGTTAACAATTTTCTTGCGATCGCGAGCCAGGCTTTGTAAGTCCGTACCGTCTGGAAAACTAAGCTTATATGCTTTAGTGATTTCCTCGATTTTTTGATCGGCAACGAGTTGTTTTTTGAATTCATAATTAAATAAGCGTTCGAATTTACTTTGATTAAAAATGAAAATGTCGTTATCAATAATGAGAACTTGGTTATCGGTCGGTACTTTCCAACCGATGTCCGCTTGAAACGGCGTGAAGCGTCCCTCGCGAAACTCCCAGGCCGTTGCGCCCTGCACAGTACTGCTCGCGCTTACCTGTTTGACTGCGTAAAAAGTTTTGTTGGTCGATTGGTCGGTAAATTTTGCAATAATACCTTTGATACGTTTGAACTCGTGTTCCTGCTCGCTAAATTCGACAATATCATGGCGCTCTTTTTCGATCAAATGAATGACCGTTTCAGCACGACCAACTTTTGATACATCTGTCCGCAGCAAAACGTTGTCTTCTTTTTCAGTGAGTTCGTAATCACGAACACTCAAACCGGTACCAGCTCCTAAATTTATGAAATTTATCATGTCGTATAAAAAAAGCGGCCGGATTTGTGACATTAAGTCTTGCGAAAATGAGGTGCTGTACGGGGTGTAATTTTTATTGAATAAAAAGAACTCAATGGCGAGGTCATTTTTAATCGCGTCGGTATTATTTGCCCATAAAAAGACATCAGTAAAAGTATCGGCGGTGTTTGTTTCAGGTTGCATGATCTTTATATTCTACGGCTATCGTACGCCCAGTGCAAGACAGCTTGGCGTTGTCTTCGACGACACGCCAGATCACCGGCTGCACAATATTTTTTAATTTGGCTGACATGCCGTATCATATTCTTCCATCGATTAATTTGACGACGGTCTTCTTGTGGTATGCGTCGCCCCATGTAATATCGACAATACCATTGAAACCAGCCGCGCGGATCATCGTCGTATATCCAGCCTTTATCACGCCAAACCTGGAGGGGCTGGCTGGCAGCAACCTGAAAATAATTGGCGTTGGGATCATCGTTGGCGATGCGTGCATGCGTAAACCAGTCTTTTGGAAACTCTTCAGTTTCACCTTGAAAATAATTCCCATTAAAAATACCGAGCTCAAGCATCTCTTTGGGCGTTAATTCAGGCCGGAAGTCATCAGCAAAACGGTCGCCCATCGGTTCAGTTATATCGTAATCATATGTTTGGAACGAATCGTGGACGTGGACTTTCATGAGTCGACAGGACCATTCAGGCGCTTTTCACGTGCCGTATTTGCCCATTGGTCGGCCAGTTCATTCCCCGGATCGCCTTCATGGCCACGAACCCATGTCAGCACGGCGCCAGAATTTTGGAAAAGTTCGTAAGCTTCTTTGACAAGTTCGATATTTTTAATCTCACCACCCTTTTTCTTCCAGCCTTTTGCTTCCCAACCGACGGCCCATTTCGTTATAACGTTAATCCAAAATTCACTGTCGGTGAAAATCTCACACTCTTCTTCACCCGCATCCTTTAGCGCGGTAATAAGCGCCAGCCCTTCCATCCGAATATTGGTAGAATTGAGTTCGTGCCCTACCATAAATGGCTGCATGTTTTTAATTACCGCAAAGCCACCGGGGCCAGGGTTCGGACTGGCACTGCCATCGGTATAGTAGATATTCATCTATTCGACAACCTCGATGCCATGCCAAAAAGCCACGAAATTAGCGAAATTTTTTCCAACACGCTCCACTGAACCATCTTTTGGCTCTGGATAATACCAGGCACCGAATTCGTTACGATTTCCGTCAACGATAACGTCATAATAGCTTGCTTCACCTTTCCAGGGGCAAGTCGTGTGATGCTCGCTATCTTCAAAATACTCCCACTGTATTGAAGTGGTCGGAAAATACCAGTTGCCCTCAATGCGAATAAGCTCTTCTTTTGGTGCTTCAGCGATAACTTCGTTGTTCCAGAGTGCTTTCATTTCAATACCCTCATTTACTCCATTAGTTTACCATGAACAAGGGCTACGCTACGACCTGATCAATCTCGTTCACAGCAAGCACGGGTACATAAAGTATCATTGAATCCTCGACCGATTCTTTGCCCGGTAAGAACATGACACCGTCAAATGTCATACAAAGTGCGGCCGTTTCACCTAAGGAACGAGCTCTTAAAGTCGTGTAATTGACGAGCTCACCAGAAAATTGAAGTTTTGGAAAATTATAGCCCAAATAGTCGCTATTCATTTCATGGTCAAATGGCACAAGTAACGAGTCCTCGGTTTCAACGACGTAACGACGACCTAAGAGTGATTGTCCCTCCGCCATACTGTTCACTGCTAGAATGAGGGCGTCTTCACGAGAGTCGGGTATCGCCTGTTTACTATACCCCTGGCGCACCATCAATTCAGTGTACGGCAGTGCTATTGCCAGAGGGTCATGACTCATAGTTATAGTTCCTCGATCTTCACTCGTTTTTGTTCGGTTGTATCGCGATCGCGAACAGTGACGGTATCATCC
>CAZKIJ010000022.1:7105-10630 GCA_964552895.1 uncultured Candidatus Saccharibacteria bacterium | reverse complement strand
CATCTCCCCTTTAATGTCGTATCGTATAACTAACCATGATAGTAAAACAAAAAGTAAAAGCCTTCCTTGTGAGCGCTATAGCGTTATTGGGTGTTGTTGTGCCACTGATGCCAAACACAGTTGCCGCCCAATCCCATTCCCAGTGTGGCGGCGTTCCAACCAGTATTATTAGCTGTACCCAGGTTAAGGACACGAGTGGTGATCCAGCTAAATCAGGTGTCTGGGGGCTCCTCATTCTCGCCATCAACATCCTGACCGCCGGGGTTGGCATTGCGGCAATTGGCGGCGTGGTGTACGGAGCGGTTCTTTATACGACCGCCGGCGGTGCGCAGGAACAGGTAAAGAAGGCTGTGACCGTTTTGACGAATGTTGCGATTGGGGTCGTCGCGTATGCGCTGATGTGGTCGTTGCTTAATTTCTTGATTCCAGGGGGAGTATTTACCTGATGAAAAAATTTAAAATAATGGTGGCGACGTTTTTGATGGTATTTGCTGTCGGAAGCGTTAGTTTAACAGTGGCCACGCCAGCGGTGAATGCGGCGGCTGATTCTGGCTGTAATACGCGTCCGTTTTTGACTTTCCCGGCGTGGTATCGTGGTTTGACTGACCCCAGCAAGAGTACGTGTGAGATAAAGTCACCTAATGAAGTTGGTGGGCTAGCTAACTTTATCTGGCGAATCGTGCTGAACAGCGTTGAGATACTTTTGCAGGTGGTGGCCTACGCCGCGACAGTTATGATTATTGTCGGCGGCTTCCGATTCCTGACGTCGGCTGGAAATCCATCAGGGGTAGAAGCGGGCAAGAAGACCCTGACGAACGCCGTGATTGGATTGGTTATTTCTATTTCATCGATTGCGATCGTGAACTTAATATTCGGCATTATTACGGGGTTTAAAGCATAATGATACACTTTTTTGGGCTTGCAGTCACAAGTACGCCAGATACGTCTGGAACTGATACGACAAAGGTATATAACGTTCCTACCGTTGACCCGAACACCATTTTTACCAATGGCCTGAATATCGCCTACTTTCTTCTTGGAGCGATTGCCGTCATCATCATTATTGTCTCTGGTATTTTATACGCGACTTCTGCTGGCAATTCGAGTCAAATCACTCGGGCGAAGAATGCGCTCACCTATGCTATTGTCGGGTTAGTCATTGTCCTGCTAGCGTTTACGATTACCCAATTTATTACAGGAAGGTTTTAATATGAAGAAATTAAAAATAATGATAGCCAGCTTATTTACCGCCGCCTCAGTAGTATTGGTACCGGTGTCGGTGGGAGCGGTACAAGTACTGCCCCAGTGTGGTGCGAACGCTACCGCTCCAGGTGCCAGCGGTACGAACGCAATTTGCGCTAGCAAAAATGATAACATTAGCGGCATCGTTAAAAATGTTGTGAACATCCTCTTATTTATCATTGGAGCGATCAGTATCGTGATGTTGATTGTTGGCGGCCTTCGTTATACGACCTCTGCTGGTAACAGCTCACAGGTGACGGCGGCAAAAAATACGATTATGTACGCATTGATAGGTTTGGTTATTGCTGTTTTAGCATACGCAATTGTGCAGTTCGTGATTGGCGCAATTACCACTGGCAAACCAGCGTAATATCTGGTATAACTGGAACTAACTGAAATATAAGAAAGGAAACGAAGAATAATGAAAGCAACACTGAAGAAGATTTTGGCGGGGACACTCCTGGTTGCGGTACTAGGATTGACCGTTGTTTCTCTGGCGCAACCAACCTTTGCGGCTGATGCCACATCTCAAGTTCAACAAGGTATCCAAGCAACTGGCTCTGGTGCCTCGGCCCCAAGTTTGAGCGACATCTTTAAGAACGTCGTGAACATCTTGCTATATGTCATTGGTGCCCTTAGCGTCATTATGTTGATCGTCGGTGGTATTCGCTATGCTACCTCTGCCGGCAACAGCGCCAACGTTACCGCCGCCAAGAATACGATCATGTACGCCCTCATCGGTCTGGTTATCGCCGTCTTGGCCTACGCTATCGTCAACTTTGTCCTTGGTGCCATCACGACCGGATCGGCCACCTCTTAATTGGTTTCCACGTGAAAATAACTCCCTGTGTGGGAGTTATTTTTTTATCTGGTAAAATGATGCTGTCATGAATAAATTTGTCACATCAGTTGACCTTGCAATTATAGGTGATGAACAGATGAACGAGATAGTAGCGATGATTAATCGTGCCAGCAAAAAAGCCATCAAGGTGGCCACTGCGAAGTTAAAAAACTTTAATTTTGGACAACCCGTTCATATCGTTGTAGTGAACGATCCAAACCTAGTCATTCCAGAGGATGGTGTGGGTGGTTCGACAATTCATTCTGGACTTATCTTTATCTACGTACACCCCGACAATGTCACCGAGAATGCACTTTTTACCACCATTTGTCATGAGCTTTTTCATGCAAAAAGGTACACGATCTTAAAAGAAATTGACAATCGTCCCATTGCTGCATTTATTTCAGAAGGACTCGCGGTTGCTTTTGAAGAAGAAGTGAGGAACAAGAAGAAGAAAGAAACCTTCTTTTTGCGAACAATAACCGAGCGTCAACAAACGACTAAATTCATAAAGATAGTTGAAGCTGACTTTTTCGATAAAGATTTTGAATGGGATAAAAACTATCATTCCCTCTTTTTCACCGGGAATAGACAGAAGGGTCTCCCTCGTTGGGCGGGATATGAAATTGGCTACTTTCTTACTCAACAATATATGGCCAAAACAGGTAAAACGGCAAGTGAGCTGGTTGGTGAAAAACCAGAACGCTTCATACCAACATGATCCGTATCTGTCATGGTAAAATATAACAGATGAGAATTCTGGGAATCGAAAGCAGTTGTGACGAAACGGCCGCCGCTATTGTTGAAGATGGCCGCCGGTTGTTGAGTAATGTTGTTAATTCGCAAATCGATATCCATAAGGTGTATGGTGGCGTCGTGCCAGAGGTTGCCGCACGGAGCCACATCGAGGTAATAAACCCTGTGATTAACCAAGCCCTCTCAGATGCTCACCTTGAGTGGGACGACATTGATGCCATCGCCGTCACCTATGCACCCGGCTTGATCGGCTCGTTATTGGTCGGCACGCTGGCAGCACGCACTTTGGCGACGATTCACCAGAAACCCCTCTACCCCATTCACCACGTGGAGGGGCACGTCTACGCGAACTTTATTACCGAGCAAGCGAACGACCTTACGTTTACTTTGCCTTCCTCTCAGCCGAAGTTCCCGATGCTTGCCTTGATCGTATCGGGAGGTCATTCGCAGCTGGTATTGTTTCGCGATCATGGCGACTATGAATTATTGGGCCAAACCCAGGATGATGCGGTCGGCGAAGCCTTTGATAAGGTCGCGAAAATCCTCGGCTTGCCCTATCCAGGCGGGCCGTCGATCGCGCAAGCGGCGTTAAACGGCGACGCTCATACATATCAGTTGCCTAAAGCGAAGCTCGCCGGCAAATACGATTTTAGCTTCTCTGGGCTTAAAACAGCCGTTTTAAGGGC
>CAZKIJ010000022.1:0-7005 GCA_964552895.1 uncultured Candidatus Saccharibacteria bacterium | reverse complement strand
CCAATTGAATACGCGCCAATGTCCTTATGTACCGATAATGCCGCTATGATTGCAACCCTCGGCTACTATTACGCTCAGAAAAAACGGCCCGTCGATCCTCGCTCTTTAGAGGTCGTCCCAAGCTTATCAATGACAAAAACAGCTTGGGCTGGTTGACTTATATAAAAATTATTGTACTATTTATATATCGTGCCTTCATCCAACGAACAAGAACCAACTTCATCTATTGGCGATCAAGAATTTCATAAGATTGTCAGCCGAAAGGACGCCTTACAGACTGCGGTCCATTTTGCTCAATGGGAATTGGAGTTGAACTCAAAAAATTACGTGGCCCTTCACTCTTTGGCGGTTGCTAGCAAAGAACTTGATAGTATCGCTAGCGACCTCGAACGCTTTACTGGTCAATTTTTATTATCACAGTTATCGATTGATATTAATGATATCGATCCAGACTTCTAACGTTTCAGCTTATGGACGAGCCGCTTAGCGGTCGGCAACCCTTTTGCCCATAACGAATACAACGGCGACAGTGGCCTATCAAAGGTGCCCGCTAGGTGAGTTTCTTCACTCGCCCACCCCTGTTTAAAGACAGAAACCCCGCCACTAATGAGGCCACCGAAATCGTAGGTTTGTAAACCCCATTCTTTGGCTTTTCGGATGGCATGCCACTTGAGAGCATAGTTCGAGCGGAGCTCTTGACCGCGTTCAGTGACACCACCGTAGAGTTCAAACGCGGTTGCCGTACTCAGGGCGAGCCATAGGAAAGCAATTGGTTCATCATCCTCATACGTCGCGTAAATCAAACAGTTATCAGCCATAGCGGTGAATACATCAAGATAATATTGGTCATTGTGCAGGTTAAATTTGGCACGGCGGGCCGTCTGATGATAGATGTCGAGGATAGCTTCGACCTCAGCCTTGGTGCGGATCTGACGAATCTCGGTTTGTTCAGCAGCTGACTTGCGAATATATTGACGCGTTTTTTTAGCCATGACGGCAAGTAATTCACTCTCTGGTTTCTTGAGGTCGAGGGCAATCGTGCCAGCCGGCAATACAGCATTTCTCCCCTTCTGCCACCCATCTGGTGTGGGGAATGTCACGGTTTCTGGTTCAACAGATAAGCTAACAGATTTATATTCACGTTTGACATTGGCGGCAATGAGTTCTAGCAATTCGGCTTGCCTGTCCCCTATTGGTCCCCGGGGAATATAACTGAACGCTCTGAAAGGAAGGGGAAGGCGACGAGTCAGCACTTGGGCGGCGCCTAGAATCGTATCGTGGTCCTCGTCATCAATCAAAAAGAACCGATCAGCTGTCCAGCCGTGGCCAGCCTTGACTTGCCCCCACCCCCATAATTGCAACGGATGGCCACCAGCCTCAAGCACGTAATCGTCCCATTGTTCCCTGTCAACACACTTTTGAATCCCTATCATTCCCCTATTATACATCTCTGCCAAAGAGACGAATATGGTATACTACCTGTAGTTATTATATTAAAGCAATTTTCACGTGAAAATGTGTATCGCCATCTGTTAAGGAAGCCTGTGAAACTAGCAAAAACCTACAATCCAGACCAATACGAGCCAAATATCTACGCTATGTGGGAAGAAAGCGGCGTGTTTAATCCGCGGGGAGACGGCGAGCCATTTGGTATTGTTATGCCGCCACCCAACGCCAATGGGAATCTGCACATTGGTCACGCGCTGGATATGAACTTAAAAGATATCATTGCTCGCTATAAGCGCATGAAGGGGAGTGACGTGGCGTATATTCCCGGTGCTGATCACGCTGGCTTCGAAACCTGGGTTGTATACGAAAAAAACCTTCAAAAGGAAGGAAAAAGTCGTTTCGACTTTTCACGTGAACAATTATATGCGCAGGTATGGAATTTCGTGGAACAACAACGGGGGAATATGGAGCTCCAACTGCGCGCTCTCGGTACCAGTGCCGCATGGCCACACTTGGTATTTACGCTTGATAAAAAAGTGATTAAAAACGTCTATGCGACATTTAAAAAACTATGGGACGATGGGTTAATCTACAGGGGTGAACGAATCGTTAATTACAGTACGAAGTACCAAACCAGCTACGCTGACATCGAAGTGAATCACAAGCAAGAGAAGGGGACATTGTGGCAGATTGCCTATCCTGCTCTCGATAAAATAGGTGAAATCGTGGTGGCGACAACGCGGCCAGAAACCCTGTTTGGTGATATGGCGGTTGCGGTACATCCAGATGACGAACGCTACAAACACCTTATTGGAACAACCGTCATGTTGCCATTAACCGATCGCGAGATTCCCGTTATTGCCGATGATTATGTTGATCCGTCGTTTGGGACAGGCGCGGTAAAAATAACGCCGGCGCATGATCCTAATGATTTTGAAGTCGGAAAGCGACATAACCTTAACCGGTTACAAGTGATTGATTTCGATGGTCGGATGATCAACGTGCCGTCACAATTCCAGGGATTACAACCCGAGGAAGCACGTAAACGGGTAGTGGCAGCGTTGCAGGCACAAGAACTTATCAGGGGTGAAACCGAGATTGAACACGTTGTCGGCTATGACTATAAAAGCGGCTTGCCCATCCAACCACTTATTAAGGACCAGTGGTTCTTAAAGATCGAACCGCTCGCCGCACGGGCTATTGAGGCGATCGAGAAGGGTGAGATCGAATTTTCCCCGACTAATCGTCAGCAATTATTGCTGCAGTATTTGCGTCAGGTTCACGACTGGAATTTATCGCGGCAAATCCCATGGGGAATCCCAATTCCGGCGTTTCAAAACGTGAATAACCCCGATGACTGGGTGTTTGACGAGCGTGTTGACGAAAAAACAATAGAAATCAACGGCATGACCTATCAGCGTGAAGAGGATACGTTCGATACCTGGTTTAGTAGTGGCCAATGGCCATTTATAACAACGGATTATGTGGATGGGGGAGCGCTGGCTCGTTTTTATCCTAACGCGCTGATGGAAACTGGAACTGACCTGTTGGACCGCTGGATTGCTCGTATGATTATGCTAGGTTTGTATCGTACGGATAAGGTGCCATTCACGCGGGTTTATTTGCATGGTATGGTACTCGATGAACACAGCCAAAAGATGAGCAAGAGCAAGGGGAACGTCATCAATCCCATGGAGATGGTAGCTGAATACGGGTCCGATGCTCTCCGTATGGGGTTGATCGCTAACCGTAGTGCTGGTCAGCATCAGGCTTTTAGCACCAACCGTATCGTCGCCGGGCGGAACTTCTGTAATAAACTGTGGAATATCGCTCGGTATATAGAGGACAAACTGGGTGACCACTATCAATATGGCGAGGCCGAGCCGCAAACGTTAGCCGACCACTGGATTATCGGGGAATTGAACGCCGCCGCGACTGATATTGGCGATAAAATTAATGATCTCCGCTTTTCGGAGGCAAGTGAATCAATGTACCACGCTGTCTGGGACTCGGTGGCCGATTGGTACGTCGAAGCTTCGAAAGATAGCCTCAATCCCCACATGCTGGCCTGGGTACTTGATACAAGTTTGAAATTGGCTCATCCGTTTGCTCCGTTTGTGACTGAAACAATTTGGCAAACCTTACCGTGGCATGATTCGCTGTTAGCGGCCGAGGAATGGCCGGATGAAAAAGTATATAACGATATTGCTGCCGCTGAATTTGGTCGCTTGCAGCAACTGGTCAGTGAGGCTCGATTCGTAACGAGTGAACTGCCTGGCAACGAGCGTTACCAACTGCTTTATCTTGATGACAGTTTGATTGAGGATAATGCCGCACTGATTACGAGGCTAGCGAAAGTACAGGCCGTACAAAAAGTTGATGCCGCCCGTGGATTGCGGCTTGCTGTCAGTGGCCGTGACGCCTGGCTTGATGTCACACGGGAAACCCTTGAAGCGCACCAGACGAATTTAGAAGTTCGCCTTGCAGAGGCGCACGCGGCTATCGTGGCGCTTGAAGCACGCTTGAATAATCCACGATATGTCGAAAAAGCCCCAGTGGCTTTGGTGGACGAGAGTCGCGAACAACTCGAACAGAAAAAGGCGCTGGTAGAGCGCCTGCAGCACGAATTAGACGTCTTAGTTTAATCGTCAAACGTTGTGTTATGAAATACTTTTTTAGGGGTCAGGTATTTCTTTTCATCAGTAAAACGGCTATTGAGCGACGGCGACCCGTTGACGCTGACACGGCTAATAGTGTTCTTCTTTGTTTCGGTGTGAATGTGATCTTCGCCACGGAGAGCGGATTCACTACTGACGTAACCGGTGACAGGAACTGCCGAAAACACACGGTCAACCCGGCTATCATGTAACAAAATACTAAAGCCGGTGAGGAGGCTTAAGATGACGGGGACAAGGTTTATGGTAAAGGGCAACATATATTTGTTTTTTTGGTGGTTGTTATTCAAACTTTAGCATAACTAGTATGAAAAGTCAAGCTAGCCGCGCCTCGCTTACGTATGATGGTAGGGGTGGCCACGCGCAATCTCTTGTGAACGATACAGTTGTTCGACTAAGATGAGACGCACTAATTGATGAGGGAAGACGAGGGGTGAGAGTGACCAAACGATATCGGCTTTATGGCGGATGGTGTCATCAACTCCGTAGGCACCGCCGATAATAAGGGCGATCTTTTGAGATTGTTGTAACCGTTCAAGCAGGATATGTGAAAGGTGGGGAGAGTCGAATGATGTACCCCGTTCATCGAGCAGCATCACATAATCATAAGCACCAAGGCGAGAAAATAAGCGCTCTGACTCGTCCTGGCGGGCTCTAGGGCCCTCATAGCCTGACGGAGCAATCAATTCCCAGTTTACGGTGAACGGCGCCTTAAGACGCCGTTGATAGCGTTCAATGCCTGCGGCGACCCACGCATCGTGTTTTTTACCGACAGAGATAATGGTTAAAGGCATGCGCGGAGCTTATCGGCTTCGGTTTTTAATTCCTCAGGGGTCGCTTGGTGGTGATCCCAGGTGAGACGGGTGACTGATTGGTCGAGGCCGACGACATGAAGATGGGCATGGGGCATTTCAAAACCCTCGACTAATAAATCAACCCGTTTGTATGTGTAAGCTTTCCGGATTGCGTACGCCATCGTTTTTGCTACGTCGAACAGATGATGATAGGTGTCATCTGATAGGTCCCAGAGGTGATCGACTTGATCGTTTGGAATGACCAGCAGATGGCCAGGAGAGAAGGGCTCAATCGTTAAAATAACGAAGCAGACATCATCTTTATAAATGAATTCAGCGGGAATCTCGCCGTGACGAATTTTAGTGAAAACGGTTTCTTGCATGATTGTATTTTAACATGCGATTTGACGGTGACCTCTGATAATGCTAGTGTTTGTATAACTATGGCAAAGAAGATCGTTGAAGTGGTGCGGCCGGACGGATTGGCTATCATCGACTCGCTACGAGCGGGCGACAAGGGAATTCGGACGAGTTTGGGGGCGAATTACAATAACGCCATTTTTGGTCGTGACTCATCAATCGTTGGTGATATTTTAACAACGGTTAATCCGCATATCACCGGCAATATTATTCTGGCGCTGGCTCGACTCCAGGGTGTCCGCTACGAAAAGGCGACCAATGAAGAACCGGGCCGTATTATGCATGAATACCGTAAGTACCAGCATTGGGAAACGGGGGCACTTAAGAAAGTTATTTTTAAAGCGATTGCTCGATTATGGGGCGGGGACAGCCAGAGAGTTATTACATACTATTCGATGGATTCGACACCACTGTATGTGTTAATGGTAGCCGATTATGCGCAGCTGAAGCCCGAAGTGCTAGACATGAGGATAACGCGGTATGACGGTAAGGCGGTCACCATTCGCCAAACGGTCATCGAGGCGTGTGAATGGATGATGCGCCAGGTGAATAGCGAGGGCTTAGTGGAAGTACCGCGCGGGAATTTCTTTAGCCTGATGAATCAAACCTGGAAGGATTCGCCGACAGGCTATATTCAACCAGACGGGACACCGCTGGATATTACGCGCCCCGTCGCGTACTTAGAAATGCAGGGGTTGGTGTCGGAAGCATTAAGCCGCGCAACAAATATAGTAGACACTGAAGAGTGGCGCCATATGGCCAAGCGTTTACGTGCGACGATTGCGGCGCGTTTTTGGCGCGAAGATGAACAGTATTTTGCATCGGCGATTCAGTACAATAAGCACGGCCAAACGGTTGTGACGACACTCGAGTCTGATCCCGGGTGGTTACTGAATACCGGCGTGTTTGATGATTTCAATGAAGAAGAGCAAAAAAAATATATCAGTGGAATTGTGAGGCGCTTGTTTTCACCTGATTTTTTGACCGATGCCGGTGTTCGGGCACGAGCGCTGCGCTATCGTAAGAAATTGGCACTATCTGATTATCACGGTTCCTATACGACCTGGCCGATTGATTCGTATATGTTTTCGCGGGGGTTGCGACGCCATAACTTGCCTTTACTGGCTGACCAGTTAGATGCGCGAGTAATCGACGCTATCAATAAATCGGGTGATTTTTATGAATATTTCTTTGTTGATGCCAATGATCGGGTGGTGTATGATCCGCAAGCTGCCGCCACGCCGTTTCATCGCCATGTACGACAACGCGTCATCACCCTTTTGCCCGCCCTGATGCCAGAGTCAAATATCGCTTGGACGGTGGCGCTCGGCTTGGAGTTGCGACACGAGGATAGTCGAAAGAATGAACATCACCCTCAAAAACGCTGGCAGTCACAACTTGAAGCCGAGGTGCTTCATACTATTCGACCGTTTCCCTTAAAGAAAATTTTAGCAACACAAGAACAGCCAGTTCCTGACCGACCACCAATTATTTTGGCGCGAAAAACCGGCGAAGTGGTGTTTGCGGGCCAAATTGTCGGTATGTTGAAAAATGCCGCGATTGAACGGCTAGAAGAAAAAATGAAACGAGGTCTTGGTGCCCTTGCACATCGGGCGCTGGAAAAATAAGAGAACCCTTGAGGGGTTCCAACGTGAACAACGTGGCGG
>CAZKIJ010000021.1:3490-11495 GCA_964552895.1 uncultured Candidatus Saccharibacteria bacterium | reverse complement strand
TCTGCGTACTGTACTTGGAAAACACGTGCAACATCACGAACAGCAGCGCGAGCAGCCATTTTACCAAAGGTGACAATATTCGCGACACGTTCAGTACCATACTTTTCTGTACAATACGCAATCACCTCGTCACGCCGTGTATCCTGAATATCAATGTCGACATCAGGCATACTAATACGATCTGGATTGAGGAATCGCTCAAACAACAAGTCATACTTAAGCGGATCAATTTCCGTGATACGTAATGAATAAGAAATAATGGACCCAGCCGCACTGCCGCGTCCCGGGCCAAAGACGATACCTTTTTCTTTTCCCCAGTTAATAAAGTCTTGGACGATTAAGAAATAGCCATTGAAACCCATCTTGTCGATAACCCCTAGTTCATATGCCGCTCGTTCTAAGACATGTTTCGGGATATGTTTTTTTGCGTCTTCTATCGAAAGACGAGGTGCCTCATGGGGTGTGATATCCCCATAACGCCATGATAATCCTTGGTACACTAAAGTATCGAGCCAGGTTTTTTCGGTATGGCCTTTTGGCGTCGGGAATGTTGGAATTAAAATACCACCTAGTTCAAGCTCCACGTGACATCGATCGGCGATGATACGCGTATTGCGGACTGCCTCGGGGTTCGTTTTACCCCAGCGAGCGATAATGTCTTTAGGATCTGTTACGTGGAGTTCAAAGTCCTTTAAACTCATACGTTTTTCATCGCTTAAAAAAGCGCCAGTTCCGACACATAAAAGAATTTCATGAGCATCTTGATCGTCATGCGACAAATAGTGACCATCACTTGTCACTACCGTCGGGATGTCGAGTTCAGTCGCCAATTTTGTGAGATAATTGTTTATTTTTATCTGAACATCCCACGGTGTTGAATACTCAGGGTGGCCGTGATCTTGCAACTCAAGATAATAGCGATCGCCAAATACGGTTTTATACCACGCTGCAATTTTTTTTGCTTCCTCGTAATTATCGGATCGTAAATGCTCGCCTATTTCGCCACTTGCACAGCCAGATAAAACAATCAGGCCCTCATTGAATTGTTCAAGGAGTTCATGGTCGATGCGGGGTTTATAATACATACCCTCAAGATTTGCTTTAGAACTCAACTGCATAAGGTTGCTGTAGCCTTGCTGGTTCATCGAAAGGATAGTGAGGTGATAGCGAGCTTTATCTTTTTGCGGGTCACGATCAAAACGACTGCGCGCTGCGACATACGCTTCCATACCGATAATCGGTTTGATGTCCAAACTTGTGGCGGTTTTATAGAATTCAATCGTTCCGGTCATTGTCCCATGGTCTGTGACCGCCACTGCCTTCATCCCAAGTTCTTTGACTTTATCCACTAAATCAGGGATTTTTGTCAGTCCATCCAGAACACTGTGGTGGGTGTGATTATGGAGATGCACGTAATCAGAGACCTGTAGTCCCTTGACACTGTCCTGTGTGGTGTCGGTTGTTGCCCTCATTGCTCTTCCTAGTATAGCGAACAGCGACTATTTTCTCTAGCGAGGTTGACGTTCATTGACAACATTAATCAATGTTTGAATGAAACTTCCTATTCCACCTGGAATATGCACAAGGAGACTCAAGATCCATATGGCGATAGTAATGAGAATTGTTGCCCCTAAAACACTCCCAAGCCCAAAAAATATTCCTCGCCAAAAATTTATCCAGTATATTTGGCCTTTGCGTTTATGAAAATCATAAAAAAGATCTTCTAGAATAGCACGCCGAGCACTGTTATCGGAGGTTTCTTTCACTTTGTGAACGACTTTTTTTGTTTTCTCCATTGGCATTATTTCTTGAGTTCTGTTTTGGCTGCTTTAGCTGCTCGTTTTGCGCGAACTTTTAATTCATCAAGAGAATCCTGAATATCTTCGATCGTTTCTTCGGTTTTCAACTTGGCGTATTTACCGTCGACAATGGCTTTATCTTTGACTTCGAGCGCTTTCTCTTTCAGATCAGCACGAGTTTCTTTTCCACTTTTTTGAGCGGTTAAAATACCGGCCACAAAGCCACCGAGCGTCCCAATAATTGTTCCCAGAAAAACTGTTTTACCCTTCGCCATCACTTCTTCTCCTTTGTGTAATTACGAACCATGCGCTTAATGTACTTCCCTAAAAAATTGGCGATTAATGCCGGTGAAGTAAATCGCGTGGCAGTCTCGACAGTATTTTCAATTGTATCAACTGTTCTGCTTACCGATTCGGTGATCTTACGAATTTCGGCACTAACACGAAGCAGATAGATGATTAATATGATTGCCAGTATCAAAAAAATAGCCAAAACACCCGACAGGATGATGACAAGAATTTCTGCAGCGGTATCCATAAAAGGTAATCCTTTCGTTAGGCTTATAAATTCATTATACCACTATTTATCTTTTGAGACGTTCTCGTAAGTAATTGGCGAAGATAGCACCATACTCATCATTTTCTAGAGCGACATCGACGACCGCTTCTATATACTTGAGTTGATCACCTGTATCATGCCACACGCCTTCAATGAATTGTCCGTATACTTCATCAATTTTGGCAAGCTCATTGATACTATCTGCTAGTGTTATTTCGTTATTTTTATCAACTTTTTCTTGTGCAATGATTGGCAAAATAGCGGGTGTTAAAAGATACCCTCCAACCGAAGCAAAAGTGCTTGGTGCATTGGCCTCACCGGGTTTTTCAATTAAATGAGTTAGCCGGTAGGTACCATGGCCCATATTTTTTTCAATAGAAGCAATACCATATTTATCAGCATGTTTTTTATCGATTTCAATAAGAGAAATGACTGACTTACCTGTGCGTATATATGCATCGAGAAGTTGCACGGCACGTGGTACGTCGCTCCGGAAAAAGTCATCAGCAAAAAAAACAAAAAAAGGTTCGTTGTTATTAATTAAATGTTGGGCGTTAAGGACGGGTCGGGCATTTCCTTTCGGCATGCCTTTTTGGCGGACATAAATAAAGTTGGCCAGTTCAGCAATACGTTTGATTTCATCGGCTAGCTCGTGTTTGTTCTTTTCACGCAATTCGGCTTCAAGTTCGTCACTGCGGTCAAAATGGTCTTCGATAGCACGTTTTGTCGAACCCGTCACGATAATAACGTCGGTAACACCAGCCGCCACCGCCTCTTCAACAATCAGTTGAATCACCGGACGATCAATGATTGGTAACATCTCTTTTGGCAATGCTTTTGTTTCCGGCAAAAATCGGGTGCCTAACCCAGCCGCACAAATAATTGCTTTAGTCGGTCGTGTCTGCATACAATTTGTCCTTTAGTATTTTTTGGGCGAGACCGGGGTTTGCTTTACCCTGTGATACTTTCATAACTTGACCAACTAGATAGCCGATGGCTTTTTCTTGTCCCGCTTTAACGTCAGCGACTGACTGAGCATTTACTGGATCATGCAAAACTTGGTTAACAATGACGATGAGCGCCCCCTCGTCGCTAACTTGCAATATGTTTTTCTGTTCTGCAATGTGACGAGCCGTGTCATTACTATTTATTAGGGTGTGAAATACTTCCTTCGCTGCCGTGCTTGAAAGTTCATTTTTTTCTACCATGTTTGCTAGTTCAACATAGGCTTCAGGATTGAAATTGCTAACAGTGGGCGTATCTTCCGTATCACTGACTGCACTGGCAAACCAGTGGGCAACACGACGAGCACTCGTCTCTCCGCCGAGGGATTGGACGTCACTTATTAAATTGGCATGACTTTGGTTGGAGAGCAACGCGTCTACCACTGACTGATCAAGATGGAGTGATTGCCAGTGCTGGCGATAAACCGATGGAAGGGGTGGGACGGTCGCTTGAATTGATTCGATTTCTTTATCGGTCAGGACAATGGGCGGGATGTCGGCATCGGGCATGTAACGATAATCCTGGGCGTCTTCTTTACTGCGCTGTGAACTCGTTTTGCCAGCAGCATCATCCCATCCACGGGTTTCTTGAACGATCATGTCACCTTTTTCAAGTATTTCGACTTGGCGGTTATATTCGTATTCAGCGGCCCGTTCAACACTACGAAATGAATTAAGATTTTTTACTTCGGCACGCTTGCCGAGCAGATGTGATCCCTTTGGCGCAACAGAGACGTTAACGTCAAAGCGCATGTTGCCATGGTACAGATCACCATTGGTCACCCCTGCGTAAGTCATCAGGCGGTGAAGTTCAGTCGCATATGCTTTCGCCTCAGCAGGTGAATGAATATCCGGTTCTGAAACAATCTCGATTAGTGGTGTACCGGCACGATTTAAATCAACCAAGCTGTAATCAGAAAAGTGAGTCAGTTTCCCGGCATCTTCTTCCATATGGGCATGATGAATACGGACCTTTACGGTCGTACCATCAGGTAGTGGCGCGTCAACATAGCCTGACAAAATAATCGGATTGTACATTTGGGTCGTCTGATAGCCTTTTGGTAGATCAGGGTAAAAGTAGTGCTTGCGGTCAAAGCGACTAACGCGAGCAATGTCGGCGTTAAGTGCTTTGCCAGCTTTGATCGCTAGATCAACCGCCTGACGATTTAAAACAGGGAGCATACCAGGTAAGCCAAAGTCAATTGGGCTAATAACGCTATTTGGTTCACGTTGACGTGCATCATTGTCGGCACCACTAAATAATTTTGTGACGGTGGCTAACTGCACATGACACTCAATCCCAATAGTTAGGTCGTATTTGGAAAGCATGTCTTGTGATGCCACTAGATTGCTCCTACGTCTTTCAGTGCCTGCTTAAAACTAACTAGTGACCGACGAGCGTCATCATAGCTGACATGTGCGTCCGCTTCATGAGCAATTTGATTACGGATTTTGTGGGCTTGCCAGACGGCATTAACATTTGATAAAGATGTTTTAGCGGTCTTTAACCGTTCTGCCATTGTGTTGCCACTAAAACCACGTTCTTGCAACGCTTGGTCGAGTAATTTATCAGCATTAATAATTGCCAAATGATACGTACTGATTTCATCACGTTTCAATTGCTGTTCAATACTCATCCACCGCGTGCGATATTTATCAACGTCTAATACTTTTGGCCCACGACGCATCGTTAGTAACGTAAACAAAAGCCCTCCAACAATGAGCACTCCAGCCAAAAAAAACATCACCGTTTGATCCATTATTTATCCTCCATTGATTTTGCTAATGCTAACAACGCTGCGTCAGATTGTCGCTGCCCGATCAGCTGTACCCCAACGGGCAAACCTTCGCTTGTTTTTCCCGCAGGGACACTCACTGCAGGCAAGCCAGCAAGGCTTGCTGGAACAGTCATAATGTCAGCCAGGTACATTTTGACCGGATCAGTTGTATTTTCACCGAGACCAAACGCCGGGGTCGGTGCGACTGGTCCAAGTAATACGTCATACGATGCAAATAGCTCATTACATTCATCAATGAGCAATGTTCGAGCTTTTTGGGCTTGCAAATAATAGGCATCAAAGAAACCGCTCGACAATACATAACTGCCGATCATGATACGGCGTTTGTTCTCTGGCATGAAGCCTTCGTCACGTGAACGTCCATATAACGCAGCCAGTGTCTCAGCACCGTTGGCACGACGACCATAGCGGATACCATCGTAACGGGCTAAGTTACTACTAATTTCTGCAGGAACGATGATGTAATACATCGCAAGCGTGTATTTTACGATTGGGAGGCTGACTTCTTCAACGGTATGGCCAGCGGCTTTTAGTTTTTCAGTATAATCGATAATGCGAGCTTTGACTTCTGGATCAACATCATCTGTCATAAACTCCTTAATCATCCCGATCTTTTGGCCATGCTTAACTGCTGCAGGTGTGAAAAAATCGGGCAATGTCGTCATGTCTTTTTTGTCTTGACCAGCCATAATATCGATGAGTAGTTCAGCATCATTAACATTCGTCGTAAAGACGCCAATAACATCCGTGCTACTTGCCATTGCCACAACGCCATACCGACTAATCGTTCCATAGGTCGGCTTTACACCAATCACGCCGTTAAAACTGGCCGGTTCGCGTATCGATCCGCCCGTATCCGAACCGAGCGCAAAGGGAACAATATCGAGGGCTGTCACAACCGCAGAACCACCCGAGCTTCCCCCGGCAACTTTTGTCTGATCAAAACTATTCTTCGTGGGACCAAACGCCGAGTTTTCGGTTGAACCACCATGGGCAAAGGCATCGAGGTTGGCTTTCCCAATGCAAATTGCTCCTTCAGCTTCGAGCTTTTCGACAGCAGTCGCTTGGAGGGGAGCGTCAAAATTTTCCAACATTTTCGAGGCGGCCGTCGTTGGCGCGCCAAACGCTAAAAAGTTGTCTTTGACAACAAACGGTATACCGGCTAAGCGACCAGTTATCTCACCACGATCAACGGCATCAGCTCGCTCCAAGGCCCGAGCTTCGGTAAGGCTTAAGAAAGCATGAAAACCCTCATGCTCACGGGCTTTCTCCAAGGCTTGTTCGACAGCAGCACGCGCTGACGTTCCATGATAATCAGCAATAGTCATAATACTTTTGGTACCTTGATTTGATTGTCTTGGTGCTCTGGCGCCAAAGCAAGTAGTTGCTCGCGACTCATACCATAATCATCAATGTCATCGGTTCGCCAAACATTTTTTAGATCAGTCACTTGATAGGTCGGCTCCACACCTGTTGTGTCTAATTCAGATAACTGCTGAATATACTCGACAATGTTTTCCAAGTCAGCCTGCAAGGCCGCCGATTCCTCGTCGTTTAACTGGATGCTACTGAGCTGTGCTAAATACTGCACATCTGCGGCAGAGATTTGCGTCATATTGTTCTATTATACGCTATTTGAGCACGGTTACTACATCTTTGATCTGATCTCGGCAATCAAATCACGCAGTTCAGCTGCTTTTTCAAATTCAAGATTAGCACTTGCCAGATCCATTTGTCCCGACAAATCTTTTACCAAACTGGCATATTCGTCTTTTGGAATTCGTTTTAGGTCAAGTTTTGGTTTATCATCTTCTTTCTTCGGAATAATAGCACGTAAACCTTCGTCAATGTCTTTGGCAACACTGCGTGGTGTAATGCCATGTTCGGTATTATATGTTTCCTGTATGACACGCCGGCGAGTGGTTTCATCAATTGCTTGTTTCATGGAACCAGTCATCGTATCAGCGTACATAATGACTCGACCCTCTTCGTGACGTGCAGCCCGACCAATTGTTTGAATGAGTGCGCTGCTACTTCTTAGGAAACCTTCTTTGTCAGCGTCAATGATCGCCACTAAACTTACCTCTGGTAAGTCGAGGCCTTCCCGTAACAAATTAATACCAACCAGGACGTCATATACACCGGCTCGTAAGTCACGCAGAATATCACTTCGTTCAAGCGTATCAACTTCACTGTGAATATAGGCGACTTTGATCGCAAGCTCGGATAAATAGGTGGTCAAGTCTTCTGCCATACGTTTCGTCAGCGTCGTGACCAAAACGCGCTGCTGCTTTTCGACTCTATCACGAATTTCTGCCACTAAATCGTCAATTTGCCCCTTGGTTGGCCGCACGTCAATCATTGGATCAAGCAAACCGGTTGGACGAATGACCTGTTGCGCAGGTTCTGGACTGTGCGCCAATTCATAGTCGGCCGGCGTGGCTGATACATAGACAGCCTGATGAATATGGCGATTGAACTCGTCAAACGTCAGTGGTCGGTTATCAAGTGCGCTCGGCAAACGAAAGCCATGATCGACCAGTACTTCTTTGCGAGCACGGTCACCATTATACATACCACGTACCTGTGGTAGGGTCATATGGCTTTCATCGACAAATAACAAGAAGTCGTCAGAAAAGTAATCAAGGAGCGTGGCTGGTTGTTCGCCCGGCTCACGGTTTGTTAAGTAACGACTATAGTTTTCAATGCCTTTGACGAAACCGGTTTCTTCGAGCATTTCGATATCATATTTAGTGCGTTGAGCTAGGCGCTGTGCTTCTAAAAGTTTGTCATGCGATTCAAAAAACTCCATCCGTTCGTCAAACTCTTGTTTGATATTCTCGA
>CAZKIJ010000021.1:0-3390 GCA_964552895.1 uncultured Candidatus Saccharibacteria bacterium | reverse complement strand
CCTTTTTTGACAGTAATCGACATGTCAGCATAATCGTCCGGCGAACCAATGCCATAAATACAACTGACACTGGCGACAATAATCGTATCACGTCGCGTCAATAGTGCGGTCGTCGCAGCATGGCGTAAACGATCAATTTCATCATTAATGCGACTATCTTTTTCAATGTAAGTATCACTACTAGCGATATAGGCTTCTGGCTGATAATAATCAAAGTAGCTGACAAAGTAATGCACTTCGTTGTCAGGGAAAAACTGCTTAAATTCGCTATATAATTGGGCGGCCAACGTTTTATTATGTGCCAATACCAGCGTCGGGACTTGACGCTGCTGAATAATATTTGCCATCGTAAACGTTTTTCCCGACCCTGTTACTCCAAGTAACGTTTGTTCTTTTTCGCCACCCTCAAGTCCCGCTACAAGTTGCTTGATAGCGGTTGGTTGATCTCCCGTCGGTTGATACTGGCTATTGAGGTGGAATTGTTGATCCATTCCTCTTTAGTATAGCCTATTCGTGATGATCGTGGGTACGATGATATTCTTCGACACCTTTGATGATATCGGTTGGATCATCAACGATGGTGTATATATCTAAATCTTTTTCGTCAATTAAATGATATCGCTCGTACATGACAGTGCGGATGACGTCATCGAATGGTTTCCAAAAATCACTCCGGTACAAGAAAACGGGAGCAGCAGGAATTTTCTTGGTTTGAATTAACACCAAATTTTCAAATAATTCATCGAAAGTACCATAGCCGCCCGGCATATATACATAGCCACTCGCATCGAGTGTCATTGCCACGCGACGGCCAAAGAAGTGTTGGAACTGAAAATTATCAGTTGTGTATTGGTTCAGTGCTTGTTCGTGCGGTAACATGATATTGAGTCCGATTGAGGCACCACCGGCGTCGAACGCACCATGGTTGGCGGCTTCCATCATGCCATAGCCACCGCCCGTCACGACGGCGAAGCCTTTTTCAGCCAGACGATGCGCGATATCATAGGCGGCGTGGGCTTCGTCACTTTCCTGTGGCAAACGAGCCGAGCCGTAAATTGTGACCGTCTTTTCATACTTGCCAAGCATTTCAAAGACTTTTTCAAATTCTTCGACAACCCCGTCAAGCCGACCTTCAGCTGAATCGATAATTTTTTGGCGAATCAGAATAGAATGTTTGGTATTTTCGGCCTTTAAAGCTGGGACGGTCGCACGATGCTTTAATGGTAATTTTTCTGGCGCAATAGCCGCGTTATCTAAACTCTCTAAAACTTGTTGACGTAAATTCGCAAATCCCATGTACCGTACAAATATCTCGTTCCATAAACTTTCGCGAAAATGATAGGCATAGCGACCAGTATAGGGCTCGTTATTGGAGTATGCGAAACTCACATCAAAAAGATTGAATACGACAGGAAAACCGTCGTAGTTTAGTCCGACGTAATCGCGATTTTTCCAGAATTCAAGCTCTGGGTCAATTTTATAGAGCAAGTCTTCGGCGCGTCGCCAGTGCAAATCTTCTGGTTGAACGTGCGGTTGCCATTCGGCGGGATCAACATTTGGATCATCTTTGTGACGGCCAAGGTACCGCTGGATAACACGCCAGTGAATTTTTGTTCCTGCCATTTGGCTGGCCGTTCCGGGGTCTGCGATCAAAGTCTCCATGACGACTTTTCCAAAATGAGGCTGCTTACTTTTTAATTTGAAAAATGACGAGTATAATTTTACTTCATTCATATAGTGCAGCAGTAATGGCAACGTTTTAAGAATGAGGCCACGCATTGTTTTGGCATGCATTGGCACGACCACGATTGTTCCCATTTCTTTGGTGTGAGTGACGTTATGAAGTTTCTTTTGAACAAAATGTGCTGCTAATTCAACGTATTTGTCATGATCCATCTGTAAAATACGTAGGTCACGTGTTTCGTAATCATCGACTGTCACGGTTTGAAATAGTTCATCGTAACGATTCAGCCAATCAGGACCCTCCGAGAAGCGCAGAGCGGTGTAGATTTCATCGAAATCTTCTTTCGCGAACATGTCGTCGACATTGCTATATCCCAAATGGTTCATAAGCTGTTCAGGCGGCATGTGTCGAAGCAATTCTTTAGCCTTCTCTCGCTTTAATACAAAAACTTTACGGTCAAACTCGACGGCGTCGGCTGCTTTAATCATATAAGGGACGAGGTACTGAACGTCGTCAGATGGGTGTGCGCCGATTACTTTAGTTAAGCGCTTAATGTCTTTATCGAGACGGTTTTGTAGAGCGTGATAAATTTCCTCGCCAGTTGAAGCAACGGGATCAAGCCCCATTAAACGCATACTTTCGTGAGCTTTTTCAGTAATATCAGAAATTAATTTGACGTCAGCACCAGTGTTACCACTGACTTTTTCTAGTTGTTGCAATGATGTCGTAAACAGCGGCTCTTCAGCATCTAGTAAATCACGTAAAAATTTTGCCATTAAAATGCTTCCTCTCGAATTGGCATGTCATGCAATGACACGCCTTGATGTAATATTCCTGCCTTTGCACCAATTTTCGTTACCACTGACGTTGAATTAGCACTGGCAAAAATTAACGCTTCTTTTAATGACCTCCCCTGCGACCACTGGCTTAAAAAGCCTGACCCAAACGCATCACCACCGCCCGTACGGTCAATGACGCGAACATCTTCATACATGCCAGCGGTAACGATTTTTACACCATCGGTCGCAACGGCACCCTTTGGTCCGTCTGACACTATAATGACCGGACAATAATGGTGCGCATGACGGACAAGTTCTTCCATCGTCTGTCCCTCAACGATTTGTTGGGCTTCTTCTTTATTGGCAATTAATACTTCGACGTCCTCTAAGATGCCTCGTAATTTTGCACTTTCCTTTAGTTCTGAGCCTGCTGGATTAAGCATGACTTTAGTATTGTTTTTAGAGGCGTAGGAAACAAGTTTCTCAAGTAATTCGATGTCACCTAATGATGAAAGATACAACCAGTCAGCATCTTTAATTAAGTTAAGATCAAGTGTGTAATGGGGGGGTGACTTAGAACCTTTATAATTGAGGATCGTGCGCTCGCCACTAGATGCTAATAAAATTGCCGAGTAGCTGGCGCGAAAATCATCGTCCTGTTTGACGCCCTTTGTATTAACGCCTTCTTTATCGAGCTCTTGAAGAATTGCCTCGCTGGCAACATCAGTACCAACATACCAAATATAACGACTATGAAGGCCTTGTCGTGCAAAGGTGACGGCTGCATTCGTTGCATTGCCACCAGTTGCAAAAACGACTTCGTCAAGATCAAGCTTTTGGCCAAGCGGTAGTCGCTCGTACATGACTCCTTTATATTGATATGGCTCAAATGCCTGAGAGGCAACCAAAAAAACATCTTGTGTCGCC
>CAZKIJ010000020.1:0-11894 GCA_964552895.1 uncultured Candidatus Saccharibacteria bacterium | reverse complement strand
TTTACTTCATTGTGCACGTTGTAAATAATAACTGTATATATTAAGAAAAACCTTAAATTAGTTAACACCAGAGTTCCATATCACCAGCCGTAAATGGCTACTTCCTATAACATAATAGTTATTTGCTAAAAATACAAAATGAATATATAGAGTGTGGTTGTTGTTAATTTAATTTTAGTGACATTTATTTAACAACAGCACTTATTTTACTATTGTTAATTTTATGACAAAGTCAAAAAATATGGATCGTTGTTATTTAAACCCATGCATTTAAGTCTAGGGTATTGACCGAATGTCATGCTTATGCTATATTGAGTATAAGCTTTTACAAAAACAAACAAAAAGCCGATCCAACGTTCAGCTCCAGTACATGAACACATAATTTATTCTGCTAAAAAGCGGGTAAATAGCCACCTTAACAATTTAAACTCGTACGATACAACGTAAACCGAAGTTTCATTTGACGGAAACTTGGTGATTTCACGGAATTGATGTTTCATCAGGATCATCGACGGCGAAAACAAACAACAAAAAAATTTTCATTTGCTCTGCATCTGAATATGCACCTTCCACCGCCAGTTCCTTGTTGGATTCACCAAATGCTCCGCCAAATTGGTGTTTAGCTTAGGTTCCGGTGTGTCTCGACAAACCCTAATACATGGTCCAAACAGGTAGTAGTGTGAGCTCGAGATACACCGTTGAGCTTTTGCTAGAGCTTACGGTTGCCCCGAGTATTCTCGGAGCGGTCAGTAGTCCGGCCGCGGCAGGTTGCCCAATTGTTTTATTCGTTCACACGCCTAATATTTAATTTTTTAGCGGCGTTTGCTGTAACGATAAAACGGTATAACCTGTCCGCAACGGACTCGTTTATCGTTTTAGACTTTATCAAAGGAGTGTAGTAGCATGAGCAGCATGGAATCATATCGATTACAACGCACGCTCATCATCGTTACACTCGTAAGCCTCTGCTTACTTGTTCTCCTACTGATGACCACCACTCCCGCGACCGCTGGGCCGCTCGGATTGTTGGTCATTTTTATTTCGGCTTATCTCACCAGTTTAGGTGTGATGAGCTTTTTTTTGTATGGCGCTAGTCATGTCTTCGCGTCGTTTTTTTCTGGCTTTGCCATGCGAAAACCATTGAAACCAATGAATTTACAAATGTCTTATTATTATGCGACGATAATCGCAACTGCACCAGTGATGTTAGTGGGGCTGCAATCGGTAGGTGCAGTGGGGATATATGAAGTAGGGCTCATCATCTTGTTTGTGGTGATTGGCTGTATTTATATATCACGTCGCACAACTTAAATTGCTTGTGGTTGCCCCTGATACGTGTGGTATAATGACAGGGATATGCAGCCCGAAAACACGAATAAACCAACGGGTGTTGAGTCTACACCACACATTCCAGCGCCAAGTATGGATCGCTTGCCGCCGTTGCCATCGCCTGAAGCTGGGGTGAGAACAGGTGCTGAGCGCCATGAGCAAGTGGCTGAATTGAGCGCGGCGCAGGCCGACGCGACGTCGACTGCTGTACCGGTCACCCAAATGGCTCAACCGACTGCCGTAAATGACACAGCAACTATCGCTGGTACGACGCCACTGACGGCAGCAAACGACGATTTGATCGAAAAAGAGTGGGTCGACAAGGCGAAACATATTATTAGTAGTACACCGGATGATCCCCATCACCGCGGCCAGCAAGTCAACGCATTGCAGAAAGACTACTTGCGCAAGCGGTACGGAAAGGAACTCGGCGCGGCGTCGTAGCGTCCGACGAGGGATGTGATGACGGCGCTTATATTTATCCTGGTGACGTTAGTTCTCTTGGGCGGCGGTGGTGGCTTTGCTTTTTTACAGTACCGTAAAATCGTTCGTGAGGCCAAAAATTATGAGCGTGGTCTGAAAATGGTGCCATTATATATCCATTTGCCACCGCCAAGCGACGATATTGAAGCTGGTGGCCGCGATGAACGTGATTTGACGCAGGAAGTGTTATCGCAAGCACAAGTCATGTATAACATTCTAGCGAGCACTGCTACCAAAGGGTTTAAAAGCCGTATTTACGGGCAACGTCATGTGTCGTTTGAAATTATCGCCCACGAAGGCCTGGTTCATTACTATACGGTTGTTCCAGTGACGATGCTGGATGTCGTCAAACAGGCAGTGTCAGCGGCTTATCCATCAGCTCGGTTAGAAGAAGTTGAGGAGCGCAACATTTTTAGCCCGGCGGGACGTATGTCGGGGACGATTGGTGGTGAGTTTACGCTAAAGAAGGACTTTGCCTATCCTATTGCAACGTACGAAGAGTCAAAGCGTGATGCCGCACGGGCATTGTTGAATGCACTCTCAGCCGCAACACGTGAAGATGGGGTGGGCGTGCAGCTGTTAATACGCCCAGCCGTGGAAGGTTGGCGCAAGGTAGCAGTGGAGCTTGCCACTAAAATCCGCAAAGATAAGGGTGTCAAAAGCGGCTTTAGTTCGCTCACGGCGAGCGGTATCATGGAGGCGCTCTGGAAACCACCGGAAACAAAAGAGCTCAAGGCGGAAGATAAACAATTAAATTCCGTGGAGCAGGGAATTGTTGACGCAATTGAAGAGAAAACTCGTCATCCGGGTTATGAAACGCTGATTCGAGTGGTGGCATCGTCGAGTACAGCCGAACGATCACAGGCACTACTGAATAATGTCGTTGCGGCCTTCGCTTTGTTTGACTCGTCAAGTAATAATGGTTTTAAATTCACGATCGCTAAAAATATTGACGAGTTTGTGACGGCCTACATGTTCCGGTTCTTCCCCCAGGAGATTAACCAAAGCGTCCTGAATAGCGTCGAGCTGGCAACCATCTTTCATCTACCCGACCAAAACAGTATTCCGACATCACAAGTGCAGCGCCAAATGGCGAAGCAAGTGGATGGCCCGACCCAAATTATGGACGAAGGTTTTTTACTCGGTTACAACGAATTTCGGGGCATTAAGAAACCAATTCGCCTCGCTACCAACGACCGACGTCGCCATACCTATATTATTGGACAAACCGGTACCGGTAAGTCTGGTCTGCTCGAAAACTTAGCCTATCAGGACATGCTTGATGGTAAAGGCTTCGCGTTTATTGATCCGCATGGTGATTCGGCCGAAAAGTTGCTTGGCATGGTGCCAAAAGAACGTGTCGAGGACGTTATTTACTTTAGTCCCGGTGATATGGAGATGCCGGTCGGGCTTAATTTGTTTGAATTTACCGATAAAGACCAGCGGGACTTCTTAATTCAGGAAACGATCTCGATGTTGTACCGCCTCTATGATCCTGGCCACACTGGAATTATTGGGCCGCGTTTTGAAGCTTGGTTCCGTAATGCTGCCTTAACAGTGATGAGTGATCCGAATGGGTCGACGTTCCTGGACGTACAGCAGGTTTTTACCGATCAAGCCTTTGCTGATGAGAAAATTAAATATATTCAGGATCGAACAGTGCTCGATTTTTGGAATAAGGAAATGGCGCAAACCAGTGAAGCCAGTAAGTCGGAAATGCTTGGTTGGTTTACGAGTAAATTCGGCGCTTTTTTGACGAATGAAATGATGCGTAACATCATTGGCCAAATTAAAAGTGGTTTTGACCTGCGTGACATCATGGATAACAAGAAGATCCTGCTGGTTAATTTGTCGAAGGGACGAGTCGGGGAATTGAACTCGCAATTACTCGGTATGATCTTTGTGATGAAGTTTAACGCCGCTGCTATGAGCCGTGCCGACGTTCCAGAGGAGCAACGCCAAGACTTTACTCTTTACGTTGATGAGTTTCAGAACTTTGCGACGGATTCATTCGCCACGATTCTATCCGAGGCACGAAAGTATCGCTTGAGTTTAGTGCTGGCTAACCAGTTTATGACCCAGTTAACTGAACAGATTCGCGAAGCGATTTTAGGAAATATTGGCACCGTGATTAGTGGCCGTATCGGCGTGACCGATGCCGAAATCTTACAAAAGAAATACTCACCAACATTTGACGCCGAAGATTTGACGCGATTGCCAAACTTCCAGACAATCGCTAGTGTAATGATCAATAATGTACCGTCAGCAGCCTTTAGTATGACGCTTGTCCCACCGATGGGCGAATCGAATCCACAATTGAAGGATGCGCTGAAGAAGTTATCCGCAGCCAAATATGGTCGACCACGTAGCGAAGTCGAGAACGAGATTTTTACTCGTCTCGGTGCTGGCGATGCCGCCAAAAAGGCTAAGATGGAAGCACTAAAACAGGCCCAAGAACAACGTCTTCAGGCGATGCAGCAACAGGCTGCGTTGAATAATGGCGGCGTGCCATCATTCGCCACATCTAGCGCCCCTGCCACACCTCCAAGTGGTGGTTCATCGTTCCTCGATGAATGGTTGGCAAAACGCGAACAATTAAAGGCTGCCTCAGAAGCACCTCCACGGCCAGTGCCGACACCGGTTTCTGTGGCCCCTTCGATAGAACCACCCAAACCTGTCAATGAAGCGTTACACGTTAAAGTGCCAAAACAAACCGAGAAACCAGCATCGGCGTCTGAACCTGAAGATGATGGGAAATTTCACATCCGTGAGGCACATAAGAATAGTAACGACGACGTCTCTATTAAACTTCATTAGAGAAGTTCTGATATTTATTGAAAATAAACTAAGAACTTCGTCCAGTGATGATGGTTTTGAGGTAATCGTATACTATGCCTAAAATCCATCCGATGACAAACGCAGCGATTGTTTCGAAGCCAGATAAGACGTAACCAAAGGTTTTGGCCACGACATAGACGGCCAGAACAAGAATAAAGGCAACCACAGCGCCAGAGAGAATGGCGTCTGGGCGGGCGACGGTGCTCCCGATAAGATCACTGGCTTTTTCGATGCCTTTGTTATGTATAAATTTGCTGAAGGTGCGGCTGCCAGCCGGCATTTCTTTTTGCACGCGGCTCAAATGTTTCTTGAAACTGGCTTCCTTTTCTTTTTTACTGATAACACCGTGGCGTTTGTTCTTCGTGTGAGCAGGTTGCTTGTGCTCACGCTCGGCGCTGCTTTTCTCGATGCTGACGGCAGTTTCCATGGCCTCGGCTTTCGCTTTGGCCTCAGATCGCTCGTTACTTTCAATTTTTTTCTCAGTCTCTGGCTTTTTTTCAGCCAAAACTTCCAATTGCTCGCCAGCTGCTTTAGCGGTTTCGACGCCGCTTTGCTCGGCGGAGGGGCGGAGTTCTTCGGGATTTGCCATTAAAAGGCCCCCGCATTCAAATCACGACGGATTAAGCGCACTTCTTTACCAACCTGTCGGGAACGGGCATAGAAGTAGACGACAACCGCTAGGAGTATCCCCGCGAAGAGGAGGTTTTCGGTTGGTCCGGTGCGTGGTAATTGGGTGACGGTTTGTTCCACGACTTTTGGCGGTTGACAGTCAACCGATACAGTCGTCAGGGTACTTCCGTACGTATTTTGCATCTTACAGTCATATGAATCGGGGGCGCTTTGTCCCTGGGGGGTCGACGGAATGGTATCGAGCATCTTCACGACAAAAACACGCGTCTGTGTTTGACCAGGATTTAAGGTGATATTGGGCCAACTGAGTATTTTTGTCGTTGGGTCAAAGGTACCGCCACCAGGATCAAGGACGGTGGCGTAGTCCAGCACATCGGCTAAATTGTCAGTCAAGGTGACCGGAGCGGCTGTCCCACCACTGTTTTTTGCAGTTAGAGTGTAGGTAATTTGATCATTAGCTTTGGCGACGACGCTGGTGGCATCAACCAGTCCTTGCGTGGTATTTTGCGCCGTTTTTGAGAGCTCAAGTTTGGCTGGGGCGACTGGTGCCGGTGGTGGGGTAGGGGCAGGTGGTTTTGGCGTGGTTGGAAGGCGAGTCGTCACTAAATTACCACAAGCCTGTTCGATGACGAACCAGCCCATCTTAGCCGAATAGCCAATCCAGCCGTAAACTCGGGTGCCAACTCCGTTTGGAATAGTGATGTCACGAGCATAAAAGGTCGCTAACTGCTGAGTACCGGTCGAATTCGTAACATTAATCGTGGTCGTCCCAGCGTTTGGGATTCGGCCCCAGCTCCACTGATTACGTGCAGTAATAAAGGAACCAAATTGACTCTTAGCAATTTCTTCGCGGGTGATACCAGCGTAATTCATGACATCTTTCAAGTTACCTTGGTTAGCATCATAGGGCGCAAGAAAGCGATTGAGAGAACGATTAGAGCCAATCCCAAGGCCTCCGCTCACAAAGTCACCGGCACCTGCCGCGTTGGCTGAAGAGGGGGGATTAAAGACCGCTAAAAATTGCACCACTAATGCGAGGGCGACAAATATCAAGCCGATACGGCGAGTTGACTCCTCTTTACGAAGACGTTTTGCATAAAAAGCAAGCTGTCCGACCAGTGCTGGGCTAAATGATAGGTTTGATACAATTTTTCTAAACATGGTTTTTTATTTTTGAAATGTTATCTATCTAATTGTTATCTAGATTATACCTCTTAAAATACAGATTAGCATAAGAATTTTATTCAAGCAATAGCGTAGCTTAAACGGTCCTTTTCATGTATAATAGCGGCAGAAACGATAGCGTCTACAGACAGTGGTGGTGGGATCGACTGATATATCTTGACGGCGCAAAAAGGGGAGATAACAACAGTGGCAATAAAAAAGACTGACACGACGTATGATGGATCGCAGATCCAGGTTCTTGAGGGCTTGGAACCAGTACGTAAGCGACCAGGTATGTACATCGGAAGTACTGGGTATGATGGCGTCCATCATTTAATTAAGGAAATCGCTGATAACTGTATCGATGAAGCGATTGCCGGTTATGCCACGCGCGTTGATGTGGTGATTCGTGATGATGGTGGTATCACCATTACTGACGATGGTCGTGGTATTCCAGTTGATAAGAATGCCAAAACGGGTCTCTCTACCCTAGAAACTGTCCTCACCGTGCTGCATGCAGGCGGTAAGTTCGGCGGCGGTGGCTACAAGGTATCATCTGGTCTTCATGGCGTGGGTTCAAGCGTGGTGAACGCGTTGTCGACGCGTCTGGTCGCAGAAGTGGCACGTGATGGCGAACTCTATAGTATTGAATTTGCCCAAGGCGCCACGACGGTTCCCTTTAAAAAAGTTGGGAAAACCGATCGTCCCAACGGCACAAGCATTTCATTTTGGCCGGATCCAACTATTTTTAAAGAGACCGTTAGTTTCGACTACAAATGGGTGGTTGATTACCTTCGCCACCAGGCGTACTTGACCAAAGGCGTCTATGTTGCCGTCGTCGACGAGCGCACCAGTGAGCGGGCCGCTTTTTACTTTGAGGGCGGTATCCAAAGCTATGTCAAACACCTTAATATCGGTAAGGATGTTGTTACCGATTCTATTTTCTATGTCGAAAGGCAGGTCGAGGACGTTATGGTCGAAGTGGCCGTCCAATATAATGATACGTTTGTCGAAACCGTCAAACCATTCGCTAACAACGTCTTGACCCCTGATGGTGGTACGCACCTAATCGGGTTCCGCTCAGCATTAACCCGTGTAATTAACGACTACGCTCGCAAGAGCGGCTTACTGAAAGAAAAAGAAGACAACTTAAGCGGTGACGATATCCGCGAAGGCTTGACTGCTATTATCTTGGTGAAGATTCCTGACCCTCAGTTTGAGGGGCAAACGAAGAACAAACTTGGTAACCCAGAAGTTCGTCGTTACGTGGAACAAGTGATGAACGAATATTTTGCCTATTACCTCGACGAAAACCCTGATACCGCTAAGAAAATCGTCAATAAATCACTTCTCGCTGCCCGTGCTCGGAAAGCTGCTCGTGCTGCCCGAGATAATGTTTTGCGTAAAGGCGCCCTGGACGGTATGGGATTGCCGGGCAAACTGTTTGATTGTTCAAGCAAGAATCCAGCCGACAGTGAAATCTACATCGTTGAGGGTAACTCGGCGGCCGGTTCTGCCAAGGAAGGTCGCGATAGCAAAACACAAGCGATCTTGCCACTGCGTGGTAAGGTATTGAATACGGAACGTGCGCGGCTAGACAAGATGTTCGCGAACAAAGAAATTGTTGCTATGATCCAGGCTTTTGGCGTCGGGATCGGTGATACCTTTGACATTAACGGGCTTCGTTACCACAAAATTATTATTATGACCGATGCCGATGTCGATGGTAGTCACATCTCAACGCTATTGTTAACTTTTTTGTTCAGGTATATGAAAGAAGTGGTCGAGGGGGGCTACGTGTATCTAGCGAAACCACCGCTCTATTCGATTAACCGCGGTCAACGCAAAGTCTACTCATATAACGAAGAAGAACTTGCCGACGGCTTGAACCAGATTATTGCGAGCCGTAAAGAAAAAGGTATCGCCATCGATCCGACTGATGATAAGGTCAAGCAAGCCGGGGTGACTGTGTCACGCTTTAAAGGGCTTGGCGAAATGGACGCTGAACAGCTTTGGGAAACAACCATGAATCCGGCAAACCGCGTTCTCATCAAAGTACGAGTTGAAGATGCCGAGCGAGCCGATGCTGTCTTTACAAAACTGATGGGTGACGAAGTATCGTTGCGCAAATCTTTTATTCAAACCCGATCAAAAGACTTTGACTTTGAGGAGCTAGATGTATAATGAACGACGAAAATACCCCGGTTATTGAGCCCGAAGAAGCTGACATTTTACCGCCAACTCAAGTTGGAATTGAAGACCGTACCCTTGAAAATGTCATGGAGGACAACTTCTTTGTCTATTCTATGAGCGTTATTATTGACCGTGCGCTTCCCGATGTGCGTGATGGTCTGAAACCAGTGCACCGCCGTATTTTATACACCATGAACCGTGACGGTTTGCGAGCCGGCTCGAAATATCGTAAGAGCGCGACTGTCGTTGGTGCCGTGATGGGTGATTTCCACCCGCATGGTGATACCGCAATTTACGATTCCATGGTTCGTTTGGCGCAACCATGGTCGCTGCGATATCCAATGGTTGATGGCCAGGGTAATTTCGGTTCAATGGACGGTGACCCAGCTGCCGCTTACCGCTACACCGAGGCTCGTTTGCAGCGCATCGCTGGGGAAATGCTTGATGATATCGATAAGGAAACCGTTGATTTTCGTCCGAATTACGATGGCTCTAAACAAGAACCGTTTGTCTTGCCGGCCAAAGTCCCAAATCTTTTATTGAACGGTCAAATTGGTATCGCCGTTGGGATGGCGACCAATATTCCACCACACAACCTGGGTGAACTGGTTGATGCCTCTATTGCCCTGATTGATAATCCGGATGCTGGTATTGATGATTTAATGAAGCACGTTAAGGGCCCCGATTTTCCAACTGGTGCGACTGTTTACGGCGGCGCGTCAATGAAGCTTGCCTACCAGACGGGTCGCGGGAGCGTAACTATGCGTGCCGTCGCCAATATCGAGGAGACGAAAAAAGGTCGGCACCAAATTATCGTGACAGAAATTCCTTATGGCGTAAATAAGGCTTCGTTAGTGGAGAAAATCGCTGAACTTTATAAGGATAAAAAGATCAACATCAGTGACCTGCGTGATGAAAGTGCTCGCGGAAAAGTCCGTATCGTTATTGAACTCCGTAAAGATGGTTACCCAAAGAAGGTCTTAAATCAGTTGTACAAACTGACCGCCCTTCAATCGAGTTTTAACTTCAATATGATGGCGTTGGTAGATGGTGTGCAGCCGCGCGTGCTTGGTTTGCATGAGATGCTGCACGAGTTTATCAAACATCGCCAAAAAGTCGTCCGCCGTCGCACCGAGTTCGAACTGCGTAAAGCAGAAGAGCGTGCCCACATTTTGGAAGGCTACAAAATAGCCCTCGATCACATTGATGAAGTTATCAAAACGATTCGTGCCAGCCGTACCCAAGAAGACGCGACAAAGAATTTGATCAAGCAATTCAAATTGAGCGATATCCAGGCCGCCGCCATCCTGGCGATGCAACTGCGTCGTTTGACTGGCTTATCGCGTGAGGAAATCGAGAATGAATTGGCGGACTTGTTGAAGATGATTCAGCGATTAAAGGATATTTTGGCTGATGAAAACGAAATTTTGAAGATTATTAAAACTGAACTGCTCGAGATGAAAGAAAAGTACGGGGATGATCGCCGTACGACAATTATTAATCATGAACTTGGCAAATTCAGCGACGAGGAGTTGATTCCAGAGGAAGATACGGTTGTCTTGCTCACAATTGAAAATTACATCAAACGCACATTAGTTAGTGAATACCGTCGCCAACACCGCGGCGGCAAAGGCAAGCGGGGAATGACGACTAAAGAAGAAGATGTGATTGACCAGCTGGTGCCAGCGAACACCCATGATTGGTTATTGTTCTTTACGAATAAGGGGCGTATTTTCCGCTTGAAGACCTACGAAGTGCCTGCCGCCAGCCTCGCAGCTAAGGGTGTGGCCGCAGTCAACCTGCTTGCACTCCAGCCAGAGGAAAAGATTACCTCAATCATAAAGCACGAAAAAGACGCTAGTGAAGCAGGTTACTTATTTATGGCGACGACAAAGGGAACTATTAAGAAAACACCACTGAAAGATTACGCGAACATTCGTACCAACGGGTTGATCGCCATTAAACTTGATGACGGTGACGAACTGCGATGGATTCAGAAAACAACCGGTGAGAATGATGTCATCATCTCAACTTCTGCCGGCCAAGCAATCCGTTTTAGAGAAAAAGATGCCCGGCCTATGGGCCGCTCCGCCCGTGGTGTCCGTGGTGTCCGCCTGCGACCAAACGACCGCGTGGTTGGTATGGATATCGTTTCTACCGATGAACAAAATCTTTTAGTCATCAGCGAAAACGGCTACGGCAAAATCACCAAAGTCGCAAACTTCCCGTCACATAACCGCGGTGGTGTTGGCATCAAGGCTGCTGTTGTCACCGCAAAGACCGGACCAATTATCGCCGTTCGTACCTTGATTGATGGTATCGATGAGATTTTGCTTATCTCAACGAAAGGTCAAGCGATTCGTGTCGGCCTCAAGGATATTCCGCATCTTGGCCGTACCACCCAAGGAGTCCGCATTATGCGTATGGGTGAAAATGACAAAGTATCCTCGCTTGGTTTCGTACCAACTCAAGAGACGAAAGAGTTAGTTGAAGATATCGAAGACGTGGCTGAATAATGAAGTGGCTTTCGCCCTATCTCATTGCAATTGTGGCGACCTGGGTAATTGCCCACCTTATTAAGTATGTGATTGACGATATGTCACGTAATCCCACAACGAAACGCGAGAAAGTTTTTCGATCTGGCGGCATGCCAAGCGCGCATACTGCTACAGCCGTAGCCCTCTGGATGGTTATTCTAGTGAAAGACGGCTGGTCGTCAGGGTTATTTGGGCTGTCAACCTTGACGTTGCTGATTATCATGCACGATGCCGTCCGCGTTCGTCGCGCCAGTGGTGAGCAGGGCGAAGCGATTGCGCTATTGATCGATGAAACCAAATCAAAAGTTCCGCACCCTATTGCACCGAAAGGCCATACGGTCACTGAAGTGACGGTTGGCGCTCTCTTGGGTGTGATTATTGGCAGTTTTGTCGTTATTTTATTCTAAAAACCCCTTGACCCTCTCTGTTTTTTAGAGTATGATCGATTAAGTCTGGTCGTGAATTATTCATGACACCAACGTGGAGTTGAAACAGATAAGAACTTTGACAATTTAGTAGTGCAATTTTAATTGTTACACAACCTTCTATCCGAGCTCCTTTGGAATTCGAGCGAGGGGGATCATCGTACCTTCGGTACGCTGATTACGTGTAACAAAATCATCGTCAGTTTATATATGTTTAGAGTCATGTAGTGAAGAACTACTTTTTATGGAGAGTTTGATCCTGGCTCAGGATGAATGCTGGCGGCGTGCCTAACAC
>CAZKIJ010000019.1:2944-12308 GCA_964552895.1 uncultured Candidatus Saccharibacteria bacterium | reverse complement strand
CTTCACTCGTTTTTGTTCGGTTGTATCGCGATCGCGAACAGTGACGGTATCATCCTCTAGCGTTTCAAAATCGACCACCACACAGTGTGGCGTACCGATTTCGTCTTGGCGGCGGTAGCGCTTGCCGATGTTACCGTTATCATCCCACATAACGGCGCCGTATTTTTGCTTCAGGGCGTCGTAGACCATGCGAGCTTTGTCGACTAATTCCGACTTATTCCGAACCAATGGCGAGACAGCGAACTTAATCGGTGCCACATGCTCAGGGAACTTCATGACAATGCGTTTTTCACCGTTTATTTCATCTTCGGTATAAGCGGCCGTCAACACCGCCATGACTGCACGCTCCACCCCAAACGACGGTTCGATAACATGCGGTACAAATTTCGTTTGCGTGCCCTTGATGGTGTACTCCATATTCTTGCCACTGGCGTTTTGGATATTCATCAAATCAAAGTCAGTGCGGTAGGCGAGGCCGAGTAACTCTTCGCGGCCAATCGGAAAGTCGAATTCAAAATCAATTGTCCGCCTACTGTAGTGGGCGCGATCCTTTTCTTCGACTTCAAGTTCGTGAACGTTTTCGTCGGGCAACCCGAGCGCTTGGGTCCACTTCCACACCTGCTGACGCCACTGCTCAAAAGCATCTTCCCACTTTGACGGATCAACAAAAAATTCGATCTCCATTTGTTCGAATTCGCGGCTACGGAAGATAAAATCACGCGGGCTGATTTCATTTCGAAAGGCCTTACCCTGCTGCGCGATGCCAAATGGAAGATCAGGATAAAAACTATCGAGGACATTTTTATAATTTGTAAAAATACCCTGGGCGGTTTCCGGGCGCAAATAGCTGATGCTCGATTCATCATCGACTGGCCCGACAGTGGTTTTGAACATCATGTTAAATTGGCGCGCTTCCCCAAACGTTCCTTCTTTACCACAGACTGGGCACTTGTTGGGATCATCGAGTTTATCAGCACGCAAGCGAGCGTGACAGTTTGAACACTCTACCAATGGATCAGTAAAGGTGTCGACGTGGCCACTCGCCTGCCATACTTTCTGATTCATTAAAATGGCAGCATCGATACCATACATGTCATCGCGTTCATCGACAAACATGCGCCACCACAGCTGCATAATGTTGTGTTTCAATGCGACACCCAACGGTCCGAAATCCCAGGTGCCACTTAATCCACCGTAGATGTCCGAGCCAGGGTAAATAAAGCCACGGCGCTTCGCGAGACTGACAATCTGCTCCATTTTTTGATTTTTGTCATTCATACTGGTGCTAGTATAGCATAGTCGTATCTGTTAATATATTGACTTTTTGTTAAAATTTTATCATAATAATATAAGCTCTTTTCACTACGAGACAACAGATTGGAGGCGCTGTGGAACGCGTCAGGTTTAATCAGCATTTTCACGCAGCCGAGCGATATGCTCAGCAAGGGCTGTATCGCATGTCGGCTGATGAGTTCGTTACCGCAGCGCCCGACGGAGACATGTTTGAACATCTCTGCGCTCTCATGCGTGCCAGCGGGATGCGTCGACTCAGTCACGGAGATTATGGCCAACTGGAAGCGGATATCAAAGCCATCAAAACAGGAAGTGAACGCCTCGGTCTGAACTGGCGTAAGTTGATGACCGAAGCTTACCACGATAGTGCCCGCTGGATCACGCACCTATGCACACAGGTCGCGCCAGGACCAACTCGAGATGGCATGATCGATCTCGCCGTGTCTACCTACTATCTCGGTGCTTGTACCTATGCCCCAAATGAGGCAACGGCAGAGACGATTCGACGTGAACAGGTTGCCTTCCAGGATAGTGTCGTCCCTAAGCAGTAAAGAGCTCCCGTCGCAACCAGCGACGGGATTTTCTTTCCTATAGAGCGGCGTGGGCACGCGCAGTATTTAAACAAACACCCATCACCTCATCAACTCCCCCAACTTGGGATAATACTCTCAATGATTTGGTTGCGATCAATCGTAATAATTTAATATGCTCGGCGGTGATATCTCCCCTGGGTGATTCTCGCAGTCCTTGTTCAGCTATATCATAGCGGTAAGTTTTGTCAGCCGATAATTTATGACCATTTGTATCCAATGATACGTTTAAACTATGCCCGAGCATATCAGCATATCGTATGTAAAACCATGTTTCGGTAAGGGCAAATGGCATTGTTACTGCGTCTAACGCCATCAGAACTTCCGCCAATATGTCATACCATTCAGGCTCATCGACCGTTTCACTGGCCCTCGAAATATACTTAATAACAAGGTAACCAAACTGTAAGCGGTCGTAATCAGTCAAGATATGACGATAAAACTGCACGAGGCGCGCCGAGGTCAGCACTCCTAAATCCCCTTTGCCTTCACCAATCACGACGTCACTAACAGCAAACAGTTCAATGCCACCCGCTAATTTACTCTTTTCTTTACGCACGCCACGGGCCATGACATTACGTCGCCCATAGGGCGTTAATAAATGTAAAATACGGTCGGCTTCGCCGTAATTCGTTCGCCTGAGGACAATGGCACGTGTGCTGGTTGTTTTCATAATACGCTACGGACCGCCGTTACTAGATCGTCAGGCGTCATCGTCGTTTTATCAAGTAATCGCTTAACGCCATACTGCGCAACATCTTCTTTTTTTATGTCAGGCGTTAAGCTCGAACATAAGATAATGGGAATTGTCCCAGTGTCGGCATACGATTGTAGTTCATGTAACAGGGTAAATCCCGTTGCACCTGGTAAGAGAATGTCGAGAACAATGCAGTCCGGTTTCAGAAGGTCAATCATATCGATGGCGGCCGGCGCATGGGGAGAGATAGACGTATGGTACCCGGCTTTTTCAAGGATGGCTTTTTGCTGCTGTGCCAACCACTGGTCATCCTCGATAATCAAAATATTCATAGAAAACTGAGCTGTCGCGAAGCATCGAGCTCGACATAAAATGTCGCACCATCATGGTGACGCACCGCGCCAATCCTTCCATTCATGGTTTCGGCAAATAAGCCGGCAATGTATAGGCCCAGACCGCTACTTTGTGGTCGCGAGTGAACGGGCTGTGGAGCTTTGCCAAGCTTCATGTGTAAACTCCGCCATATATCGGTCGAGAGTGCTGGTCCATAATCCCGCACGCCGAGTCGAATGACGCGCCCATTTTGTAGGGCGTTCATTTGTAACTCAACAACACTTCCAGGTTCACTGTAATGGAGGGCGTTATCACTAAAATTTGTCACGATCCGCCTCAATAAATCGCGGTTTGCCACCAACAACAATGGGTGTTTTCGAGGTTTTAACGTTAATTGTCGTTCTTGTGCTTCAAATAATGGGGTTAGTTCCCGAACGATATCCTCACAAAGCGCTGTCGGATTAATAGGTTCTACATCAAATAATGCATCGTCTAACCGAGCAACTTTCGTCAAATCATTCGTTAATCGTAGGCCACGTTCGGCAGTTAAGATGAGTTGAGTGGCTATGACATTTCGCTCACTAGGTGACAGATCATCACGTTGTAACATAAAACCAAGTTGGCGGGCTAATACGAGGGGTGATTTAAGTTCATGGGCGGCAGCAGCTAAAGATGGCATTGCTATATCAACGCCAGCCCACCCCTGCTCGCTTATTGATGAACCCTCACTCATGCTGGTTTTATTTTAGCATGAGTTGGTGTTTACGAATTGAACTTAATCGTCGCAATCAACGCATTATAGTCGGCACCAAACGTGTCGGCGTCGGTTCGAATGGTAACAGTTTTGTCGCGAATTTTGAAGATGACCGCTGAACCACGAATGTCTTTCGTAAAATTGCCGTCTAAACGAGTGGCGTCTTCGCCATTGATCTTCACCGGACTTGATTTTAGGTCACCCTGTTTGACTTGCTGACTGTAGCTCGAGATAACTGTGTTGTAATCTTTTTGTTCGATCGTAATCCGAAGGGCAAATTGTTGCGTCGTCACCGAAACTGGCGGAACGGCAACGGGATTCAAATAAGCACTGTACGACGCGCTTGACCCAGTCTTTTCGTTCTTATCGACGTACACGCTCCATGTTTTTGGATAATTAAATGACAGACTACCATAATCACTCGGACCAGCAAACGTTCGTGTTGGCAACTTGGCCTGGCTTTCGTACTGCGCCGCATCGGTATCGGCCTGCTTTTTTGTCGCCGTAGCGACAGCTGCGTCGACCTGGGTTTCAACGGTCTTTTTTTCATCAAAATAACGCATATAGGCCCACGTTGTTGCCACAGATGTTGCTAAAACGGCAACGATCAAAAAAAGTGAGACCAGCATCCATGTGTTGACGGCTCCCTTTTGATGATTCATCATGGCGTCATTATACTTATGGTTATTCAGACTGTAAAGGCTGGAAGGTGTACAAAAAGGAGGCATCAAGTGTTTTCTCGGCTTTTCGTTGCCGAAACGGGATCCCAAGGGCGATCACTTTTATGGCTCTCCCCTGCTCATTCACAAACGCTTGTAGCTTTTTTTCAAGTTTCAGACTCATACTTTGTATCATGAAAACATACACGACTGTCGTTTCCGGGGGCAAACGGACCCTCCAAAAATCGGCGAGATGCGTCTCGGTATTTTTACCACCGATAAGCTTGCTAAGAAGCACAAGGAATGGGTTTAGTTCATAACCAATTGCCCGTGCACCGAGGCTGGCAGCCGTACGCAACACGACGCCATCACCACTCCCGACGTCGACTAAGGTATCTTTTTCATCAATCCTGTAGAGATCGGTCAAAGCTCTTTTGAGATATCGTCGCTGACTTGGCACGTAGGGCGCACCTCTCAAGAGCACGAAACTAAATAACACGACAACCACAAAAAAAACGACGAAGACAATCATTCGCTATCGAACTTTTTCTTGACGACTTTTATGTCATTTTTCAGTTTGGTAAGATCTTTCTCTATCTCTTCGGCGAGTGCTTCGGCGACTTTATATTTGTTGAGAGCTTCTTCCAATGTAAAGTTGGGGCTCTGGAACCAAGCCACTAGTTCGGATAATTGTACTAGTTTTTCTTGAACTGTTTTATTTACTTCTGACATTTTTTACCTCTGCTTTTAGTATAGTGTGATACGTTTCAATCTCAAGCTCACTCCCAACGGTTTGCTCACCCTTTAATAGAGCATAGCCGCGTTTTAAAATGTTCTGTGGGTTCAATTGAGCAACAGCAAGCCGTAAGGTGGCAAGTTGCTCGAATGAATCGTCCAAACGCTGGCGAATTCGTTGGTAAGCATTCTCTAAATCGATACGAATGTCACCAGAAAAACGATCGATGTCACGGCTGATAGTGTTCCTAAGGCCATTAACTTGAAAACGAACTGAAGAAATAATTTCCTGTCGGTCTGGAACCAACAGTTGAGCGGCATTACTCGGTGTTGCGGCCCGAACGTCCGCTGCTAAATCAGCCAGTGTGACATCGACCTCGTGTCCCACGCCAACCATGGTCGGCACCCGACTGGCGGCGATTTCTCGAACTAATAGCTCGTCATTAAATGCTGCTAGGTCATCGGCACTGCCACCCCCGCGCAGTAATAAGATGACTTCTGGCATTCTTTCTTGCTCATTGAAATATTTCAGAGCTCGAATCATGTGGTCGGGTGCTGTTGCTCCCTGAACGACAACATGCGCGACATCGACTTCCAAACCACCCCATCGATCATTTAAGATTTTCACAAAATCGGCATAACCAGCCGCGTCGGTGCTAGAAATAACGGCAACGTGGTGCGGCACAGGTGGTAAACGACGTTTTCGTTCGGGGGCGAACAGTCCCTCTTTTTCAAGTTTTTCTTTCAACAGGTCAAAACTTTTTTTGATGGCACCCTCACCGCTCGGGCGAACACTCCGTATCGTTAAACTAAACTTTCCCCACTGTGTTACCTTTGGCGAAGCGCTTATGATTACTTTCATACCATCTTCAAGCGGCGTACGGAGAGCAACTAGCATCATGAAACAGCCAACGCTCCCACCCTCGTCTTTTATGTCAAAAAAGACGTACTTTCCTTGGTTTACCTTAAATGATGCCACTTCACCCTCAATTGTCACGACAGGATAGGCATATTCTAACGTCTGATTGGTAAGAGCGATAAAATCACTGACGCTCAGTAGGCTGTTTTCCATATTTATTGACCGTTAGTTGATAAAATATATATCCGAAAATAATTGTTCCTAAAATAAGCGTCACACGAGCTAATATCGTACCGGCAATGGCGACATCCGCACCAACACCAGCCGTCGCTAGAAACGCGATCATAATCGCTTCATAGGCACCAGCACCGCCCGGTGTATTCGAGATTGCGCCGCCGATTGACGAGAGGCCAAAGGCAATAAATATTGCTGCTGGATTCACAGGTGTTCCCAGTGCCCAGAAGGCAATAAATAACAGGGCGACATCACAAATGTTCGCGATGAGCGCCCAAATAAATGGTACGAATAATACTCGGATGTCACGTCGAATTTCTAAGTAATCGTTGTGCATATCGAGAAAGAAAGTTTCCAGCACGCCGCTTTTAAGAACTGTTTTTTTCCGTCCACGGGTTATCCACCGGACAAATCGGTTTGCCCTTTGTGTTGTCCAGCTTGAAAAACGCACGAGAGTTTCACGGCTACTGATAACAAAGGTCAAAAGAACAATCGCACCTATTGCAAGACCGGCAATTAAGCCACTAAGCAATAAAATAATACGGTTAACTTGGCCGTCAGTTGCCAACACGATCACCGCGACAATTAAAAGCAATACAAACGTCAAAAATGTTAAAACAAAACGAATCATCTGAGCAATCGTTGCTCTGCCGGGCGTAACACCATAGCGGTGTAGCACCCATCCCAGATACGAAAAGCCGGCCGCCCCACCGCTCGGTAAAATATGGTTGACGAAATTCAGTTCCAGCGACAATCGGGTCATTTGCCAATGTGAAGCATCTTTCAAATTCCCTTTTGCTCGAAGGTAGGCGAAAATCATGCTGCCAGTCGCATAATAACTTAATAGTTGCACGGGAATAAGAAGCAGTAAGATCCAGACATTAATACGCTCAATAAGCCCAGCTGCTCTGACGATTTGTGGCCAGGTAAAATAAGCAACGATAATTAACAGCACCAAGGTAATAACAGTAAGCCAACGGCGAAAAGACATACTATTAGTATACCTTAATTTTTATGTCATTTTTCGGTCGGGCTTTTTTTATTCGTTCGAAACACCTAAAAATTTAGGTATACTAAGAGCATATGCGTATCGCGATTCTGGGTCGACAGCCCGTACTCGGTATTGCCGAGTTAGAACGGTTATTTCAAGACGTGCGCTGGTTCTCAAGCCATTCAGCCTTATTTGACACAGATCATTTTGATATTGAAAAAGTTGGTGGCAGTCAAAAGGCTGGACGCGTCGTTATGGAATTACCGCGTGGCGACTGGCGTCAAACCAGTATGAAGATTGTCCACTATTACCTAAAGGAATGGAGTGGTTCTGATACTAAAATAACTCTTGGTTTAAGTGCTTATGGCTTCGACATTGCCCCACGCGACATTCAAAAAAGCGGTATTATTCTCAAGAATAAACTGAAAGATAAAGGCGTTAGCGTGCGTTTGATACCCAATCAAGACGCAGCCCTTAGTAGCGCGACGTCTCACCATAACAAACTTGGTTTATCAGATAACAAAGTTGAGTTGTTGGTTGTTAAAGCAACAAATGGTCGCATCGTCGTCGCCGAAAGTACCGGTGCTCAAAATATCACCGCCCTTGCCGCTCGCGACCAAGGCCGACCAAAACGGGACGCCTTTGTTGGTATGTTGCCACCAAAACTTGCCCAAATCATGATCAATTTGGCACCAACCAACGGCCGAATTTTAGACCCCTTTTGTGGAACGGGTGTCATCTTGCAGGAAGCGGCATTATTGGGCCATGCTGTGTACGGAACCGATCTTGCCGAGAAAATGATCCGCTATAGCCGTGATAACCTCAACTGGCTCCAAGATACCTATCATCTTCAGACTGATTGGTATCTACACGAAGGTGATGCCACAACTACCGCCTGGCAACAACCGGTGAACGCAGTGGTCGCCGAGACTTACCTTGGCCAACCATTTAGTGCACCGCCTTCGCCATCAAAACTTGTTGAAGTCCGTGGTAATTGTCATCATATTATTAGTGCGTTCTTAAAGAACCTTGCCAAGCAAATCATGCCTGGCACCCCTGTATGTATTGCTATCCCCGCCTGGCGTGATAGCCAAGGTAACTTTACGCACCTTTCGCTATTTGATCAATTAACTGAGTATGGCTACCGACGAATCGAGTTTCAATCCGTGACATCGGATCAGCTTCTTTACTATCGCGAAGATCAGGTAGTTGCCCGTGAGCTGCTTGTATTAATAAAAACTTAGCGATCACCCTTATCGATATTTTCGTCTTCGCTTAAGTCCTCAACTTGTTCACGCATATCATCAGGTTCACCCTCTTGGTCGTCACTTGGGTTATCAGGATCATATCGATTCAACTCTTCACGAAATCGATGCGGTGGAATACCTAGCTCTTTGGCAGGGTCATCACCATTACTGTTCGCGAATGGATCTGGACCACTGGTGCTTAAATCATCTTGATAACTTTGCAGCCTAAAATCGTCGTCATTATTCATAATCCCTCCTGTGCTTACTCTCTTATTATAGACTTCTCAGGCGGTGGCGTATACTTGCATATATGGACAAAGCGCTACGCGACTATATCAAAACCATGGAACATACCCTAACTCGCTGGGAGAGAAAAGCCGCCGACGCGAATGACATTCGTCGTACTTACCGCCACCATCAAGTGAAAGTACGTGATTTTCAGCATGAACGGCTCATTCACTTATTGGTCACGCTATTTTTTGGCTTTTTGTGCCTCTTTGGCCTGGTAACCCTGTTTTTCAGTCTCACCAGCACTATTCTTTCGCTCAGCCTTTTCGCTTCCCTCTTAGTACTGACTCTTTTTACAACTGAATTATTCTATATTCGGCACTATTATATCCTGGAAAATGGCGTGCAGAAATTATATGGCATAACTGACCGGTTGAACGCACTCATCCCTTGACGCGTTGGTGCTTTTCCTGTACAATTTAACGGATTGTTATAGAAATTTTAAGGAGCAAGTATGTCACACGTTAAAGCAGGTGGTTCAAGTAAGAACATCCACAACAACGCTGGTCAACGCCTCGGCGTCAAGCGCTTTGGTGGGCAGACCGTCTCTACTGGTGAAGTTTTGGTACGCCAAACTGGCTCAACAAAGATCGCTGGTCCTGGTACTTTCATTAGCCGCGACTTCACTATTCACGCCGCAAAAGACGGTGTCGTCAGCTTTAATAAAGTCCGCAAAGGCCACTT
>CAZKIJ010000019.1:0-2844 GCA_964552895.1 uncultured Candidatus Saccharibacteria bacterium | reverse complement strand
GTAACCAGTGTGTTTCGTCAGGCTCAACATCATCCACGTAATGTACTTCATAGTGGACGCCGTCGCGACTTATCTGTCGGCCGTAAATTTCTACATCTTTACCATGCGCTGTCCCAGCCTTCGGCGGATCAAATTCATCGTGCTTGTACTGTACTTCTGGCTTTTTTTGTTGAGGGACATGATCAGGAAATGCATCACGAGATAAGGTTTTTGGCATATTTGGGTTATAAAACTTCATATCATCGATCGATGGTTCAGACGGATCTTTTATGCCCGCTGATTCAAGTGCTTGATCGCCCAATTCTTGAATTTCGTCTATGTGATCGTCGTTCATAATTTCACTATCGCGTTGTGAGACTTCCGGTGACGAAGAAGTTGGTGTCGGTACGCCCATTTTTTTTGCTGCTAATTCCGCCGCATACGCGTCCCAATCTTTCGGAACTTCGATTCGAGCAGGATGGTTGGATTCGGCCATTATTTTCCTTATTCGTTTGGTTTATCTTCGAGCATACCCAAGTGGAACTTGACTCGTTCAATGACATCGCCGATGACAACCTGTGATTTAACCAAATAGTCATTCACACCGAGGTTTTCGGCCCGCTCTTTGTCTTTTGGTTGGTTAAGGGCGGTCAACATGATGACACGAACTTGCGAAGTTTCCGGTGTATTACGAAGAATGTCGAGAACATCGAAGCCACTAATCTTTGGCATCATCGCATCTAGCAGAATAAGGTCCGGCCGATAGTCTTTGGCCACCGAAAGAGCTTCTTCGCCATTATAGACTTGTCGGGTCTCGAAGCCTTCTAGGTCAAGCCGAGATTTATACACGCCAGAGAGGGCTTCGTCATCTTCTACTAGGAGTATTTTTTTCTTTGTGTCCATATGCGCCTATTTTACTACATCCTCTTGAGAAAGCACAACCGAATTAAAAACCAAGCTGACTTTTCGCAGCATCGAGCTGTGGATCGCGACCAGCGTTTTGATCATCAGTAGTCAGTTGGACAGTTTTATCGGGTGAAATACCTTGCTGGTTAATATTAAGACCATTTGGTGTATACCATTTTGCGACGGTAACCTTTAATTCAGCGTCATTATTGAGGTTAATGAGCTTCTGTACGCTGCCTTTTCCGAACGTTTTTACGCCAATAACAGTTGCGACCTTGTTATCTTTTAAGGCCCCGGTAACGATTTCACTGGCACTGGCACTATTGCCATTCACTAACACGACCGTAGGCAAACCAGCCAGGACTGGATTACTGGTAGAATATAAAGTGCTCACGGTCTTTCCATTGGTTTTTTCACTCACCACGACCTTGTCATTCAACCAGAGCCCTGCGACAGCCTGAGCCGCATCAAGATAACCACCACCGTTATCACGCAGGTCGAGAATTACTGCTTTTACGCCCTGTCCTTTGAACGTTTGGGCCGCCTGGCGCGATTCGTCGGCAGTTCCTTCATCAAAACGTGAGACAGTCATAATGCCTAAGCCGTTTGAAACACTCGTTTGGACGCTTGGGTTATTAACGTTGGCACGGGTAATTGTAAAGGTCAGTGGTTGGCCGTTACGTGCCACTTCCACTTTAACCGTCGTCCCAACATCGCCACGAATTTTTGCGACTACTTGATCAACAGATTGGCCACTAACAGACTGGTCATTAATTTTCGTTATAACGTCACCAGCTAGTAAGCCAGCGGCTTTTGCGGGGTTGTTATCAAGTACTTGCACAATGGTTGGTTGGTTACTACGCAGCGCAATTTCAGCACCAATTCCACCACCTATCGTCCCACTTAAATCATTATTGAACTGTTGGGCGTCTTTTTTAGTCATATATAGCGTGTAGGTGTCGTTCGCTGCGGCGACGAGGCCTTTATTCGCACCGTCAATCAAGCTTTGCTTATCAAGCGTCCCATCAAAATTGGCTTTCAGCTGCTGATAGGTCTGTTGAACGCTGGAAAGATCAAGTGTTCCTGCATAGGTTTTAACCCCAAAAACAGGCAGTACGGCAGCCATAATTTGACTATTAAACGTGCCGGCCGTGTAGCCAAAGGCTACGATAATGACGACAAGCAGGAAGAGGACCGAATTTGTTGGGCGCTTGCCTTGTTGTGTTACTCGTGCCAGTCGCGGACGTCGTTTTTCGGCCATGTGTTTCCCTCTTTATTTCTTTCCACCATTATAGTCAGCCTCATTATAATCGACTGATAGGCACACCGCTAGTCTTTTATTGACCTGGTGTCACGTGTATATACCACGTAAAGGCACTGGCTGACAATTCCATCTGGGTAAACATTCCCCAGCCAACATTGTTATAGTTAGCGTTGTATTGGCTTGTAATGACTTTGTTTCCGTTTACCGCATCAACCCAAGAGACGTGACCAAATTGAGTACCAGCTTGTCTTGGACTCATCACAGCCAGCGAACCAGGTGCAGGTGTGCTATCAACAGTATAGCCCACAGCACGGGCACGATTCGGAAAATCAATGGCATCACCCCAGTTCATAGGATATGAACCGGTTTCCTTGGCCATACGCCACGCGGCATAGCTGGCACACTGACGGCAGCCGTAGCCGTAGCCATCGAGTCCGTTCACACCATCCACGCCACCGGTTGAGTAGAACCCAACCATTGGGCAGTTACCAGGGTTCCACGGGTAACCACCAGCTACCCCACTCTTCAAAATTTTCGCTCCACCAGTAGAACCAATGGTCGCGGTCATTGTTGCAAGCTGTTGGGCGGCTAGCGTATCTTGTTGGGATTTATATTTGGCGATTTGTGATTGATAGGCAGCCTCTTGTCCTTGAGTTGAATCTAATAATTGTTGTTGAGCGATTCGTTTGTTATCT
>CAZKIJ010000018.1:0-14157 GCA_964552895.1 uncultured Candidatus Saccharibacteria bacterium | reverse complement strand
TTTGCATAATATTGCCTCTTTCATACTCTCCTGAAAGAATACCATCTGCGATTCTATGTGCCAACATGTCCGTAATCGTTCGACGTAATGGTCGTGCGCCAAAACGCTCATCGTGGCCACGGTCAATCATCAGTTTTTTGGCTGACGGAGCTATAACGAGACGAATACCCTTCCGCACTAAACGAGTCTGTAATTCGTTCATCAAATTATCAAAGATTTTCGAGACCTCACGACGAGTTAATGCTCGGAACGTGACAATGGCATCAAAACGATTAATCAGCTCTGGACGCATCACTTTCCCTAATGCTTCTTCGGCAATGGTGGCATTTTCGGCATGCATGATATCAAGCTTCTTTTCATCGCTTTTCGTCGTTGCGTGGAAGCCAAGACTCGACTCTTTTTGCAACCGTTCAGCACCGAGGTTACTGGTCAAAATGATAATTGTATTAGTGAAATCAACTTTATGCCCCTTAGCGTCGGTCAATGTGCCATCTTCCAGTATTTGAAGAAGTAAATGGAAGACTTCCGGGTGAGCTTTTTCAATCTCGTCGAACAAGACAACGCTGTATGGCTGACGGCGGATTTTATCAGTTAACTTACCGCCATCATCATAACCAACATAGCCAGCCGGTGCTCCCACCAAACGACTAGTGTTGTGGCGCTCACTAAATTCACTCATGTCAATTTTAACGAGTGATTCTTCACTGCCAAAAACTTCGCGCGCTAGTACTTTGGCAAGTTCAGTTTTTCCAACGCCGGTTGGTCCCATGAAAACGAACGAACCAATCGGTCGCTTGCTACTCGCAACGCCACTTCGACTACGACGGATAGCCCGGGAGACTTTTTCAACAGCCTCTTTCTGACCGATAACGTACTTTTCGATATGTGATTCCAGACGACGGAGCAAGGTTGCTTCGGATCGCTGGACACGTCGGACTGGTATACCGGTCATCGTCGCGATGGCTTGCGCAATATCATCGTCGGTGAGTTTGATCGGCTCGCGTTTTTCAGCTTTTTCCCGCGTTTCATCAACCTGAGCGGTTAATTGGCTAATCCGTGTCTTATAGAGTGCAGCGCGTTCGTAGTCTTCGCTATTAACCGCTTCTTCCATTTTTTCGTTCAGGTTCTTTAGCTGCCGCATAAAGTCGCGTAAACGACTCGGTTTGTGACCAGATTTTACGCGAACCTTGGCGGCCGCTTCATCAATCACGTCGATGGCTTTATCAGGCATGAAGCGTTCGCTAATATAGCGATCGGCCATGTAAACAGCATCTTCAATCACATCGTCATCAATGGATACGCCATGATGCTTTTCGTAGTAACTTTTCAGGCCCTTTAAGATGGCAATCGTATCTTTAATACTTGGTTCTGGTACGACAATTGATTGCAATCGGCGCTCTAAAGCCGTATCCTTTTCAATATGCTTTCTATATTCATCGAGGGTCGTGGCGCCGATTAAGCGGATTTCGCCACGTGCCAAGGCGGGCTTCAACATATTAGCTGCGTCCAAGGCGCCTTCGGCCGCACCAGCACCAACGAGCAAATGGAGTTCATCGATAAAGACAATGACATTCTTCTGCTGTTGCAATTCTGAAATCACCTTCTTTAAGCGTTCTTCAAATTCACCACGGTATTTCGTACCGGCAATCATGCCTGCTAAATCAAGTTGAATGACCCGTTTGTCCAACAAGTGTTCTGGAACGTCCTCAGAAGCGATCCGTTGCGCCAGGCCCTCGACAATTGCGGTCTTTCCTACGCCCGGCTCACCAATCAGCACCGGATTATTTTTTGTACGGCGACTTAAAATGGTCACCAGTCGCTCCTCTTGTTCAAGACGGCCAATCACTGGGTCCAGCTTGCCCGCCCGGGCTTTCGCGGTCAAGTCAGTGCCATATATCTCTAAAGCACCCTTACGACCCTGGGTTTTAAACTCGTTGGCCGGCGTCTCAACTTCATAGGCGTCGTTTTGGCGATCGAGATACTCTTCTAAGTCGCTTAAGATGTCCGGGACGTTTGCCTGCATATCACGCAGCAATACCGTGGCTCGGGCGTTTTTTTGAGTCAAAATACTATATAGGATATGTTCGGTACCTAAAAAGTCCTGGTGAAATTCCTGGGCGATATCCCAACTCATCTTGAGCGTCAGTTTCGCCGTTTCGCTCAAACTTTTGGTATTAATCGCGTTCATCACGGTTGAAACAGGAACTTGATTAAGCGTCGATTGCGCTTTATCAAGCGTCACCCCAGCATCAGCCAGGATTTTTGCACCCACCGATGAACCCTGTGCCATGACTCCCAGTAACAAGTGTTCAGTCCCTATATAAGGACTGCCGTAACTCTGGGCGATAAGAGTAGCGTGATGCAAGCTGGTCCGCGCATTGTCGGTTAAGTGCGAAATGAATTCTGCAAAATCATCAGCCATATGTCTATTATCTCTCCTCCTCGTAGGTAAGCGCAAGCGTTTTTGCTCATTGCTTGATCCACATATATCTAGTATAGCAAAATTAGCACTCGATGCAAGTGAGTGCTAATTTCAGTAAGCAGTTTTTCTATTCTTCCGATTCTTCCACGGCGCTCATCAGATCATCTTCGATGTTCTTTTTTGGCGCTTTTTCGGCAGCTGGTTTTGCAGCCACAGCTTGTTCGATGTCAAGCTCATAGCCCGTCAAGCGGCTGGCTAAACGAACATTTTGCCCACCACGACCGATGGCGATTGACTGCTGGTCTTCAGAGACATGAACGGTAGCGCGTTTGTCTTTTTCGTTAATATCAACTTTGACGATTTCAGCAGGGGCCAAGGCGTTTTTGATGTATGTTTGAGTATCATCAGCAAATGGCACGATGTCGATCTTTTCTTGGTCACCGACTTCGTTCATGACGGCTTGGACACGGGTACCGTGACCTCCGACGAAGGTACCGACTGGGTCAACGCCCGGAACGGTACTGGCAACGGCCAATTTAGTGCGGCGGCCGGCTTCGCGGGCAATCCCTTTAATTTCGACGGCACCGGTTTCGAGTTCAGGCACTTCTTGACGGAAGAGATACTCGATAAATTGCTCATTACCACGACTTAAAATCAACTGCGGACCACGATTATCACGCTCAATGTCTTTAATAAAGACTTTTATGCGGCTGCCGACGCTGTAGTATTCACCCTGGATTTGTTCGCTTTGTGGGATAATACCGTTGGCTTTGCCAATTTCAACGCGAACGACGCGTGGTTCAACCCGCTGGACGGTACCGTTGACGACGGTGCCGATTTTGTCTTCGAACTCTTCGAGGACAACTTCACGTTCCGCTTCGCGTAGGCGCTGTAAAACGACTTGTTTGGCCGTTTGGGCAGCAACGCGTCCAAAACTGGTCACTTCATGTTTTTCTTCGATAATATCGCCAATTTCAGCATCTTTTTTAACTTTGCGCGCGTCATCGAGACTCATTTCGTGAGCTTCGCTGCCAACGACTTCCACGACTTCGCGACCGACATAAACGTCAGCGGTACCGTCAATCATATTAAACTCACTGCGAACTTCTTGATCACGCTCACCATTGTCACGACGCCAGGCGGCAGCAATTGCTTGTTCAATCACCGATAAGACGGTTTCTTCTGGCAAATTTTTCTCTTCGGCGATCGTTCGGACCGCAAGAGCGAGTTGTTTTAGGTTGAGGCCATCCATGTATATATTCCTTTCATTTGATTAAAAAATCCGACCTGCCGGCCGGAATGTACTATCGCTATTATATCGGAATCGTTTGTAAAGGGCAAGCCTTTAAAATTCCCGCCATCGCGTCATATTCTGCTTGGGTTACCCATAGGGAGTATTTCTGTTTGACGGCAATTTGTCGAGCAACGTATTCACAACGAAAACTCTTGTTTGACGGTAGCCAGGTGGCGGCGTCACCGTCACTTTTTTGCTGATTAGCCTTGCCATCGACGGCTAACAATTCCAGTGGGTCGTTCGCTAATGCTTCTCTTTGGCTTTTGCTCAGTTGTTGAGCGCCTTTTTGCCAGGCATCGCCGAGCGCCACCACGTGGTCAATTTGAATCGCCGAGCTAGTTTCAGGGCCTCGATTAAAAATAATTATATTCCCAGTGTATGGATCATTCAATGTGCCGCTTGTCACTTGACATTTGTTGTTCGTTGCAACTTGGGTTAAGTCGCGATTTAAAATAATATCGCGAGTGTCACAGCCGTTAGTCGTCGACCAGCCATTACCAAATTGTGCACGAGTATAGCCTGTTTTTGGCGCACGACCTTTGATTGGTAATCGGGTTAACGTAGCCATGGCTGGACTGCCAGTTTGGACGACCGGTTGACTAGCTGGCGCTGTTTCTTTTGGAATGGTTGTATAGACGACCGTCGCCAACACAAATAGCGAGATGATGAAAGCTATTATTCGTCGAACTCGAAACGTCATCTTCTTAGTATAGCTTTGCTACAATAGATATATGCAGACTGTTTCGAGACTTATTGAATTATTGACGCCAAAATCTTACAAACTTTCTATAACACTAGACCGTGAAAAGCGAACGTTTCACGGCACTGTCACTATAGAAGGAACATCACATACCGATAAAGAAGTTCGTTTTCATAGTAAGTATTTAACGATAGAATCTGTTACGCTTGACGGGAGAATTGCAGAGTTTGCCTATGAACCAAATGACGAGTTAGTGATTGCTCACCCTCATTTTCAAAAAGGGGACCATATTATCGTCATTGTATTTTCAGGAGTTATCACCGATAGTATGCACGGCCTTTACCCTTGCTATTACAAAGGTGGCGAACTGCTTGCCACTCAATTTGAAAGCCATCACGCGCGCGAAGTTTTTCCATGCATCGATGAACCCGCGGCCAAAGCAACTTTCACGGTTACCTTGACGACCGAAAAGGACGTTCAAGTTCTAGGTAATATGCCAATTGAATCGCAACAAATCAACCCTGAGGGCCTGGTGACACGGTTTCAAACGACACCCCTCATGAGCACGTACCTGCTGGCGTGGGTCGTTGGCCATTTACAAAAGAAGTCGGCCCAAACCCGACGTGGCGTCGAGGTGAACGTCTGGGCTACCCCGATTCAACCGGCTGTTAGCCTTGCTTTTGCGCTTGATATGGCCGTTCGATCAATTGATTTTTATGAGGAATACTTCGGTACTGATTACCCATTGCCAAAATCTGATCACGTTGCCCTGCCGGACTTTTCGTCCGGTGCCATGGAAAACTGGGGACTTATAACCTACCGTGAAATGGCTTTATTGGCCGACCCTGAGACAACGAGTATTAGTAGTCGCCAGTATATTGCGACCGTTGTGGCGCACGAATTGGCGCACCAATGGTTTGGCAACCTTGTCACGATGGCGTGGTGGAATGATTTGTGGTTGAACGAAAGTTTTGCCAATATGATGGAATACCTGGCGATCGATGCACTTGAACCCTCATGGAATATGTGGTTAGAGTTTAGTAGTAATGAGGCAATTGTTGCCCTGCGGCGGGATAGTATCGATGGCGTCCAAGCCGTCCAAGTTGACGTCCATCACCCTGATGAAATCAGCACCCTCTTTGACGGCGCAATTGTCTATGCTAAAGGAGGAAGATTACTCCGCATGTTACAGCAATATGTCGGCAATGATGCCTTTCGTACAGGATTAAAAGCTTACTTTAAAAAACATGCTTATGGAAATACGGTTGGCAATGATCTTTGGCAAACCATTAGCGACGCGAGTGGTAAAGATATTCGTCACCTGATGAATACGTGGATATCACAGCCTGGTTACCCCGTCATCCACGCAACAAGCGAGCACGGTATGGTCAGCTTGCGCCAGGAACAATTCTTCGTTGGTCCACACGCAACGAGCGATCGTTTATGGCCTATACCGCTCGACGGCTCTGACAACGTGCCTGAATTACTAGAAACGGTTGACGTAACGTTTCCGCTCGGTCATGATTTTAAGCTGAATGTTCACGATAGCGCTCATTTTATTACTCACTACGATGCATCCCTCTACGAGCCTTTATTGAAACGTATAAAAAATGGACAACTTGATGAGTTGAACCGCCTTCAACTCCTAGATGAGGCGACGTTACTCGCAAGAGGCGGGGTTATTTTCAGCGACACCCTGCTCGATCTGATCGCCGTCTACGAAAACGAAACTAGCGAGCCGGTTTGGGGACTCTTGTTTATCGCCTTGGCGGAATTACGGAAGTTCGTTGAAACCGATGAAAAAGCTGAATTGGCACTTCGTCATTTTTCAGGAAGAGTCGCCCGCAAACAATATCAACGATTAGGGTGGGACCCGAAAGCAAACGAAAGTGAAGACGATGCGAAATTACGAACGACGATCATAAGCCTGATGCTTTATAGTCAGGAGCCAGCGGCGCTCGATGAAGCCCGTCGTCGTTATGAATCGACACCATTGGAAAAGCTTGATCCACAACTTCGTTCGCTCATTCTCAGTTCAGTTTCATACTATGGCGACACGACAATCGTTGATGACTTGCTCAAAGCATACACGTCAACTGCTTCGGCTGATATCCAGATGGACATTTGCATCGGCGTGACGAGTACCCGCCTGCCGGAACAGATCGATCGCTTACTCGACCTTATTAAAGACCCAAAAACAATTCGACCTCAAGATGCTGCGCGATGGTTCGTTTATCTTCTACGAGCCCGCGACAGCAAAGCCAAAGCATGGGACTGGATTCGCGCCAACTGGGAGTGGGTGATTGCAACCTTCAAAGGAGATAAAAGCTATGACGATTATCCCCGCTATGCCGGGGGTGCCTTATCAACACGACAGGCACTCGATGAATATAAAGCCTTTTTTCTACCGATGAGAGCAGATCCGTCGCTCCAAAGGGTCATTGATATGGGTGTTAGTGAAATTGAAGGACGAGTTAATCTTATCGAGAAAGACAGCCGGGCTGTTCGACAGAAGTTACTCGATCTCGATCAGCTTTCTTAACTGAAAATCACCGCCAACGTCAGCAATGAGCAAACGTCGATCAAGGTGATGTAAATGATGTCGCGCCGCATATAACTCTATCGCAAAGCGTAAATACCGCACTTTTTGTGGTGTCATGACCGCCATTCCCCCACCCTGACGGTCATGTTTGCGATATTTTACTTCTGTCGCATAAATAATGGTGTCTTTCGACGAAATAATATCTATCTCGCACCAGCGGGTCCGCCAGTTACGCGCTAAAATAGCATGTCCTTGTTTTGTAAGATGTTCAGCGACAATCGCTTCGGCAGTGTCCCCTATTTGTTTTGTGGAAGAATATTTTACTAGAGGAGCAAATGATAGACGATGTAATGGTGTGACGCCGCGCTTTTCAATCGCTTGGCGATGTGCGGCTGTGCCATAGCCCACGTGTGTGGCAAAACCGTACTCTTTATAGATAGTTGCTTGCTCACTCATAAAACGATCGCGGGCCACCTTAGCGATAATCGAGGCTGCCGAGACGGCGGGAATGAGCACATCTGCTTTTGCAAGCGTGGTAACATACGCCCCCTTACTTGTATTGTTGAGAAAATTGACCGTACCATCAATAATAATTTCGTGATACGGCACTTTGATTTGTTCAACGGCCCGAATAGTCGCAAGTTTAAGGGCCTGTGCCAAGCCAATTGCATCCAGCTCGTTCGCGTCAACCCATCCGATGCTACAATCAATTGCGTTGGCACGAATAATACCATCCAAGGCTTCACGCTTTTTCTTAGTCAGCTTTTTACTATCGGTTAAGCCTTCAATAGTTACGTCCCCCAGCACAACAGCGCCCACCACTAGTGGGCCCGCCCATGGCCCACGGCCCACTTCATCTATACCAAGGATCATCCTTCTATCGTAACATGTTGCTTTTTTAAAAAATAAATGATATAATCATATTATCCTATTCCCTACTAAAGGAGTACCTTATGCCAACCCATCGTTTGAAGTCGGGCGACCGACTTCAAGATATCGCCGAAACCGTGAGGAGCGAGTACCGGCAACGGCGCTGCACGGCGCTTGACATTAACAAGACCGAGTCGAAGATTAGTTTTTCGTCTCGAACGCCGGATGACAGGATCATCATCATACATTCGGCAGATACCCCTCCCGCCGAGATCGTCAATTTCGTCATCACCGTCGCCGGATCTGATTTCGGCACTGCCGGTTCGATTCGATCGCTCCTATCACTGAGCGATCGACTGACGCTTGGTCGGCAAACGGAATAGGAAAGGCTCCGCACTGTGCGGAGCCTTTTTCCTTTTGTATGACAGTTAGCCTTCGTTATGTCGGGCTTCAACTTCAGCTTGTTTCGCTGCCAATGCAGCTTCTTCGGCTGCTTTTTCGACAGCTTTAGCCTCGGCTTCTTGGGCGGCAAGTTCTTTCAAACGTGCGGCCTCCTCTTCAGCATGTGCGTCGTGGACGTCATTGACGGATTCACGATCAAAACCAACACCTTTCAGGCGAGCACTTTTACCACTTCGGTCACGGAGATAACTAAGGTAGTTGCGGCGGACCTTTGAACGACGAGTGACTTCGATTTTTTCAACTAAGGGGCTGTGGAGTAAAAAGCTTTTTTCAACGCCCACACCACTGGCAATTTTACGAACGGTAATACGGGACGTGTGTGATGCGCGACGATCAACACGAATAACGACACCTTCAAATACCTGAATACGTTCTTTGTTGCCTTCTTTAATTTTCTGATGAACACGCACCGTGTCGCCACTTTGGGCGTCAACAACAGCCGTCTTCCGTTGGGCGTCATTCACTTTTTTGATTAGTTCAAAACTCATTTTCGTCTCACTTACCATTATTTATACAATCGACTATTTACTATAGCATAGAAGGTCACAATTTGAAAGGGTTATCGGTTGTTTATTTTTTCACTTTTATTAAACTATTGATTCGTGTTAGGCCGTTAAACGCAAGGTATCGGTCCGTTTGGCTCGACGTAAAAAAAGACCAACGACGATCTTTTAAAAACGTCTCGCCGTAATTTTTTTTAAAAAAACGACTTGCTGCTAAAGTGTCGACCGCTTGATTAAACAATGGTAGACAATAGAAAGTAGTAAACCGTCTTCAGTATTGCCAATAGTGAAATCGACGGCTGCCATTGTGACAAGTAAACCATAATACCCAAATTCATAGTTGCGTGTCCTTTTCTTTCTACCCTCTTCACGCTGGTACAACACTTCTTTTGCTGTTTGGCGCAATGAAGCTTGAATATGTGTATCGAGGGTATGGGCCCATGCAACTTCGCTGCTCATACCTTTCGTTTGTCTTAAATCTGAAACATCGCTCACCATCTGTGGTTTGTTGAGCGCATGACTTTCGGCAAATGTTCCATAATCATATTCTGAGCGTATAGTAGGATCGGAAAATTGATAGATAATCTTTCGTTGAGATGGCTCCGCTTCTTTTATTTTTTTTACTATCCCCATCGTCGCGGTTCCGTCTAGATTAGCTGCATGTATTGATATGTCATACGCTGCTGTTTTCGCTTCAGATAGTGTACTGATCTGTGTAAAAACGCTGTTCGATAGCGCCTGAAGACGACGAAAATGAGCAACATCAAAAAGCATGCGATCTTGATCGACGTGCGCAGGTAAGTCGACACGCCAATCAAGCCGTCTTTTCGATGTAGGATCAAAAGGGATTTCTTCACCGGTCGGCAGCCGAGATAAAGGAAGTAACTGCTTCATTTGCTATATAATATAACAAACTTTGTTTAGATAACTCTATTGACTTCATCCAACGTTGTTTCGCCGCGGAGTGCTGACAGCACCCCTGCTTCAAGTAATGTCACCATACCTGCTTGACGAGCTACTTTCTCAATGACCTCCGTATGGACGTCGACAACATCACCCCGCAGAAAGCCCTGTACGGCTTCGCTAACGACCATTTGCTCCATGATTACGACACGTCCCTTATAACCAAAAGGGGCGTCATCACTCGCAACGGGTTTCCATAGTCTCATAGTAGTGAGATCAGGTTTTTCGATATGGGCTGGTAAATCTTTTAATACTTCCGCGATCCACTTTTTTGTTGCCTCGTCAGGTTCATATTCTTGCTTTGTCGCATCATTTAGCCGGCGAACAAGACGTTGGGCAATAACTAAGCGAATAGCGCTGCTAAAAATGGGATTAACGCCAATCAAGTCGATCATACGACTAAATGCGGCTGAGGTCGAATTGGCGTGGAAGGTTGATAACACTAGATGTCCTGTGATTGAGGCTTGAATGGCCGTTTTGGCGGTATCGGCGTCACGGATCTCACCCACCATGACAACGTCCGGATCAAGACGCAAGACAGCCCGTAGGGCGTCGGCAAAGCTTTGGCCATTGGTCGTATCGATAGGTATTTGAGTAATGCCCGAGACACCATACTCGATAGGATCCTCTAAGGTAATAATTTTACGATCCGGCGTGTTAAGGGAGTTAATGATACTATACAGAGTCGTTGACTTGCCTGACCCCGTTGGTCCAACCATGAGCACCATGCCACGAGGATGGCTGATGACTTCGTCGATTTCGTGGCGCTCAGTTACTGCCAACTTAAGGTTATCAAGCCGCAGCATTGTTTCATCAAAATTAAATAAACGCAGAACAGCATCTTGACCGTACATTGTCGGCACCGTCTCGACACGTAAGTTAAGGATATGTGATGCGCCGTCACGAGTCATTTCCATTTGCATATGTCCCGATTGTGGCTCGGTGGAGGCAGTCGATACATTTGCTTTCGAAGCAAGCGCGGCGACAATAGCACGATATCGATCAGTTGATAAATCAGCAACCGGATGAAGCGCTCCGTCAACACGCATGCGTATACGAATATGATCACGTTGGTTTTCGATATGAATATCGCTCGCTCCTAATTTATCAGCTTGATCAATAAGATAGTCAAACACCTTGTCTGTCGTGACTGAATTAAGACTTTGGCTAACCTGATTAATCGTTTCACTATCACCTTCTTTGGCGATTTTAATATCATCATAGGTGACGACAACGGGGGGATCATACCGATTCATCAACGTTCGATAGCCACTCATGCTAATAAGGAAAAAGGCGATGTTCTTACCTTGATTATTATACTGTTCGGTTAAGTGACGAATAAGTGACTGCGGCGTTTGTGTCGTCATACCGAATCGCCATGGAATACCGTCACTCCCCTGGGCGAGTGGTACCAGGCGATTATTATGCATCGTATCTTTATCGAGAACATCACGCACTAATTCCAACGATACGTCCACATCACGTGTGTCGAAATAGGGAACGCCTAAGATGGCGGCACGTTGTTGCGTCGCCTGCTCGTCTTGCTCGCGACGCTCGCGTTGAATTTTTTCTTCATCCATTGATCTCTATGATAACAGAAAGCATAAGTGTTTAGTACAAGGAGTGAAATGTTTCATTTTGTCTTTCTTGCTTTGGACTGCTTTAGTTCACTCGAAAGACGAAATGAAACGTTTTGGTTATACTAGACCCATGCCTGAGATCATAATTGTTGCGCATAACATTCGATCGACCCATAATGTGGGAGCGATTTTTCGGACGGCTGAAGGATTTGGCGTCAAAAAGATCATTTTGAGTGGCTACACGCCGTATCCGACGTTTGACGGTGATGCACGACTACCACATATTGCGATGAAGATTGATGCACAGATCCATAAAACAGCCCTAGGTGCTGAAAAAATCGTGCCGTTTGAGTATGTTGAGGCTCTGTCGCTTTCTGACATAAAAAAAGACTATCGTTTAGTTGCGCTTGAACAAGCTGCGCGTAGTATTTACCTGAATAAGTATCATACGCCGGCCAAGGTTGCTATGCTCCTGGGTGAAGAAGTACATGGTATTGAAGATACGCTACTGGAGCAGTGCGATGATATTATCGAAATTCCGATGTTCGGACAAAAAGAATCATTCAACGTGAGTGTTGCCACCGGGATCGCTTTATATCACCTGACCTTATTTTAAAACGACAGCGTCTTCGCCTAATATTTTGACTAATTCACCAATCAAGGCATCATTGGCGTCGACACGAAATGGTAATTTTATAGCAGATTTTTTTTCAGCGCCTAAAACCAAAACGATATCAGTAATCCCCGGGAACTTGCTACAGGTTTGTTTCAATTCTGATAAAGCACGCTGATCGTCGGTATCTTTAACATGGACAAACAGTTTTTTGATTACGGTTTCATCGATGACAGGCACTGAACGTGACGATTTGGGCGGCATTGTTGTCGCCGGCATATTTACCTCACTCATAGCTTTTTTTGATGACACACGCATGGCTTGAACGTGACTTGGGCGACCTTTTGGCCGTTGCATTTTTTTGCCGGTTGATTCGTAGCTATTTAATTCAGCGTCATCAACAAACTGGATGTCATCGGCAATCATTTTGATATCTTGAGTCACATTGCCGTCGCGATCGCGAGCATTCACTTTACCGGTCGCGCGAATAACAGCGTCTTGTTGAAGTTTTGCGCCTATTAGTGCGTATAAATTCGGGAAAATGATGACTTCACTTTCTGACGTTTTGTCTTCAAGCTTTACGAATGCCATTTTCGTGCCTGTTTTCGTCACAATGGTACGAACAGAAGAAATAAGGCCCCCAATTGTGACAGCTTTACCATCAATATCGGGTTTCATGTCCGACATTGGAATGGTTTGCTCTTCAAAATAGGAATCGTAATTATCGAGCGGATGAGCACTAATATAAAGCCCGAGCAATTCACGCTCCCATGCTAGGCGTTCCTTTTCAGTATGCTTGACTGGTGCTGTTTGAATCGTCATCGTTGGCTGCAGTGATGCCGCGGCAATCATGCCACCAAATAGATCGGTTTGGCCGCTGAGGGCTTCCTTTTGCAGTTTGCTAGCGAAAGCCTGTATAGTTTCAAGGTTAAATAATAAATCCGACCGGTCAGCAATTTCATCAAAGGCACCGGTTTTGATGAGTGATTCCCAGGCTTTTTTGTTCACTTTTGATGTCGAGACTCTTTTGGCGAAATCTTCAATGCTCGTAAATTTACCATCTTCACGGGCGCGGAGAATTTCTTCCACAGCGCCGACACCAACACCTTTAATTGCCGCCATGCCGAATCGAATTTCTTTCTCTCCTGGTACGACGGCAAACTCGACGAAACTTTCATTAACATCTGGAGACAAAACATGGATGCCCATATGCTTACATTCGTTAATTTCAATCGCCAAACGCTCAATATCGTCTTGATCACTGGTCATGAGGGCCGCCATAAATGCTTCTGGAAAATGAGCTTTGAGGTAAGCCGTCCAATACGCGATGAGACCATAGCAAGCGGCGTGTGATTTGTTAAAACAGTACGCTGCAAAGTCTTCAAGTTGCTTCCAAAACGTTTCCATATCATCACGTTTGGCAGCCGATTTTTCTACTGCGCCATTAATGAATTGCGTTTTCATCTTGGCCATCATATCGATATTCTTTTTACCAATTGCTTTACGCAACGTATCAGCCTCTCCGCCCGTAAAGCCCGATAAATCGCGGGATATCTGCATCACCTGTTCCTGATACACTAAAACGCCGTACGTGTTTTGAAGCGCATTTTCCATTTTTTGGTGCATATAGGTAATTTCACGTTCGCCGTGTTTTCGTTTAATAAAATCATCAATAAACTGCATTGGACCGGGCCGATATAATGCGACCATCGCCACAATATCTTCAAAAACAGTTGGTTTTAGTTCACGTAAATAGCGTTTCATACCGGCCGATTCGAGTTGGAATACACCAGTTGTATCGCCTTTTTGAAATAGTTCAAACGTTTTTGCGTCATCGAGCGGAATAGTGTTTAAGTCAATATCTGTTTTAAATACTTTTTTGATAATTCTCTGAGCATTATTAATAATGCTCAAGTTCGATAATCCCAAAAAGTCCATTTTTAAGAGACCGAGTTCTTCGACAGGGCCCATCGGATATTGGGTGGCAACAACTCCTTTTTGTGACATTTCAACTGGTGTGAATTTAACGATATCATCTGGCGCAATCACAACGCCGGCAGCGTGAACGCCATGGCTGCGAATCGTACCCTCTAGCCGCATTGCATAGTCGAACACAGTTTTGACGGTCGGGTTCGATTCGTATTCACGTTTTAGATCAGCATCTTCTACAACACTTTTTACAAGCGGTATATGGCGGCCCTGAACAGG
>CAZKIJ010000017.1:8661-14217 GCA_964552895.1 uncultured Candidatus Saccharibacteria bacterium | reverse complement strand
CTCGCAGGGTGCCTAAGCTCGAATTACTATAGCAGATTCAGGGGTAGGGAACAAGAGATAAAACTTCATAGCCACATGCTATAATAGACCCCAATGGGGCAAATGCCGCTGTAGCTCAGTTGGTAGAGCGGCGCTTTCGTAAAGCGTAGGTCTCCGGTTCAAATCCGGACAGCGGCTCCAGGACATTATTATGCTCGATACTATCAAAACCTCTTTCAAAGAACTCCTGACTAACCGTTATCTGACGGTACTTTCGGCCATCGTGCTGTTAATGGCGATTGGGCTGGTCATTTATATATCGGCTGTGGTGCATCCTCGTGATATTCAACAGGTCGTGCATGCAACTACGTTTGGCGTTACTCGACTCTACGTAAACCAGTGGTACTACCTCTATGCCTTTGCCTTGTTTGGATTGTTGGTGGCGGTCATTCATATCGCGCTGGCGATTAAGTTGTACGTCACCAAAGGCCATCCGTTGGCACTGTTTTTTGCCTGGCTTGGGTTTGGTATTATCTTGTTTGCCTGGATTGACGCCTTTCAAGTGGTAAACATCTTGTCATCAGTATGATTGATCTTGAACTTCCTCTCGGTAAACGCCAGCCACTCTATCGATTTTTCGAGATGGTGCCGGCGATTTTAAGCTATGGTTCATTACTTCTACTTGTCGTTTTATCGATTCTTTCGCCTCTGTTGGCCGCCATCTATTTATTGTTGATCATCGTCACGTTGTTAATCAAGGCAGCTGGCATCGCCTACCACACCATTAGCGGGCGTAATCGGTTGGAACATGCCCAAAAAGTCGACTGGTACGAACGTCTCCACGAATTAGAGGAACCTAATGTCTCTTACGCCAACCGTCTTCAGGGACATTCCAAGGCCTATGCCATGTCCGCTCATATCGAGAATCTACGCCTGGCTACAGCCGATCCTGCCGCATTTCCCAAGCCATCGGTGATCTATAACGCCGTCATCGTCACTGCTTATAATGAAGCCCTCGACATTATTGAGCCCACTATCCAAGCGTTACTCAAGACCACCTACGATAAAGATCACCTTTTCGTGTTATTTGCCTATGAAAAACGTGGTGGTGAAGCGATTAAACAGACGGCTGAATTCCTAAAGAAGAAATATGGCAAAGAATTTAAAGAATTTCGTCTGGTGGAACATCCAGATTCTATTCCTAACGAAGTGAGGGGAAAGGGCGGCAATATTACCTATGCTGGTCGCTATCTTAAGGAATTGCTCGATTACCAAGGTATCGAGTATAAGAACGTCATCGTTACCACGTTGGACTGCGATAACCACCTACACCCTTCTTATTTTGATTACTTAACGTATGAATATATCGTTCACGAGGATCGCAAACACTTGTCGTATCAACCGATCTCGTTGTTCTTCAAAAATATCTGGGACGCACCGGCACCAATGCGCGTCATCGCAACGGGTAACTCCTTTTGGAATATTATTAGTTCAATGCGACCGCATACCCTCCGTAACTTTGCTTCGCACTCCCAGCCCATGGAAGCCCTGGTCGAAATGGACTTTTGGAGCGTTCGTACCATCGTTGAGGACGGTCACCAGTACTGGCGGAGCTATTTTTACTTTGGTGGAAACTACGAGGTTGTGCCGCTCTTCATTCCTATTTATCAAGATGCAGTGCTCACTGAAACGTTCCGTAAAACACTCAAGGCGCAATTCGTGCAGCTCCGGCGCTGGGCCTACGGCGCATCAGATGTGCCGTACGTTGCCACGCGGATATTCACGAAACAACGCAACGTACCATTGCTTGATAGTTTGGGGCGCTTCTTCCGCTTACTTGACGGCCACCTAACACTCGCTAGTGTCTCGATTATTGTCACGATAGGGGGCTGGTTACCACTCCTCATCAATAATCAGGCCTATCACGACGTCGTCGCAAATCAATTACCAGACGTGATTAGTTATCTGCAGCGCATTGCTTTAATCGGGCTATTTATCACCGTTTTTCTAACATTTAAATTACTGCCACCACGCCCAGAACACTATAAGCGCCACCGTACCATTTTTATGCTTCTGCAGTGGGTTTTGATGCCCGTGACCTCTATTATCTATAGTTCGTTCTCGGCGCTTTATTCGCAAACACGGCTACTTACAGGAAAGTATTTGGATCGATTTGATGTGACCGCCAAAGTGACGCATGAAGCCCGCGAAGAGTATCGTATTCAACAGGCTGAAGAAAAGAAAAAGCGTCGCAAGCACGCCAAATAAAAAAATCCCCTTACTTTAGTCTCTCTAAAAGTAAGGGGATTTTTGTTTAGGCTTTCGCCGTTTTGTGGGTACGCAGACGAACGTCGCGTTTCACTTCTTGCAGTGTCTTGTTGTACTCGAAACCGAGTGAAAATTGTTCCAAGACAGATGGCTTAGTGGTAAGGTCTTGGGAACGTTTTGCTATGACTGGGATCTGTTGATTCTTCATCATGTTTCTATAGTAGCATAAGCATTGTTTTTTGTCAATGTACAGTGACTTTAGGGTATATATCATCTGTGAGATGTGAAATGTAGTGTCTAGCGTTTTGGGGGATGAGAAAGAGCGTGGAAAAGTAAGAGTTTATGTGGGAAAAGAAAAAACGAGCTATGCGCTCGTTTGTGGGCTTGGTAGGAATGGTTTGCACCATTCTGGTGGGTCCTGGAGGATTCGAACCTCCCACCTCTACAACGTCAATGTAGCGCTCTAGCCAAATGAGCTAAGGACCCGTCGACTTATAAGGATAGCAAAATAGGGGTCAGGAAGCAAGAAGCGTGCTAAAATAACGGTATATGGACGAAAAATTACATGCAATGCGTCATAGTTTGGCGCACCTGACCGCCGCCGCCGTGCAACAACTCTGGCCAGAGGCTAAATTTGGCGTTGGGCCAGTAGTCGAAAATGGGTACTACTATGACATCGATCTAGGGGAACGAAAAATCTCTGAATCTGATTTCGACAAAATTGAAAAGAAAATGCGCGAACTGATCAATCAACAGCAAACGTTTGAGAAATTCGAGATGCCAATCGACGAAGCGATCGAATGGGCCCGCTTCAACAAGCAGCCGTATAAAGAAGAGCTCCTGAATGATCTGAAGCGTGATGGCACAACCGCCGCCAAAGATATTGATAGCGAGGAGCTCGGTGTGACCACAGAGGGTGAGTCAGCCGTTACCGCCGTGTCTTTTTATAAAAATGGCCAATTCGTTGACCTGTGTCGCGGTCCGCACATCAGTAATACGGATGAAATTGGCGCGTTTAAGCTGCAGCGCATCGGCGGCGTCTATTGGCGTGCCAAAGAGGGGAATCCGCAGATGCAACGCTTATATGGTGTGGCATTTACAACAAATGAAGAGCTGGACACCTATCTTGAGAACCTTGAACTGGCACGCCAGCGGGATCACCGCAAACTAGGCCAAGAGCTCGATTTGTTCACGTTTTCCCCTTTAGTTGGGCCTGGTTTGCCATTATTTACGCCACGGGGCACGATTCTTCGCGAAAAGCTCGCTACTTTTTCACAACAGCTACAAGCTGCTGCTGGCTATGAACGAGTCGCTATTCCACATATTACTAAGGTCGCACTATATAAAACCTCTGGTCACTATGATAAATATCCAGAACGTTTCACGGTAACCAGCACCGAAAGTGATGACGAGTTTATGATGAAACCGATGAACTGTCCGCATCATACCCAAATTTACGCCAGCCGTCCTCGTAGCTATCGCGATCTGCCAATCCGTTACATGGAAAACACAATTGTGTACCGTGACGAAAAAGCCGGCGAGCTGCACGGCCTGAGCCGGGTACGGGGTGCCACGCAAGATGACGCCCACGTTTTTGCGCGGCTTGATCAGATTGAGCAGGAATTTACGTCTATTATGGAGATGATTCGCCAGATGTATAGTGAATTTGGCCTTCAGTGGCGGGCACGGTTGAGCTTCCGTGATGACAGCGATAAATACCTTGGTGATCCCGAGTTGTGGCAACAAGCGCAATCAATCATTGAAGACGTCGCTAAGAAGTTGGAACTCGATTATTTCATCGGCGAAGGCGAGGCGGCATTTTACGGTCCAAAGATCGACATCATGGCTACCGATGCCCTCGGTCGTGAATGGCAGCTGGCCACTGAGCAGCTCGACTTCTTGCAACCCGAACGCTTTAATCTGACCTACATTGCCGAAGATGGGAGTGAGCAACGACCGGTCATGATTCACAAAGCCTTACTCGGTTCACTTGAGCGCTTCCTGAGTGTCTACATTGAACACACCGGCGGCTGGTTCCCATTCTGGTTGGCGCCAGAGCAAATCCGTATTTTGACCATCAACGATACCGTTATGGACTATGTTGAAGAAATTACATCGAAATTAACAGAGATGGTTTTAATGAAACCGGTAAAATATAATGAGCTCCGTTTCACTGTCGATGATCGTAACGAATCGCTCGGCAAGAAAATTCGCGAAGCAACTACCTGGAAAGTGCCTGTTCAAATTATTGTTGGGCCAAAAGATAAAGACGCTCGCCAAGTCAGTGTCCGTACTCAAGACAAGGAAGAGAAGGTGGCGCTGGAGCAGTTGGACGACTATTTAAAGGGTTTGTAATGGACGAGCTTGATAAAGCCGCTCGCTCCACCTTTAAAGATGACGTCCAGAACCTCGTTCGTCAGATCCCTAAAGGCAAGGTAACCACCTATGGCGATCTAGCTGGTATGGCCGGTCACGCCTATGCGGCACGGATTGTTGGTGGTATTGCTCATTTTGGCGATCCCGAATTACCGTGGCAGCGGGTGGTCAACCGTTTTGGTGGCCTGGCAAGTGGTTACCCTGGCGGTCGTGAAGCCCATGCTCAGCATCTTGAGGCCGAAGGTATTACCAGTCATAATCACATTGTTGATAATTTTGAGGAGATTCGATGGCGTCCCGACCCACAAACGTTGAAATGAATGCTCCGCTAATTGTTATCGTTGGCCCGACGGCCAGTGGCAAAACGGCATTAGCAATTGAACTTGCTCAGCAATTCCAGGGTGAAATTATTTGTGCCGACTCGCGGACGGTCTACAAGGGCATGGATATCGGGACGGCCAAGCCAACTAGAGAGGAGCAAGCACTGGTGCCACATTGGGGACTGGACCTCGTCGAACCTGGCGAGCATTTTTCGGCAGCTGACTTTAAACAGTATGCGTTACAAAAGATCGACGAAATTCGAGCCAGAGGCCATGTCCCGTTTCTGGTTGGGGGCACTGGACTGTACGTTGATGGTGTGATTTTGGACTTTCAGTTTGGCAAAAAAGCTTCGCCGGCGCTCCGAAATGAACTCGAGTTGAAAACAATTGAAGAACTGCAAAAATATTGTCGAGAACGCAACATAACATTGCCAGAAAATAAACAAAATAAACGGTATCTAATTCGCACGATTGAACAAAATGGAACTAACAACAATAGTAAGTTCGTACCAAGTGAAGGGACTATTGTTGTTGGAATATCTACAGAATATGATATTTTGAAACAAAGAATTACCCAAAGAGCACATGCCATGCTTGCTGACGATAAAGTTGT
>CAZKIJ010000017.1:6105-8561 GCA_964552895.1 uncultured Candidatus Saccharibacteria bacterium | reverse complement strand
GACAAGCTCTCGTCCTCCTGAACAACTCGTGGTATCATAAAGGCAAGAAAGGTATACGGAGGGAGCAGACATGATCGATGCATTGTTCGGATCAAAAACGCGGGTGAAATTATTGCACCTTTTTTTGAACCACCCTGGACAATCTTTTTATGTCCGCGAGATTACTCGTCTGGTTGATGAACAAATCAATTCTGTTCGTCGTGAGCTCTCTAATATGCTGGAAGTTGGTGTGATCGTGAGTAACACTGCCGATAACAAACTCTACTATGAAGTGAATCAGCGCTATGATTATTATCTTGCTTTAAGGGCTATTTTTGCTAATGAACCAATTGATAGCACCAAGCCAATCGCCAAAACAAGCGAAGAGGAAGCGCCAAATGAGCAGTATACGGATATTATCAATAGCATTTCAGCATTACGGCTGGCGATATTCGCCGGGGTGCTCGTGCGCGGTTCACAGAGTCCGCTCGATATCATGTTGGTCGGTAATCTTGCGCCCGCTAAGGTGAAAGCCGCTGTCCAGATGATCGAAAAACTCGAGGGTCGTGAGCTCAACTACAGTACGGTGCCGTATGAGGACTTTTATTACCGTTTGAGCATCCGCGATCGCTTCATTATGGAAGTATTACACAGTAAACATGCCGTCATTGTTGATAAAGATAATGTCCTCAGTCAGAAGGAGAAATAAATGTTCGATATAGAATACAAAGGCGGCAATACCGTCATTATTACAACGAAAAAAGTCACCGTTGTGATCGATCCGAAAACTTCAATCATCGGATTGAAAGATGTAAAACTAAAAGGTAACGTTGAAATTGCAACAGAGTCACGTTTTGCAATTACTAACGAAGATGCAAAACTTCAGATTGAAGGCCCCGGCGAGTATGGATTTGCTGATTTTGATATTGTCGGTATTGCCGCCCAACGTCATCTCGACACCGAGAAAGACCCTAAGCGCAGTACGATATATCGTATCGAGGTAGGGGACGTTCGAATTGGGCTGCTCGGCAATGTCTATGAAAAGGTGGCCGAAGAGCAACTTGAGCAACTTGGTGTTATTGATGTCCTCATCACTCCTGTTGGTGGTAATGGCTACACGCTTGATGCCACTGGGGCAGCGAGCTTGATTCGCCAGATTGAGCCGAAAGTCGTGATACCAGTGCATTACGCCGATAGTGCTCTAAAATATGAAGTCCCACAAGACACACTGGAAACCTTTACCAAAGAGTTAGGTGCTCCTGTCGAAGAGACGAGCAAGTACAAAGTAAAGAACGCGGCAGCCTTGCCAGCAGCGCTCACTGTTGTGGCACTGACGCGAAGTTAACAAAAGCCCCTCACTGAGGGGCTTTTTGGTAATGTGGTGGGTTATTTCACTGGTTTTAGGATACCCTTTTTCTTCAGGGTGCGAATGGTCGAAGCGGCAATTGTTAGGGTAACTTTTTGGCCGTCAACTTCGAATGTTTTCTTTTGCAAGTTTGGTTTAAAGACGCGGTTCGTGCGACGCAAAGAGAAGGACACGTTGTGGCCAAATTGCTTACCTTTACCGGTCAGTTCGTCTCGAGCTGTCATAACTTGATTGATTGTACACGGTTTAACCCTTTAGGTCAAGGGAAGTCGTTGTTTTATCTTTAGAGGCGGCCTGCCTTTAGGCGCGACAAGATAAAATAACTCTCCTAGCCAGATAAACAGGTATAATAAGGCACATGAGTTTTGATATAGTCTATTTAATTACCGCGCTGGTCATTATCTTACTTTCAATGACACTTCACGAGGCGATGCATGGTTTTGTTGCCTACTGGCTTGGCGATTCGACCGCCGAAGAACAGGGCAGGCTTACTCTTAACCCTTTAAAACACATCGACCCTTTTCTCACAATCATCTTACCGCTCGGGTTAGCTTTGGTTGGCGCCCCGATTTTCGGTGGCGCTAAACCGGTTCCATTCACGCCAAGCCGGCTTCGTCATGGTGAGTGGGGCGCAGCGTTGGTGGCGATTGCCGGACCACTGACAAACTTTATCTTGGCGTTTATCTTTTTTGCCTTGTGGGTGTTGTTTGGTCAACCAGCCGATGGTGTCGTGGGCGACATCTTTAGTGCTGGCGTGAGTGTTAACCTTGGTTTCTTTATATTTAACCTTATCCCCGTTCCTCCACTCGATGGATCTCGTGTCCTCTATGCGTTAGCACCCGAGTTTGTCAGAAGGGGGATGGAGGCAATTGAGCGCGGCGGCTTGATCCTCGTCTTCATTATTGTCTTTTTGGCCGGGGGAGCAATCAGCACGATTATGGGCACAGCTATTGCGTTTTTCATCCGTCTATTTGGAATCGTTTTAGGTATTAAATAATCCTTTAAAACAGTTATTCCGCTCGCTATGAGTGTTATAATAAGAGTATCCCAGGTTGCTGCGGCGCATATGATTTTCCTGATTATATGTTTGATAGGGAGACTTAATGAATCA
>CAZKIJ010000017.1:0-6005 GCA_964552895.1 uncultured Candidatus Saccharibacteria bacterium | reverse complement strand
GAGCAGCCTGAGGATACGCTCAGGCGGTACCTTCATGATGACGCCCACTTACATATTCGCAGTACCCAACTCTATGATGTCGTGACCTATATCGACCGCGATGATCGTGATATTCAATACGCCGTGATCACCTACACATTCAATGTCATTGATAGTCATCGTTCGATTGAGTTAAGCGGTAATTATGACAAGTACCAATGGAAATCGATGTCTAATATGCAACATCCAGATATGACAGATTTAACACAATTGTTACTCGGGATTATCGAACAAGAATCAATAACAGAGGGGACACTTAGCTTAACGGCAGAAAGTGATGATAAAAAAGCTACGGAATATACGATTTATGCTGATGGAGGATCACGCGGAAATCCGGGTCCATCAGCTGCTGGCTATGTCATTATCGATACTCATCGTAATGTCATCGCCCAAGGGGGAGAGTATCTTGGAGTTACCAATAACAATCAGGCTGAATACCAAGGTGTTCGCATCGCGCTGGAAAAAGCCAAGGAGATAGGCGCCAAAAGTATCGCCTTTCGGCTGGATAGCATGTTAGTAGTCAATCAGATGAAGGGTTTCTATAAGATCAAGAACCGGGAGCTCTGGCCCGTCCACGAACGTATCCGTGAATTGATGAAAAACTTCGAACACGTCACCTTTAGCCACGTTCAGCGCGAGTTTAATCAGTTGGCTGATGGAATGGTCAATAAAACCCTTGATGAACACGAACACAGCCAAAACGGTAGTGTATAATATCGACTAGGCAGTTCATTAGATGATCGCTTGCTCGTATGAGCAAGAGGAAAGTCCGGGCAGCATAGAACATGGCAGTCGCTAACGGCGACCGGGGGCGACCCTAGGGAAAGTGCCACAGAAACAAAACCGCTCCCCTTTAGAAATAGAGGTACGAGTAAGGGTGAAATGAGTGGGGTAAGAGCCCACAGCGTCACGTGGCGACACGTGGAGAAGGTAAACCCTGCCTGCTGCAAGGAGGTCTGCATCAAAGGATGGTTCGTCCGCAGGCCGCTACCCGCTTGATTCCGCCAGCAATGACGGAGCTAGATAGATGATCATCCACGACAAAACCCGGCTTATAGATGAACTGCCGCCAGATAACCCTTTATCTTATGCCTTTGTCTCAAGGGAAATGAGACGGTGGTCGTGAGAGAGGAGTCGGGTAATGGCTTAGTCATACACCGGATGTGCGTTCGAACGATATGACGAGCGATAATTTTATCAGCTTTTCTTAAGTTATTTTGACGACAAAAGAACCCCTCTCGGAGGGGCTTTTTTGTTTAGGCGACGGTCTTAACGATTTCCTTGAAAGCGGCTGGATCTCGGACTGCCAGGTCGGCTAACACCTTGCGATCGAGTTCGATATTCTTAGCCTTCAGGCCGGCGATGAGCTTGGCGTAGGTGGTACCTTCTTCGCGGGCAGCAGCATTGATACGGGTGATCCACAGGGCGCGCAGATCGCGTTTACGGTTTCGGCGGTCGCGGTAACTGTACTGCAGGGCTTTAATAACGGCTTGTTTCGCCAGACGGTAACTGCTAGTACGGCTGTGCTGCATGCCTTTAGCTGCAGCTAAGATTTTCTTGTGTTTGGCGCGTGCGGTGACGCCTCGTTTGACTCGCATAGGTTCTTCTCCTTATTGAACGTCGGTCACGGATTTTATCTATGAAATCGCTTCGCGATTATACCGTTGTTATTTACCGAGCGCTCGCTTAATGTTCTTGGCAATCTTGCCAGTGACAATACCGGTGGTATTGATCGCGCGTTTGCGGCTCTTGCTCTTTTTGGCCAGCAAGTGGGCACCGAAGGCGCGTTGGCGAGTGATCTTACCGGTACTGGTAAGTTTCACGCGCTTGGCGGTTCCTTTGTGGGTCTTTAACTTTGGCATTATTATTTACTCCTTACTACCACGCTCAGATTGCGACCAGCCATCTGAGGTGTTTGCTCCATAACAGCGTCGTTCTCGAGAAGGGTCATGATACGGTTAATCATGTCGTAGCCCAGTTCTCGATGCGCGTTCTCGCGTCCGCGAAAGAAGATCTGAAGCCGTACTTTGTGCCCTTCGGCCAAGAATTCACGTATCTTACGAAGTTTGATATCCAGATCTCCCTGGCCAATCTTCATGCCGAACCGCATTTGTTTCAACTCGCTTTGCTTGTTGTTGCGGCGGCTCTTCTGCGCCTCTTTCATCTTTTGGTACTGGAATTTACCCCAGTCAATGATTTTGGCGACCGGAGGGTCGGCGTTAGGTGATATCTCCACCAGATCAAGTGATGCTTCCTCAGCTTTCTGAAGCGCCTCTTGGCGGCTCATGATGCCGAGTTGTTCTCCGTCTGGACCGATAACGCGCAGTTCGTTTGCTCGAATCTGTTCGTTAATACGTGTGGTTTGGTTGATATCGCTCTCCCTCTGGCGGTATTAGTGATTTCTTGGAGTGTCGCGCCCGACGTTGTCATTAGTGCGTAACTCAGGACTCATCTTAGCAAATTGTCAGCTATATGACAAGAGGTCAGAGCCCTGTTTCGCGATATTGTAACGCTTCTGCGACATGCTCAGGCTCAACAGTAGTAGCATTGGCTAAGTCGGCGATCGTCCGTGCGATCCGCCAGATCTTTCCGCGAGCCCGTAAACTAAGTCCAAGGGAGTGGACGGCTTTTTCAATGAGGGCACGGCTAGCAGGCGAGGCGTTTAACGATGCCAGCAAAACGGTCTCATCACAATTTCCGTTGTATACAGTACTACTATTATAACGTTTTTGTTGACGAACTTTTGTATTCATAATCATCTCTAACACTTTAGATCGTTGTACAGGACGCATCGTTTCAGGGCCGACTGACGTTTGGCGAGACACAATGAGTCGTAGGTCAATACGATCGAGCAGGGGACCTGATAACTTTTTTTGATAGTTCAAAATAGCGGTTGAGGAACAACGGCATTCATGGGTGCTATCACCGTAATAACCGCACGGGCATGGATTGGTCGCTGCTATCAGGAGAAAGTCAGCCGGAAAGCTGAGGTGGCCATGTGTCCGGGCAAGCGAAATGTTCTTTTCTTCTAGCGGCCGTCTAAGCGCCTCAAGGGTGGCTCTTGAAAACTCTAAGAGCTCATCCAGGAAGAGGACACCACGATGCGCTAAGCTTATTTCGCCTGGGCGAGGCTTCGAGCCACCACCTATCAGAGCGGTTGTCGTTATATCGTGATGGGGAGAGCGAAAGGGTCGTATGGTGATAACTCTCTCATGTATTTCTTTCGCTAAACCGTGAAGTTTGGTGACCTCAATCTGTTCTTCTCGGCTTAACGGTGGTAAAAGTTGGACTAATGCTTTTGCCAACATTGTTTTACCCACCCCTGGCGGGCCGGTCATTAACAGATTGTGATGGCCGGTGGCGGCAATGATCAAAGCGCGTTTCGCCTGCTCATGACCTTGAATATTGTTCAGTAAAAACGCACTTTTCGTTGCGTTCGTCACATCAGATTTACAGAGGTAGGGAACGATTGGTGTGATGCCCTTCAGATGAAGGAAAATGTCTTTAAGTGATGTCACCCCTATAATTTCGATACCAGGAATGAGCGACGCTTGTTGTGCATTTTGCAAAGGGAGGAAAACCCGTTGATAACCGCGGTGGGCGGCCACTTCGGCCACCTGTAAAGCATTGCGGACGCCCCTGATGTGACCATCTAAGGCCAGCTCACCGGCGAATAAAGCCCCATCGACCTCTGTTTGTTTGAGCTGACCACTTACCACCAAGATAGACATGGCGATCGCTAGATCAAACGACGTGCCATCCTTCGGTAGTTCAGCTGGCGCTAGATTGATGGTGAGTTTACGGGGCGGGAAGTCGAGCAACGAATGACGGATGGCACTCCTGACACGTTCGCGGGCCTCGTCGACTGATTTATTACCCATGCCAACGATCTGAATCGACGGCAAACCGGCTTTCATGTCGGCTTCTACCTCTATTAATGCGCCATCGAATCCTAATGGAGCGGCTGTTCCTACTTTAGATATCATTTGCTGTCATCATCCTAAGCTCATTTTAAGCTAAGGTAGACATAAACGTCAAGATTTGCTACAATACCAGGGAAGGTTGGGGCTGATATAGCTTCGACGAGAGGACTTTAACAGATTATTCCGCAGGCCGAGCTACACCGTAAGTGTATTAATAACTGCAAACATACTTGCATCAGCAAAAGCAAAGGTCGCTGACTTGTTTAGCGTCCGCGCTTTTGCGCCAGCTTTCGCCTAATCGCGATAGCCATCGTCCTTCCTGACGTCACATAGGGGAGTCGGTGTTATATACATGTGGCTTGTCTGCGCACCTGGCAGCTGGGGCGCGCAGAGAGATTTTCAGCGCGACAATGTCGACTTTTTGTTTGATTTTATAGCCGACGGCGTCGTAAATACGTAAATCAGACTATGCCTGTAGACGAATAATAGGTTACCTTTCGGACCCGGGGGCAGTACCCGGCAGCTCCACCATTTTGATTCAAAAAACTGCCCTTCATGGGTGGTTTTTTATGTGTGTAGAAAGGGAAAATTAAAACGACCGCCTGCGAGGAACGGTCGTTTTCGTGGAGTTTTTCGTGGTGTTTATTTTTGGCTGCTGAATAATTTTTGTATTCAGGAGCTACCCCTATAATATGATGTCAAAGCGCTTGTGTCAATAACTTTTTTGAAGATTTTTTACGTAATAAATACCACATGAAGATGGCGCTATATATAGCAAATAAGCTGACCAAACGGCGCTATGGTGTGTGACGTGTTACAATGATGCCAAGCATTCAGCCGAATGTGCATAATGTAGCAAAAAGCCTTGTTCCAATAGCTATACATACATATGTAGTTCAATATCTATTATAAAAAAGGTGGGTACATGACGAGACCGTCACAATATAACGCAGGGTTTACGATTGTCGAACTTTTGATTGTTATTGTTGTGATTGGGATTTTGGCAGCAATTTCGATCGTTGCCTATAATGGTGTTACCAATAACGCAAATGTTGCCTCTGCACAATCCGATCTTGAAAATGTGTCGAAATCTTTCGAAACCTATAAAATTCAAAACAACGACATGTATCCAGCTACCGCCAGTGCCCTTAAGGCATCTGCCGGCAATACCCTAACGTATGTACCTAACCCAACGAATACTGGCTATTGTGCTAGCATAACTAACCAAGCCACGACTTTATTTATTACTAATACCAACACCACCCAGCAGTCGGGAACTTGTACTATCACGAATCTTATTCCTAACCCAAGTTTTACCACGGCATTTTCTCCATGGGCAGTCAACAATGGGGGAGGTGGGACAACCACGTCGGGTCGTGTTGTCAATGGTGGCGTGGATGGGGGAGCTTTTTATCGTATTGCTTGGACGAGTGCGCAAACGAGTGGTTCGGCGTATGTAACGATGGGTGACGCCGGGACTAATGCCGCAGCACGGTTACCGCTGACTCCAGGAAGTAGTTATGTTATGACTGCGTACGTCCGCGCATCATGGCCTGAAAAAGTGCGTCTATCGACGACACCATATGATTCTGGTGGTGCTGCTCTCGCAACTACCAATAGCACATATATTACCCTCACTCCCAATATATGGACACGATTGAGCTTGTCATTCACATCGCCATCAAACGAAGTTTCGCAGGTGGTAAGAATGAATCAGTACACGACACCGTATGCTGCCAATGGCGATACATTTGATTTTGATGAAGTAATGCTCACGGCCGGCACGGCGAATTATATATATGCTGACGGTAACACGCCGGGCTGGACATGGTCTGGAGTGGCCGATAACTCGACATCATCCGGCTCTCCCCAATAACGATCGTTGTCATAATATCATTTTTATTTAACTTAAAATCCAAAGTCATACTACACTAACGCCATAAATCATGTACGAGACAATGTAAGGTGCTATCATATGAAACGATGACTTTACCACATCACTTATCACAATACAGAAATATAGTAGAGTAACAACAAGATCAT
>CAZKIJ010000016.1:0-14336 GCA_964552895.1 uncultured Candidatus Saccharibacteria bacterium | reverse complement strand
ACCGTACTCCGTGATATTGCCGAATAATTGCTACAGATAGTGCAAACGGAAGCGCGACGCGTCAATCAGCATATCGTCATCGCCATGCAGGGCGGCCATTGTTTTGCCCCGCATCGTGTTTAATGAGTGTTTAAGTTGTTCGCTCTCCCGGCGGAAAGCTTGGAGTTGGATTTTTTTGACATATTTTTTTTCTAACCGGTCGAGTAAAACTCGGCGATCGTGATGCGTTTTTTTATTGTGCATAATGTTCCCTCTCCTTTCTCTTATTTGTCGGTGTATTTCTACTATAATGACGATACTGTCACCCGTCTATCGACTTATCTATACAAAAGAAGAACCGTATGTCACAATGAAAGCGTGAGCGAGCATACAATAACAGAAGTAAAAAAACAGTTTCCGCAGGCGCTTGTTCGAACATATGGGGCTGGACAAGTTATTATATATGACGGCGATGCGCCAGAATATGTTCATTTTATCACCAAGGGTTCCGTTAAATTCTACGATACTAACGCCGATGGGAACGAAAATATCATGTACATTGGTGGTATTGGCAGTATTTTTCCACTATTTTATTCATTCGAGGACAAAAACAAAGTTGACGGCTTTTACGCGACAATCTGTAAAACCGAAGTTCTTATGATTCCACGGTCAGACTTTCGGCGTGCCCTTCAAACCTCAGTTGACTACACGTTTAAGACCCTTCAGTGGTATGCCACCGAGATGGACCATATGATACTGCGCCTTAAAAGCATGGAAAAAAGTGCGGCTAAACAAAAGGTGCTCCAAGCGCTCGCTTATCTATGCGAACAACATACCACATCTGGAAGGCTGAATGGGTGGCAACGGGTTAACTTTCCTATCACCCAACAAACGATTGCCGATCTGTGTGGTCTGACCAGAGAAACGGTGAACGTTACTCTCCAGGATCCGGAATTTAAGAAACTTGTTCGTCACCACAACCAGATTTTTTCTATTAACAAAGCAGCGGTGACTAAGTTATTGACGGTATAAACTTGTAGTATTTTTCCGCTTCTGCTTTAATTGAGCTATATGACAAAGCTTCGAGATCAGTTGAATGTCACTTTTAACAAAGAGATGGATCGCAAAAATTTCCTGAAATATGGAGGTGAGGTGGTCCTTGCACTTCTTGGTGTCGCATGGCTTATTCGCCTGCTCTCAGGAACTTCTTACACTGATACAAGTCAAAAGGGTGGTTACGGTAGTTCGCGCTACAACGACTAACTATTGAAGGACTAATCGTCCATTATTATAACGCGCGACTTTTGCTGCCAAGGCCTGCTGTCTCTGTACGGCAAGCTCCTGACGAATCTCTTCGGGCGTTTTCGCTCTCATATGAGTAAATTCGTAATTGCGGGATCGCGGAACGGTCTGTCGTGACGGCGAGTCTTCTTCTGTGAATAACTCGGCAACAAAAGCATCATCGAGTATTGGTTCTTCGTGCGCAGATGGTGCCTGTTTTTTATTGCTTGTTCGTCGCCCATGACGGATCATTATAATCACAACTGAAATGTTATACAGGGCAATGATTGGCGTTGCGATTAATAGGCTAGTGACGAAATCGAACGCGAACGGTACCACCAGCGCGATAACAAAACCGGCAACAATCACATACTTTTCAAATGCCAAGAGCTTTTTTGGCGGGATTGGTTTAATGCGATCAGCGATCACCATCAATAATGGGATTTGAAAAACAATCATAAAGGTGATCAACGAATTTGTCACAAAACTTAAGTAACTATCGGCACTAATTAAAGCCGTCAATCCGGCGACTTGGAAGCCACCAAAGAATTTTAAGGCGCCCGGTAACATCACGTAAAACGCAAAGGCCGCGCCTGCGACGGCAAGCAGGACCGAAGTAACCGTAAAACAGTAATACGGGCAACGCTGAAACGCTGATTTAATGCAGGTTGAATGAACATCAGTATATTGTAAATCAAGACAGGCAATGCCAAACCAATCCCAATTATTGATGACACTTTCATGATAAAGGCGAAGCTGCCCGACGGAGTACTATAATAAAGATTTGTCTGAAGTGGTGATCGCAACCAGCTTAAGATAGGCTCATAAAACACATACCCAACAATCGCGCCCACTGAAACAACGGCGAGACACACTAACAGACGGATACGAAGCTCCTTCAGATGGTCCGCTAAGACCTGTGTTTGTGTTGGTTTTGTTTTTTTGTTCATTCCCCTGCCTAAACAGTGGTGGGTTTAGGTTTTTATTTTTTGTCTGTGTTGTTCGAGTCGTCTTTTTTCTTTGGCTCGTCTGGGATTCCGTCGCGGAAACCTTTTTTGAGCTCGTTGGCCGATTGGCCGACGCCACGCGCAAGCTCAGGTAACTTTTTCGCACCGACAAATAGCAAAACGATTGCTAAAATGACGAGTGCTGCGATTTCTACCTTACCTAGCATGAATGCTTCTCCATTAATATTGACTTAACTATAAGCGATATTTGCGGTTTATGCAAGGTCTGTTTTTTATAATATATCCATGTTGTAAACGTCATCATGTGGTTGCTGCCCACAAGAGAGAGCTTATCAGCAATACCTTATCTAAACGATGTATCATGTTAGGCTTTTGTACGGAAAATATCCCGCAAATTGACCCGTCGCGAGTATTCCAACGCGCCATATTGGAACAGCCGAACGGCGATCGCCAACGTGATGACTGAGCTGACAGCCAAAATAATGATTTCGATAACACCGTTCGCGATCGGTAGGTTACCCACAGCATTCCGCAACAATGATGGAATTGGCGCCGTTAACGGAAAGTACGAGAGAAATTGGACAATACCAGCGTTTGGCGTGGAGATGAAGAGTGAGACGGCATATAATGGCGCGAACAAAAGCACTATCACCAGGCCGAAGAAACTGGCCGCCTCTTTTGCCGTGGGGACGGCCGCACCGATCGCAACTAACAACCCGGTGAACATCAGGAAACTGAAAAGGAACAACCCAGCCCCCACAGCGATACGCGCCGGGTCGAGTGGAATATTGCTCAAATCAATCGTCGGTAATGCCAGCGTGTTACGTAGAAAGATATACGCAATCACAACAGGAGCCAGGATAACAACAATTTGGATGAGCGCCAACACCAGCAACGAAAGAATTTTTCCAATAATCAGCGTGCGGGCCTTTATTGTCGTCAAGATCATTTCGATGACACGATTCTCTTTCTCCTCGGTAGTGCTGGCGAGCATTTGGTTACCAAACATGGTAATCAAAATGTAAAACAACACCAAGAAAATTCCTGGCGCGATTAAGGCCTTTGTGCCATCGAACGCAGCCCCATTTTTGTACGTTGTGGCGTCGAAAGCGACTTTGTTTTGCAGGACGGCCGTCGTCTGAGGATCAACCGTCGGCGCGACTGATTGTTGTAACAAGACGTTAGCCACAGCCGTATAGCGTCCGTTATCAAATAGGCCAGCATCCTTGGCATAAATTTGTACGTTTTGATTACCGAGATCTTTTGGATAATAAAAGTAGGCATCTAATGTGCCGTTGGTCACGGCGGCGATTGCTGCTTGTTTATCGGCTGTGGTCGTGGCGCCATAGGCTTTTATGACATTAGGGCTAATGCGCCCGCTATCATCGGTAATAGCCAGACTGAATTTTTGATTTTTGGTATCCTCGGCGGCTTTATTGGTGGCTTGACTCGAGAAATAAATGATACCAAAAACGAGCCCAATGATGATAGGAAATGCCAGGGCCATGATCCAAAATGATCGCTTCTTTAGCGTCCGCTTGACCTCGAAACGGAAAACGGTTCCCAGATTATACATTACGCCTCCTCCTCTGGCTGCTCATTTTCATCGCCATAAACTTCCAGAAAAATATCATCGAGTGATATGTCACCAAATTCTTTCTTGACTTCCTTGACCGTACCATAGGCTCGCGCCTGACCATCTTTTAAGAGGATAATCCGGTCGCACAAGCGCTCGACTTCCTCCATCTGGTGTGTCACGAAAATCACCGTCGCGCCCGCCCGCTGATGTTCCTCGATGATATCCATCAACAAACGGCGATTCACTGGATCGAAGCCCTTCGTCGGCTCGTCCAGAATCAACAATTCTGGATCGTTCATAATCGTGATACCGAGTTGAACTTTTTGCTGTTGCCCGCCGGATAATTTATCGAGCCGTGTCATGGCTTTATCGCGTAATTTAACGCGGTCGAGGTAAGCCTCGCTTTGCGCTTTGGCAGCCTCTTTTGTTAGGCCTTTTAACTGTCCGAAATACACCATCGTGTCGATGACGGTTTCTTTTTTGTACAGTCCCCGTTCCTCGGGTAAATAGCCAAGCTTCACACCTGACGAAACGGAAAATGGCTTACCATCGACCAGCAACCTGCCAGCCGTCGGCTGATAGATGCCGAGCAAAGCACGAATAGTGGTCGTCTTCCCCGACCCATTGCTTCCCAAAAAGCCAAACACTTCCCCGCGTCGCACATCAAAACTCAAATCTTTAATAACCGTTTTGTTCCCAAGATCAATTCTGAAATGGTCAATTGAAACAATCGGTTGTTTGGTACTTTGCCGCTCCATGCGTGCCTCCTATTTACTCTAGCTTAGCATGATTTTATGACGAATAGACAGTCGGGCCAGCTAAAGCTCAAGGCTTACTGCAGAGAGCACAGGCAATGTTATTGTAAGCTCATCTGCAGTTTTACAATTACCACGAATATCTATATAACCCGTAGCAGTTTTGATAACGCCAAATTCAATCCCTCTTTGAAGTGAATCTGATGACGAACCTGTTAAATCATATTGATGTAGCTGATAATATTGATCGCTATTACTCACTTTCATTGTCAGTGGCGTTGATTCAAGTGCCTTTAGCAATAGTGTCGAAGATCCATAGACTGTCCTTGTCTCAAGATCGCTTAAAACCTTTGCTAAATCTTTGGATCTGCCTCCCCAATAGTTTAAGAGGATCGAACAGTCACCAGATTCACCTTGTTTACCCTGATAAATTCCGATTGAGGCAAACGGTACGTCTGATCCATCGGATTGGCTACCAGTTAACTTCTGGGTTCGAGGATCGATAGAACCGCTTGTCCACCAGCCCGAAGCTTGCTTTGAATCAAAAACAAACCTTGGTACCTGCCTTGACTTATCTGCCTCAACAGGTTTTGGAAGGAAGGCATAGATAGATACAAGTACGACAATAAAAGTAGTAAGTACAACAGGAATCAGTATTTTAAATTGAGGCGTTTGTTTCTTTTTCATGAATTAACAATAGCACAACCACGCTTATGCTTAATGACACTGGTACCCCGGGTTGGAATCGGACCAACGACCTTAGGCTTAGAAGTCCTCTGCTCTATCCACTGAGCTACCGGGGCGCATCGTTATTATATAATAAGAGTGATGACGACTTCTATTTATCATGAGGAAACGAACGAGTTTTTAGGGAACGTTGCGAAAACAAGCGCTGGCTGGCAGGCGCAAACCATCTTTGGGTACCCAATGGCACAAACGGATACGCGCGAACAGGCCGAACGCATTGTTCGTGAGACGGGGCTGACCTATCTCGATGGTATCTGGCACTATTACGACAAAGATGAGCATGACTGGTTCCCGTGTGTGATTAAAGAAGCTTACGAGCACCGCGTGATTGTGATTCGAACAAACGAGCTGGGCTATCAAGAGCCGGAGCGCTATAAATACGTGACGATTAAGGACCCGGCGGAGAATACTTTAGTGAAAGCGAGCTAAATGTTCTTTCTGACGTCTCGTCCGTGTAAAAAGTTCTCATACCCACCGTCCCAATAAGCGTCGAAAAAATCTTGGTCCCGGATAATGCCTTTAAAATAATATGGAGTTTGATAGAGAAGGATATCCCGGAAGGTCACATGATCCCCATCATTGACATCAGTAAATAGTTTGTTGAAGAGGGCGATCGCGTCGACTTCTTTTGCTACCAACGTTTCGTTGTCTGATAAATCAGTTGTGATAACGTCGTAGTGTACCGGAAAATCTTGTGCAAAAATTTTTTTTCCTAACAGTTTGTTTCGATTCAGCATGAGTTCGGAGGTAAAGACAACAACGGTATCTGGTTTTAGTGCCATGATAAGTGGTTTCGAGAATGCGTAGTTACCAACAAGTTCGACGCTGATATCTTCTTTGTAAACGAGTGCTTCCGGGATACGCTCAAGAATATATTGTTTACCGATTTCGGCTTCGGTTTCGTCAAACGTTTCGGTTGCATTTGTCCATCGACCCGACACGAGAAAGACGATTTCTTCATTGGTGTGATGGTCGTGGTAGTACTGGATAGCAGCTTCGGTACGTAATGCGAAATGCGCCGTCGGCACGTGGCCATCTACTTTCCCACCGAGGACAAAAAGAAGTGTTTTCATAATCATAGTATAACAAGGTTAAAGTTGATGGGCGGAGAGAATATCTGCGATAGCACTGCGTCGCACAGAAAAATGGAACCACTTTTCTGTTGCTCCTTGTGTTCGAACTCTCATCTGGCTCGCTTTGCTCGCTGATGAGAGTTCGGTCCACTTCAGTTCATACCAATATAAAAACCGATCGCGGGGATCGGTTTTTATATTGGTGCGGGCGGAGAGAATCGAACTCTCATCACATGCTTGGAAGGCACGTATATTAGCCATTATACGACGCCCGCGCGTCAGGTAATTATAGCATGTTTTCATCCGGCGCCCAATCTGTTAAAATAGCCTAAGTCCTTGCGGCAAAACATGGCGGGTATAGCTCAGTTGGTTAGAGCGCCTGATTGTGGTCCAGGAGGTCGGCAGTTCAATTCTGCTTACTCGCCCCATGACATGATAAAAGATCCCGTTCGGGATCTTTTTTAGTGAGTACCAGCGGTGGTGCCCTCCATGAAGGCTTCGGCGGTTTTGTCAGTTTCAAGGATAGCTTGAACGTCAGGCAGGGCAATTTCAACGTGGCCGCCCGCATCAACTTCTTTTGCCAGCATGGCTTTGGCAACAATATTTTCGACGGCGCGTTGAACAATACGGCGCATTGGACGGGCACCCAAGCGTGGATCGTAGCCGGCGTCAACCAGATATTTCTTAGCATCTTCAGCGACGGTGACAGTAATTTTTTGTGGTTCAAGCGTCTGGTTCACGCCTTTCAGAATCAAATCGACAACCTGCATCAAATCCTCTTTAGTAAGGGGGCTGAAGACAACGATGTCATCAAAACGATTGAGGAATTCAGGGCGAAAAGCACTGCTATCAATCAATTCATTGACCAGTTGCTCTTGAAATTGTTCGAGTTTGTAGCCACGCTCGATATACTCGCGAATGCGATCGGCACCAGCATTTGATGTCGCCACGATAATGGCGTCACGGAAGCTGACTTCACGGTTTTTTTCATCGCGCAAAATACCCTCGTCGAGCAGTTGCAATAATGTCGTCAATACACTGGTGTGAGCTTTCTCGATTTCATCTAATAGTACGACGCTGAATGGTTGTTTCATTACCCGAGCCGTCAGACTATTGGCATCACTGCTCCCGTCGGCAATTAGACGCTGAACGTCATTTGGCGACACGTATTCATTCATGTCGAGACGGATCAGTTGGTTTTCGTTGCCAAAATAGACGGCTGCTAGCGATTTGGCTAATTCGGTCTTTCCCACACCGGTAGGGCCGAGAAATAAGAACGTGCCAATCGGACGATTCTGGTTACGGACACCGGCCCGAGCACGGCGCAACGCATCACTAACCACACTGACCGCTTTCGTTTGACCAATCATGCGTTCGTGGATAAGCGCTTCCATATTCAATAGCGTTTCTCGCTCCTGGTCATTATCAGCCACGCCCACTTTGACGTTCATGGTTTTTTCGATTGCCTGCTGGACTGACTTAGCCGTCACGACACCTGATTCACTATACTGCGTGGCAGCTTCCAATAACCGCAACGCGCGACCTGGCATGACTAAATCGTATATATAGCGCTCACTCAGACGATACGCCTCTTTCATTGCCTGGTACATAATCATGGTTTTTGACTTGTATTCAATCTCTGGCAAGCGGTCCTGCATGACGGCCATCGTTTCTTGTTCCGTCACCGGCTGCATGCTTACCCGGTTGATGGCGTTAGCGATTTCTGGGGTCCGTTGAGCAATTTGTAAATAACGTTGTTCATCAATTGTCAGAATAATCGGCAAGCGACCGGCCTGCAAAATAGGTAGCAACACGCTCGTCAAATCAACCGACCCGACACCCTCTTCAAAAAAGAGCTGGGCGTTATCCAAACACACAATAATGTTTTTCGCGCTATAGGCCTCGTTTAGAATAATCGTCACGAGATTCTCGAGTTCGCCCCGACCAGGTGCGGCTGAAATGAGCGATGATGCATCAAGTAAAAAGACTTGGTGATACCGCAGCCGCGGTGGAACATCTTTGGCGTTTGCCATTAATTTATCTGCTAAAGCGTAGACGACTTCGGTTTTCCCAATGCCAGTAGGTCCTACTAATGCCAAGCTCGTTGAACCACCGCCGTTAAAGGCTTTGACGATGTGATCAAGCGCGTCTTGGTGAGCGTCAAGTTCTACTAAACCGCTGGCGCCATTTTCACTAATGTTTTGTCCGAATCGTGACAGCGTGGGAATCCAACCGAACGACCAGTCACGGCCAATGCCGCCTGGATGTTTTGGTATCGTCTTACTCTTCTCGATTCGTGCTTCTAGGTGGGCGTACCACGTGGCGCCGTCTTTTATATCATCGATGGTCAACTGGACATGTGCCAGTAACGATGCTGCCTGCGGAATTGTTTGCAAAAGAGCAATGATCATAATTCCAGCCGATATCGACGGCAACCCCAACTCGTTGCGGAGCGTTAAAGCATTCTGCCATATAACCCCAGTATCAGCGGAATTATTGGACACCAGCTGTTGCAAAAAATTACCACTAATACCAAAACGAGCTGCAAAGAATTGGCCGCTTCGCGACACTGTGATCGCTCCAGCAATCGTAAAAGGCGTTGGTTGATCATGTAATTGACCAAGTATGTCACCATCTAAGACGTCTTCAATCGCCGTTCCCTTACCTACTGGCAGCTGTTGTAACTCACCCTTATACCACACTTTTACCATGAATGGGAATGCTGCGATCCCTATACATGCCCAGCCAGCTGGGATGGAAATGACAAGCAGAGCAACTCCAGCGAAAAGTAGCGCTACCCAGGCCAACGTCAAGGACAATGCCCACGGATGCAAGCTACCAGCCAAACGTGCTCGGTGGGCCCGCGGATGGTGATAATTAAATTTTATATCCACGGTATCCACCCAATCACGGCGATGATACATCCCACTATTGGAACAATTGGGAGTAATAGCCACAGTAACAGTATGATAAGTTCCGCGACAGCCAAAAATGTCATAACCAGAAGACCGGCAATAATGAAAATGGTACGAATGACCATGCCAATAATACGCGATAGTAGTTGATCAAAAAACGCCCGTAACTGTACGCCAGCTGGACCAGTCACGCGGCCAGCCGAAATTTGTCGAAATGGCGAAAATAGGGTTGCTGCCAGCTGGCCGATCGAAAAAAATTCAGTCACGGTGACTAATTGACGACCACTTTTCTGGCGTCGCGCCTTCCAACCATCGGTGTACCACCAGTTCAGCATACCCACCAAAAACATACCATCATTATAGCGTATAATAGTTGTTATGCCTTACTCTTTTGTGACGCTGCTCGGCAAATCGGTGCGCGCCATCGCTCGCCTTCGTGGCGGCGGGTCAGCTTTCCCTGGTCTTTTCATTGAAAAAATCAGTCCGGACTATGTAAAAAATATCCTCATGACACTGCCGCGCGGTGTCGTGGTTATTAGCGGGACGAATGGGAAAACCACGACCACAAAAATGGTCGTTGAATTACTAGAAGCCCATGGCCTCAAGGTTTTTACGAACCGTACCGGCAGTAATTTTTCCCGGGGCGTGGCAGCGGCGTTATTGGCTGATGTTGATGTCCACGGCACCCTCAATGCTGATATTGCCGTGCTTGAATTGGATGAAGCCCACGCCGTCCGTTTCGTGAACCATGTGCCACCGCGCTATAGTCTGATTTTAAATGTCATGCGTGATCAACTTGATCGATTTGGTGAGATCGACGCTACGACACGACTACTCGAGCACACTGCACGGGCAACTACTGACACGGTCGTACTCAATCGCGAAGATCAGCGCGTTCGCCGTATCGCAGATAGTTTAAAACAGCGCGTCGGTTACTTTGGTCTGAGTGATGAATTATTAGCAACCTTCCCAAGTGACGACGATATACGAGGCACCGTTCTAAAAACAGTCCGCCCAGCCGCAGAGGTTTTACTGAAAAAGTATAAAGATGATAAAGCAACCTACAATGTCGACGGCCGCGATGTTACGACATCGTTAAAACTCAATGGCCTTTACAATGTTTTTAACAGCGCGGCGGCTATTGCTTTAACCCGTGCCATTCTGGATACTGATTTTAAGGCTGATGTTGTGGTTACGACACTGCGTGACATATCCCCAGCATTTGGGCGCGGTGAAACGCTTACCGTTCGTGACCACCCACTCGAATTAGTTCTTGTCAAAAATCCATCTGGGTTTCGCCTAGGCTTAAAATCTTTCCCAGCTGATGGCTACGCTACCATGATTGCTATCAATGACAATTATGCTGATGGTCGGGATATGTCGTGGTTATGGGATGTGGAATTCGACAGTCTGCGTGATAATGGGGTCGCCATGGTATCAGGTATTCGCGCCTACGATATGGCCCTGCGTTTGCAATACGATGAGGTCCTGATGACAACGGTTGAACCATCGCTTACAAAAGCTTTGCAAACATTCATCAAACTCGACAGGCCAAAACGAATTTATTGTACCTACACTGCCATGCTGACTCTACGAAAAGAGATTGGTAAAATGACAAATGTAGAGAGGGTGTTATGAAGCCGACCTTACACATCCTTCACTTATATCCACGCGACATGAATATTTATGGTGATGAAGGTAATTTGTTGGTATTGCAACGACGCGCTGAATGGTATGGCTACGTACCGAACATTATTCGGTATAATCCCGGCGATAGTTTCCCGAATAAAGTTGATGTTGTTTTAGGTGGCGGTGGCCAAGACAGCGGCCAAGATAAAGTTCACGCTGATTTAATGAAAATAGGTGAAAAGTTACGGAAGCTGGCTGACGATGGCGTCCCAATGCTCATGATCTGCGGACTCTACCAATTGTTTGGCCACTATTTTCAAACCTCGAAGAATCATCGCATCGAAGGCATTGGCATTTTCGATATGACGACCCTCGGTATGTCAGAGCGTTTGATTGGTAATATCATTACCGAAAGTAGTGATTTTGGTGATATTATTGGCTACGAAAACCATAGTGGCCAAACTTTCCTGGGGCCTCAAGCAGTACCGCTTGCCACTGTGAGGGTGGGAGCTGGTAACAATATGAAAGATGATACCGAAGGTGCTCGTTATAAGAACGTGATCGGGACTTATTTACACGGTTCGTTACTGCCAAAAAATCCACTGATCGCTGATTTTATGCTACGAACTGCCGCTGTCAAAAGATTTGGTGACTTTAGCAACGATGTAATTGATGATACATTTGCCGAAAAGGCTCGACTGGCTGCGGCTAAGCGACCGCGCTAAGTGTTTTGACCGCATCAACTACTTGATGACCATGTCCAAGTGGTGTAACACGTCCAAAAACTTTTACCACTTGACCATTTGGATTAATAATAAATGTCTTACGCAAAATACCCTCAACGCCAAACATCTTTTTACCCCATGCACCGTAATCATGAATGGTTTTGGCGTCTTTATCGGTTAACAAGGTAAAATTCAATGAATGTTTAGCTTTGAATTTTTCATGGGCACTGGCATCGTCTTTACTCACACCAATAATGTCCGCACCCAGCGCAGCGAGATCATCACGGGCATCGCGTAGGCTACAGGCTTCAGTCGTACATCCCGGCGTTTCATCTTTTGGATAAAAATATAAAACAACCCATTTGCCTCTAAAATCTTTCAATTGATGGAGGGTACCCGCTTCGTCGGGTAATGAAAAATCTGGTGCCGTATAAGGGACTTTACTCATGTATCCATTATATAATAGGGAGACGTGAAGACGCCAGAGACTACTTCATCCCGTGTTATTACCCTCGATTTACTTCGCGGTTATTTTCTTATCGTGATTTTACTCAATCATCTCCATTATTATCCGAGTGGACTAGAGTGGATCACAGGGCAAAGTTATTTGTATGCCTCGACCGCGGAAGGTTTTTTCTTGATTTCTGGTATTGTCCTTGGCATTGTCCGTGGTGCAAAGTTAGTCGATAAACCCTTTAAAGTTGCCCGTAATTTATTACTAAAACGCAGCCTTCAACTCTATGTGACGTATCTACTATTACTCTTTTTCTTCACGGTTGTTGGCTGGTTGTTCGTCGAAAATCCCGGTTTAAAACTAGGTGATTATCCGATGCAAGGATCAATTTTTACTTTCTTCTGGCAAGCAGCGACGTTCCAGTACGTGTATGGCTGGGCTGATTATTTACGCTTGTATGCACTTTTTATTCTAGTAAGTCCGCTCGCCTTATGGCTACTCAGAAAAGGCAAATGGTACATCATGATGACCGCCAGCATAATTATTTGGTCTCTATATGCATTCAGTCCATGGCCAGCCGGCGAATTATCTCAGCCAATGAGTTGGCAACTAGTATTCTTTAGTGGCTTCGCAATAGGTTTCTACTTCAAACAAATCACCAGCTGGTGGCACCATCTGTCGGCACGAATACGTCACATAACTGTCGTCTCGATATGGGTAATTTCGGCGATTACCCTAGTTGCTAATGTGTTAATTGTATTCGGTGATGCCCTTCCTGTCATTGGGCAAACACTATCTCATTATGACGATGTGTACAGTGCCTACTTTAATAAAGACCGCTTGCCGCTCGCCCGATTAGCCCTCTTCACCGTATGGTTCCTGGCGTTAGTCTTCTTGTTTACCAAGTTTGAAAAATGGATCAATAAGTGGTTTGGATGGCTGTTATTGGCGTTCGGCAATAACTCTCTCTACACGTATACAATGCAAGCGTTTGTAGTGTTTTTCTTGATGCTCATTATGACAAAACCGAGCGACCATTGGTTGCTCAATTTGGTCGTATCGCTTTTTGCTATCGGTATTTTGTACGTGAGTGTTCGTACTAAATTCCTAATGAAGATTATTCCGCGCTAATTGGTTTTGTACTCGGTGCCAACGTAGTTGGTAACATTGCGGATTGGATCGTGAATACCAATGGTTTGGAGTTGCGTCCAGCCAACCGTACGGTCTGACGCAACGCTTGGCTTATCGGTTATGCCTATATACCATACAACTGGATTTTGCTGAAGAAATGTGGGGACGTCTTTAATTTTATGTGCATCATTGTCCTTGAGCATGTCGAGTGACCCAAAAATGTATTGTGTGTCGGCATCAATGAAATAGACTGGATGATCTTTTGTCGCATAAAAAACGGCTTCATAAAATATCCATGGTGAATTAGCGATGATTGGCTCGCCTGGCTTAGCCTTCGCATCAATAGCTTGAACGAGTTGCTTTGTCAGGATGTTATTGTTTGAATTTTTATTGTAATTGCCGTAGTAGCTTAGATTAAAAATCCCAATTGTAAAAACAACCAATATCAATACTGTGGAGATAATTTTCCAGCGACGCTTCGACGCTGCCAAACCGTAAATAATTGTCACGCCAAGTAAGAGGGACGCTGTCATAATCGATGGCATTAGATATCGCTCAACGTACGATGATGTTGCGGGTGGTAAGGAAGCAACAAATAGTAAGCCAACCGGTACTAACGCCATAATGATGAGGAGACTATAATTCAGGCGATTATGTTTTGAAAGTATATGATACGTATGAACGATAAGACCAATGATACTAATGACGACAGCAATGAGGAGTGCCGCCAACCATCCTTGAACATTGTCGTGCTCTTGGTAATAAAACATATTCGTCACATAGTTAGTGACGGTATTCGCACCCACAGGTCCGATCCAAAAACCTTTTTGCTGAATGCTTCCGAGTTGCAGAATCATGTACGGGAGCCATGGTATGAATAAAGCGATGGCAAACGCGTGCGTCCCTATCCAGGCTTTACTAAAATACCGACGTACTAAGGCGATGCCGCGAACACCTGTTTGCCGAACCACAACAAACCTCCATACCCAATGAGCTAACCATACGAGCGCGGTAAAGTAATGGGTCCACATGCCGGCTGCTACCAAGATTGCATACAGTATCCATGGCCGACGACGTTTTGAATTGATCGCGTATGTTAA
>CAZKIJ010000015.1:12240-15130 GCA_964552895.1 uncultured Candidatus Saccharibacteria bacterium | reverse complement strand
AAAATTGATGATGGTGGAAAAGTTGAGGGCCTTGAACGTGATGATCATGGGTACATCCAAGTCGTCTGTGGCGCACCGAATGTTCGTGAAGGCTTACTTGTCGCTTGGTTGCCGCCACACAGTACAGTACCCGACAGCTATGGGTCCAATGAACCATTTGTATTAGGAGCTCGACAATTACGTGGTTATATAAGTAATGGCATGCTGGCAAGTGCTCGCGAACTCGATTTATATGACGATCATGATGGTATTCTCGAGATCGATAAAGATACCACACCAGGTACTTCATTCGCAGATTTGTATGAATTAAATGATACGTTGCTTGATATCGAAAATAAATCATTAACCCACCGTCCTGATACGTTTGGTGTCATTGGGTTTGCTCGTGAAGTCGCCGGTATCGAGGGAAAGGCCTTTACCACGCCCTCATTTTTAAGTAATATTAACCCTGATTTTAGTACTGAAGATACCATCGACACACCAATCGTGTCGATTGACGATGTTTCATTGTCTGATCGATATCAGGCGGTTGTACTATCTGGTGCCAAACAAAATACGACGTCACCACTTCAACTACAAACATACTTGGCACGAAGTGGTATTCGTCCTATTAATGCGATTGTCGACGTCACGAATTACTTGATGTTGGCAACCGGCCAGCCACTCCACGCTTTTGATTACGATAAACTAAAACAATTTGGCACCGACATTCATGTACGTGCTGGTAAAGACGGCGAACAATTAACGCTACTGGATGGACGCACAATTCTTTTGTCCCCAGAGGATATTGTAATTGCTGCCGGCACAACGCCAGTTGCCTTAGCAGGAGCGATGGGCGGAACGGCAACTGAAATTGACGCCAATACAAAGAATATTATTATTGAAAGTGCAACCTTCAATCTTTACAATCTCCGTGCTACCCAAATGCGCCACGGTATTTTTAGCGAAGCCATCACCCGCTTTACAAAAGGCCAGCCAGCCGCCTTAACTGCACCTGTTTTAGCCGAGGCCGTCCGAATGGTTGCGGAGTTCACTGGTGCCACACCAATTTCTGGTATCGCCGATGCGTATCCAGGGCGTCATGATGCCGCCACCCTGACGATTCCAATTGACATTGTTAACGATACCCTAGGAAGTAAATTTACCGTCAATGACATCGATGAAACACTCCAAAATGTTGAATTTATTGTAGAGTCAGACATGACACAATCAACGGTCACGGCACCGTATTGGCGTCAAGACATTCATATTACTGAAGATGTTATCGAGGAAATTGGTCGTCTCAATGGCTTTGATACGATTGAACCACGGTTACCGACTCGTGATTTTAGCGCTGTCGAGCAAGGTGCTTTTGATCAAATGAAATCACAGGTGCGAAACCTATTGACGCGAGCCGGTGCGAATGAAGTATTGACGTATTCTTTCATACATGGGGATTTGATGAAAAAAGTAGGTCAGAATCCCGACGATGCCTATCGAATAACAAATAGTATTAGTCCTGACCTGCAATATTACCGCCAAAGCCTCATGCCCAGTTTATTAGCACAGGTTCACGGCAACATTCGAGCAGGCTATAACCATTTCGCGCTTTATGAATTGAACAAAATACACTCAAGGCAAGCTGGCTTAACAGATGAAAATGTGCCAAAAGAATATGATAGCCTTGGGCTTGTTGTGGTAGATGCGAAAGGGGCGGGTGCGGCCTACTATGAAGCGAAGCGACTGTTTGATTTTATTGTTGAGTCACTTCATTGCGCTGTTACGTATGAACCGCTTGAAGAATCTTCGGACTATCCAATTGCGCCACCCTTCGAACCAAAACGGAGCGCTACTATATTGGACCGCGAAACACATGAACGTATTGGTATAATTGGTGAATTCAAACGTTCGGTTGTCAACGCACTAAAATTACCAGCTTATAGTGCCGGGTTTGAAGTATCACCAAGGATGGTGCTTAACGGCATTAAGGGTATTGAATATAGCCCGTCGAGTAAATTTCCTAGCACTGAACGTGATATATGTTTCCAGGTTGACCAAAATATTACTTACGATTCTTTATATCGGGCGGTCACATCTGCAATTGCTTCACCGGACCTAACGATGATAGTAAAACCACTCGATATATATCAAGCCGAAAAAAGTACCACAAAAAATATTACCCTTCGACTCACGCTAGTTGCAAATGACCGCACACTCACGGGTGAGGAAGTGGCACAGCTCGTGTCACGCATACAACAGAATGCTGCTAGTAGGGTCAACGCAACGGTCATATAAAAGGAGATGGTGGGATGAAAAAGCAAACAAAAAAACGTCTTCTCAAAATTTTTGTCGCAGTCGGGATTGGACTAGCAATGATTGCTATCTTTGTCGCAGCTTCTTACGGACGCGCCATGCCCGTATTGGATACACATGGCACAATCGCTAACCAGGAGCGTGACCTGATTTATCTGACGATGGCTCTTGGCGCAGTGGTTGTCATCCCTGTTTTTGTTATGTTGTTCGTGATTGCCTGGCGATATCGTGAAACAAATACAAAGGCGGTCTATGAGCCGGACTATGATCACAATAAGAAGATTGAAGCATTGTGGTGGGGAATACCGTGTGTGATTATCATAGCGCTAGCAATTATTACTGGTTATGCGACCCATGCGCTTGACCCATCTAAACCCCTTCAGTCGGATGCAAAGCCGTTAACAATTCAAGTCGTTGCATTGCAGTGGCGCTGGTTATTCATTTACCCTAATCAAAACATTGCGACCTTGAATTATGTCAATATTCCCGAAAAAACGCCTATCACTTTTACAATTACTGCCGATGCACCAGTAAATTCGTTTTGGATACCAGCGTTAGCCGGACAAATTTACGCGATGAGCGGTATGTCGACCCAACT
>CAZKIJ010000015.1:0-12140 GCA_964552895.1 uncultured Candidatus Saccharibacteria bacterium | reverse complement strand
ATTTTTGGACGTTTAACACCTGCGGATTTTGTTCATGATCCCATGACAGCCATTGCTGGTTATGGAATGGTTTTCGCTTTGATTGTCGCTATCATTCTTGTGACAAAGTTCAAACGCTGGAAGTGGCTATGGAAGTGGATGACTTCCTTGGATCCGAAAAAAATTGGTGTTATGTATCTAATAGTCGCTGCGATTATGCTATTTCGCGGTGCGGCGGACGCGCTATTAATTCGTGCGCAACAGGCAACAAACGGATCTTTGGGAATTTTATCCTCGAGTAGTTTCCAACAAATTTTTTCCGCACATGGTACGATTATGATTTTCTTTGTTGGTATGGGTATTATGTTTGGGTTATTCAATCTGATAGTTCCACCACAAATTGGCGCGCGCGATGTCGCTTTTCCATTTATGAATTCAGTTAGTTTTTGGCTATTCGCGGCTGGCATGATTCTGATAAATATGCCATTGATCGTCGGCGAATTCTCGACGGCAGGATGGTTGGGCTATCCACCACTCTCCGAATTACAATATAGTCCTGGAACAGGAGTAGATTATTGGATCTGGAGTCTGCAAATTGCGGGTGTTGGTAGTATGCTATCGGGAATTAATTTTTTCGTGACAATTCTAAAGATGCGTGCTCCAGGTATGACACTAATGAAAATGCCAATATTCGTATGGAGTGTTTTGAGCAGTTCGAGTTTAATTATGTTTGCTTTCCCCATTTTAACCGCGACATTGGGAATGTTATCATTAGATCGTTTGTTAGGTATGCATTTCTTTACTTCCGCTATGGGAGGTAACCCGATGCTTTATATCAATTTGATTTGGGCATGGGGACACCCTGAAGTATACATTTTAGTGCTTCCTGCGTTTGGTGTTTTTTCGGAAATTGTGTCAACGTTTTCGCGTAAAAAATTATTTGGCTATACCTCAATGGTGGTGGCCTTGATCGCGATAACGGTCTTATCGTTTACTGTATGGTTACATCACTTCTTTACGATGGGTGCAGGTGCCGATGTTAATACGTTCTTTGGCATTATGACAATGGTAATCGCTATTCCAACCGGTGTTAAAGTCTTTAACTGGATTTTTACGATGTATCGGGGAAGGGTACGATTTACGACGCCAATGTTATGGTTTATGGGGTTTGTCACAACCTTTACAATAGGCGGATTAGCGGGCGTTATGATGTCGGTACCACCAGCTGATTTCCAGTTCCATAACAGTTTGTTTCTCGTGGCACACTTCCACACGATGATAGTTGGCGGTGTGTTATTCGGAGCCTTTGCTGCTTTCGCGTATTGGTTCCCGAAATTTACAGGATTTCGCTTAAATGAACGGATTGGCGTGTGGGCATTTTGGTTTTGGATCGTCGGCTTTCTTATGGCATTTATTCCACTATATATTCTTGGATTTATGGGCGCGACCCGTCGGCTCGATCATTATGATCCAAGTCTTGGCTGGCAAGGCTTATTTATCGTGGCAGGCGTGGGCGTACTCTTGATTGCCGTAGGTATTGCCCTCCAAGTGTTACAGGTTGTCGTCAGTATTATCCAGCGAAAGAAAACGATCGACACGACAGGTGATCCATGGGATGGGCGAACGCTCGAGTGGTCAATGACCTCTCCGCCAGTAGAATATAATTATGCCGTCATTCCTATTGTCACCTCGCGTGATATGTTCTGGGAAATGAAACGATTGAAGAAAAAACAATTACCGGTTTATAGTGATATTACTGTGCCAAAAAATACGGGTTATGGTGTCTATATTGGCCTAGCGGCACTTATTTTTGGCGGTGCTGTTGTGTGGCATATCGTCTGGCTTGCTATCGTTGGGCTCTTGGCGATTATTGTGCTCCTAGTAATTCGTTTAACGAGTGATGATACCGAGGAAACAATTTCTGTCGCGACACTGAAGGCGCACGAAAGGAAGGTAGCATGAGCGAGGTGGTCGTAAACGGAGAAGCAGTCTCTCGTAAAACGCTTGGGTTCTGGATATATTTGATGACAGACTGTGTGCTGTTCGCCTCATTATTTGCAACGTACATCGTGTTACGTACAGCGACTGCGGGGGGTGGGACGAGTCAACAACTATTCGATCTTCCTTTCGTATTAGCTGAAACAATGATACTGCTAACGAGCAGTTTCACCATTGGTTTAGCCGTGTTAGCTGCTCGTAGTGGTCAAAAAGCGCGTACTTTTATATGGCTTATCTTGACGTTTATCCTCGGCGTCTCGTTTTTGGTAATGGAGCTTACTGAATTCCAACGCTTTATTGCAATGGGAAATAGTTGGCAACGCAGCGGCTTTTTATCAGCATTCTTTACGCTGGTTGGCGTTCATGGTATACATATTACCGTCGGTTTGATTTGGATGCTAGTGATGGGAGTACGCCTGTGGCGGTCACGCTTAAAAACAAGTGACGTGGAGCGGCTTGCCCTGCTTGGATTATTTTGGCACTTCCTGGATATCATATGGATATTTATCTTTACGGTCGTTTACTTATTCGGAGTCATGTCATGAGTGTTATTAAAAAAGAAGCACCAGCGCGCGTGAATGCATATATCATTGGGTATATTTCTTCGGTCGTCACAACGTTCGCAGCCTACTTGTTGGTATCGTATCAAGTATGGCCAACAAATATCTTAATTATCGTTATCGCGGCTTTAGCAGTGTTACAGCTGATCATTCAACTTGTCTTTTTCCTTCATCTTGGGAATGAAAAAGCTCCACGCTGGAAGTTAGCAACTATTTCTATGGCGGTGATTATTGTTGGTATTGTCGTCGGTGGTTCGATATGGATCATGAATAATATGAATACTAACATGACCAATATGACTCCAGAACAAGAGGCTCAATACCTCAAAAACAACGAGGGACTGTAGTGTTTCGCCGCTATTACCGGCTGACAAAGCCGGGGATTGTGTATGGCAATATTCTGACGGTTATTGCAGGTTTTTTCTTAGCTGCATCCGTAAAAGCGATAAACATAACAACATTTATTGGCGTCGTAGCGGGCGTCGCATTGATCATTGCTTCAGCCTGTGTCATTAACAATATTATTGATCGAAACATCGATCAAAAAATGTCACGGACAAAAAAGCGATCATTAGTAACTGGCGAAATAAAAGTCAAACACGCCATTATATATGGGGTAATACTAGGAATAATCGGGTTTGGCGTTTTGCTATGGCTAACTAACACCTTAACATTTTTATTAGGCGTCATCGCGTACTTTTTTTATGTTGTTGTCTATGGCATTACTAAGCGTACGACAGAACACGGCACATTAGTCGGGAGCATACCAGGTGCCTTGCCGCCAGTAGCAGGGTACACCGCTTTGACCGATCGTCTTGATATAGGTATCATCGCGCTATTTATTATGCTTATATTTTGGCAAATGGCTCATTTTTACGCGATCGCCATATATCGTCGTGACGAGTACCGGGCAGCCGGTATCCCTTTGTTGACCGTGGTTCGAGGCGTGCGACCAGCACTGATTCAGATGACCATTTACATCATTGGATTTATCGTTGCATCTCTTGATTTAGTTATCGCTGGCTATACTCATTGGACGTACGCCATCGTTATGACGATCGTCGGACTTATTTGGTTCGGGATGTCATTGCGAGCCTTTACGTTTAAGGAGGGAGAAGCATTAAACGCCTATAGCCGCCGACTGTTTTCTTTTTCGCTGATAGTAAATATTACTATGTGTATTATGATCGCTGTTGGGGGATACTTGCCATAACCACCATGCCTGTATATGATAAGGGCAAATAACTATAAAAGAGAAACGAAATGAACATAACAATCGTCGGTGGGGGCTTTGGTGGTGTAAAATCAGCACTCGAACTTTTAAAAGACCCGCGAAACCATGTGACTTTAATTACCGATAAAGAAAATTTCCAGTATTATCCAGCCCTCTTTAATACCATGACTGGCAAGAGTCATTCGCAGTCATGGATTCCGCTCGGTGTCATATTTGCTGGCAAAAAAAATCTTGATGTCATCATCGATTCTGTCATGATAATCGATAAAGCAAAACAAACACTCACCGGCCAAACTGGGTCTGTGTATCAATATGAAACACTCATCTTAGCGCTTGGAAACGTGACGACATTCTTTGGCATCGAAGGGCTCGATAAATTTGCATACGGCATTAAGTCATATGATGAAATTCGTTCACTTAAGGATCATATTCATCATGAATTAATGTCCAAAAACGACCAAGAAAAACATTACGTCATTATTGGCGCCGGTCCGACAGGTGTTGAACTGGCAGCCACATTGCGCAACTACATTGATGAGATTCGCGAACACTATCGTGCGACTGGAAAGTATTCGATTGACGTTATTGAAGCGGTACCACGTGTTTTGCCAAAAATGAGTGAAAAAGTCAGCGCCAAAGTAGCAAAACATATGAAAAAAGAAGGCCTCAATGTCATGACTGGCCAGAAAGTGGAGAAACAAACGTCTGATACATTGATAGTGTCTGGTAAACCTATTAAAACGAGTACGGTCATATGGACGTCCGGTGTCGCAAATCACCCATTCTTTGCTCGTCATCCAGATGTATTCACGTTTTCACTAAATAAACATATTGTCGTTGATGAGTATATGAAATCGAGTGCTCATATTTACGTGATTGGTGATAATGCATTTACGCCATTTAGCGGTCTAGCACAAACTGCTTTAAAAGACGCTACATTTGTGGCAAAGAACATTCGCCGTCATCAGGATGGATTAAAGCTAATCAAATACAAAGCGGTTATGCCACCCGTTGTTATACCGGTTGGCAAAAACTGGGCAGTGTTTGCATGGAAAAAAATAGTAGTGACAGGGTGGCCAGCGTCCATGATACGTCGTGTCGCTGATTTTGTTGGATATAATGATATTTTACCGTTTGGCAAAGCCTGGTCAATTTGGTCAGCTCGCGAAGCGCTTGAAGCTGACTATTTTGACGATTAATCTGATACAATAGATATAATTAAACAGGGGAAGACCGTGACGTCCGCAAAGGCTCAACGTATTAGTATTTGGATTATTGTTATTATCTTAGCGATGGGAACAGTCGTGTCGTTTTTTGCGATTGTACTAGGAAACTCAAATTCAGCCAATGATAAATCAAAAATAACGCAGCTGCAGAAACAGTACCAAGCTCAGGTCGATGCCCAGACTAAACAGCTATCCGATCAATACTATGCAACCTTTAATCAATATTCATCCCAAGTTGGAAAGTGGGATATTGGCGATACGAAAGACGTCGCCACAACTGACTTACAAATAGGGACGGGGGATACGCTTACTAAAGATTCAAGGTATACGGCGTACTACATTGGCTGGTTACAGAATGGCACAACTTTTGATAGCTCGATAAGTAACGGGGCGTTGAAGCAACCTTTATCGGTGGCGCCAGGAGGGGTCATTAGTGGCTGGACAAAGGGAACGACCGGTATAAAAGTTGGTGGTGTCCGCGAAATCACTATGACTGCAGCTGAAGGATATGGAAAACAGGCCTCTGGGCCAGTGCCTGCAAATTCACCTCTGCGTTTTATTGTCATGGCGATTCCCACTCCTGCCCCTATCCCTGTTCCTATCGAATTACAACAATATTATCAACAACAAGGGTATTAAAACTATACATAGTATAGTAAACGAAAGCATGATAGACTGAACATATGAATGAAATAAGGGACACACTCATGATTGGTGCCGGTCCAACCTCATTGGCGGCAGCTATTTACACCACTCGTGAAGATATTGACACTATCATATACGAAAAAAGTGCCATTGGTGGTTTAGCCGCAATCACTGACATCGTTGATAATTATCCAGGGTTTCCAGACGGGATTGAAGGCTTAAAATTATCCGAACAGCTAGAAAAACAAGCCAAACGCTTTGGCGCTGAAATTGGTTTTGGCCAAATCGATGCCGTTAGGGTAGAGGATGATGTCAAAATCGTTACTGTTGATGGACAAGATGTAAAAGCAAGAACCGTTTTAATCGCAACGGGGAGCGATTATAGGAAAATTGGCGTTCCTGGTGAAGCCGAATACTATGGCCGCGGCGTTCATTACTGTGCGACGTGTGATGGAGCATTCTACCGTGATAAAAAGCTCGTCGTGATTGGTGGCGGTAACTCGGCGCTTCAAGAAACCATTTTTCTAACTCGCTTTGCTACACACATTGATTTATTGGTACGGAGTAGCATAAAAGCAAGCGATGTCTTACAAAAAGACCTTCAGCAATTTGTTGATGATGGTAAGGTCACCGTCCACCTAAATACCATAACAGAGGAAATAACAGCTGTTGACAACAACGTTAATGGTGTGCGTGCCAAAAAAGATGGGCATGAAATCCTCTTTGAAACTGATGGTGTATTCGTGTTTGTTGGGTTAGTACCAAATACCCAATTCCTGGCTAATAGTGGCGTAGAACTTGATGAGGTTGGACTGGTGCTCACGGATGAAAAACTCGAAACGAATGTGCCAGGTATCTTCGCGGCGGGTGATGTTCGTCATGGTGCGACAATGCAAATCGCTAGTGCGGTTGGTGAGGGTGCGACGGCTGCTCTGTCTATTCGCGAATATTTTGACGAGAAACGCCGCAGCGCTTAGGCGACATACTCTTTTAAAAACGTCTCAAGCTGATTAATGATATGCGGGTTACGAGTTTCGAGGGCAATCTCGCGCGTGCCCATCATGACACCGGTTTGGCTAAAATTATGTGACCCTGTCATCGCAACGCGGCTGCCATCTGGCATGTAAAAGATCATGAATTTGGCATGGAGGTATTGTTTTTTCCGAAAAGCCGATGTAACACCAGAAAAGTATCGTGTCATACTAATAAAAATGCTATTTAAAAAGTCAGCAATCTTTGGTTCGTTAAAATAGAGAACCGCCTGCTTCCCTTCAAGACGCCGGGCTAACCGGCCAGTCGGCGGGTACTGTGACACATAGATGATTGATTGAGCGCTAGTTGTTAAATCGCAGGCATGGCGATAAATAATTGAGTTACCAATAATTCCGCAATCTACCAAGACATGATCATTGTTTATATCGAACTGATGGCTTTTACGTAAGCGGCCTTGGCGATCAGCCTTCTCTAGCGTGTGGTGTTCGTGGATGAGTCGATTCGCTAGTTCTTTTGAAGTCGTTTTAAACATATAATCAATATTCTCAACGCCTTTTTGGTACATATTAACGCCACCAAAACAGTAGACGACATCATCGACAACACACCACTTTGAGTGAGTACGACCACTAAAAATTAGCATTTGAGCACGGCCGAGCCATTGGAATTTCACCCCAGCATCTTTCAGCAGCTTTCCCATATTCGTGACAGACCGTGCATTTTTGGTGAAATAAATATTACGGAGAAACGTCCCATTCAGTTCACCATAAGTAAATATATCAGCGCCGACATATACTTTCACTCCACGACGAGCCGCATCGAGGATGGCATCAACTAACCCTTTCGTATCGGGACCTTGCGCAACGACCATGGCAAGTAAGTAAACCCGCTCTTTGGCGGTTTGAATGCGTTTCGTGGCATCGGCAACGTATTCTTTTGGCAACATTAAAGTAAAAGTCGACATCGCCCTCATTATATCCCGCTCGGCAGAAAACTGCTAAAATAAAGTCAGTAAACAAAGGAGAAATTATGCCCGACTTTAATACAGTCTTGACCCCTGGTGACGTTGAAAATGGCGTTGTCAATGTTGTCGTTGAAATACCAACTGGGAGTAGCCATAAAATTGAATGGAATCGTGATATAGCCGCTTTTCAGCTTGATCGCGTCGAACCAGCTATTTTTGCTAAACCAACTAACTATGGTTTTATTCCACAAACACTCGACGAGGATGGGGACGAGCTTGATGCGCTTATCATCACCAATCAGCCATTATCGACAGGTATTTTCCTAGAAGGCAAAATCATCGGCGTTTTAAAGTTTGAAGACGACGGTGAAATTGATGACAAAGTCGTTGTCGTGCCGGCTGATGACCGTGACACAAAAGATGCTATCGATTCACTTGATGATTTAAGCACTGGTTTGAAGGCACAAATAGAACACCACTTTACTCACTATAAAGACCTTAAAAAACCAGGCAGTACCATCGTAAAAGGGTGGGGTGACAGCAATGAAGCTAAAGCCATTGTTCATGAAGCAATTGAACGCTGGAACAATCGATAATATGAATAACCGAGCAAGGTGCTCGGTTATTTTCTTTTGGTTGCCTTTTCGCGTATAATCGCGGCTGCATGGCTTATCCCCTCGATAATACCCAGTTGACGTAATTGCGCTCGTAATTTGTTTTTTGCGTGCGTTGTCGTCACCATATCAAGCCACGATTGTTTTGGCTGGGCCATTTTACGCGTCGTTACTTCGACGACATCACCGTTTTGTAACGGTTTAGTAAAGGGATGAATAACGCCGTTGATCTTAAACCCGGCCGCATGTTTTCCAATATCGCTGTGAACTAAATAAGCGAAATCAAGAGGCAATGCACCTTCAGGGAGATTGTATATATCACCTTTTGGTGAATAGACAAAAATACGATCACTAAATAGGTCGATATTTAATTGATCACTACTAATTTCTTCACCTTTACCAAGTCGACTGGCTATTTCTTGCAACTGACTGATCCACTGTAACTGTGCCGGTAATGTTGCCGAGCTTCGCTGTTTGATATATGCTTTTGAATCTTTTTGATCATGGTAATGAAAACTAGCTGCCAATCCTCGTTCAGCAAAGTCGTGCATTTCGTTCGTGCGAATCTGAAATTCGACGATTTGTTTCGATGGTGTGATGACCGTTGTGTGAAGACTTTGATACCCATTGGGCTTTGGGGTGGCGATATAGTCCTTAATACGGGCGATCATTGGTTGATAAAGTGTATGAATAATACCAAGAACACGGTAACAATCCTCTTTGTTATCGACAATAATTCGTAAGGCGATCAAGTCATAAATATCATCGATGTTGTTGTCCACTTTTTTTAATTTGCGAAACAAACTGTAAATACTTTTTACTCGACCGTTAATTTCAAATGTAATTCCTTGTTTGGTTAAGGCTTCGGTGACTTCATGTTGAACGATACCCAGCTTACGAGCACTCCGGCCCAAGCGTTTTCGCATCAAGGCGTTGATTTTTTTAAATTCAGCCGGGTCAAGATATTTAAAAGCCAGTTCTTCCATCTGGGTACGAACACGTCCCATGTTGAGGCGGTCAGCCATAGGGGCAAACACTTCCAAACTTTCTCGAGCGATCTTAATTTGCTTATCTCGTGGCATATAATGAAGCGTCGATAGATTATGTAAACGATCAGCCAGTTTGATAATTACCACGCGGACATCCTGACTGATAGCGACTAATAATTTAGAGAGATTGTCTTTGGTCTGGGGTAAATACTCAGCCAAATCCTGCATACCAGCGCGGGCTTGTGAAATTTTGGTAACGCCGTCGACTAAAAAAGCGACATCTTTACCAAATGAGTTTTCAATTTCTTGTAATGTGACCTCGGTATCTTCAACAGTATCATGCAAAACACCAGCAATAATGCTGTCAATGTCCATACCCCAGTCAATCAATGTCTCTGCAACTGCTAACGGATGAATAATGTACGGTTCACCACTGCGACGTTTCTGTCCTTTGTGTGCTTTTGTCGCTACATCAATGGCTGTCTCCAATTCCAATAGTTGATCTTCGTCGTAGAAAGGTGTCGCTTTGCTAATGACGTCTGCCTTTGTCATAGCTATAGTATAGCGAAGAAATACATTTTTTGGCTTGATATAGTATACTTATGACTAATGACGCTTATGCTTTAGAAAGGGGAATAACGTGGCAGTCACAAAAATTGGTATTAATGGATTTGGTCGTATTGGTCGCAATGCATTTAAGATTGCTTTTGATCGTAGCGACCTAGAGGTTGTGGCTATCAATGACCTCACCGACACAAAAACACTGGCTTATTTATTGAAGCATGATAGTAACTACGGCGCTTACAAAAATGAAGTGAGTTACGATGACGAAAACTTAATCGTCAATGGGAAATCAATCAAAGTCTTGGCCGAAAAAGATCCAGCCGCTTTACCGTGGGGTGATTTAGGGGTTGAGTTGGTGATTGAATCAACCGGCCGATTTACGGACAAAGAAAATGCCGAACTCCACATCAAGGCCGGAGCTAAGCGTGTTGTCATCAGCGGTCCAAGTAAGAGTGATGGCGTTGACACGATTGTTCTTGGGGCAAATGAAGATAAGATTGAAACCGCTAGCGACGTTATCAGTAACGCTAGCTGTACGACGAACTCATTGGGTATGGTCATGGCCATCCTTGACAACACCTTTGGGGTCGAGAAATCGTTATTAACGACAGTTCACAGTTATACCGCCAGCCAAGCTATCCAAGATGCGCCATCAAAAGATGTTCGAGAGGGTCGTAATGGCGCAGAAAACATCGTGCCAACTACCACTGGTGCTGCCATTGCCGTGACAAAAACATTGCCGCAATTGGCTGGTAAGTTCGACGGCTTGAGTATTCGTGTTCCGACCCCAGTCGTATCCATCAGTGATGTCACTGTTCTGTTGAGTCGTGATGCCACAGTCGAGGAAATCAATGATACATTTAAAAAAGCTGCCCAAGATCCTTTTTATCAAGGAATTCTGGGTGTCAGCGATGAACCATTGGTCAGCCGTGATTATATCGGGAATAGCCATTCGGGTATTGTTGACCTCCTCTTGACCAAAGTGGTTGGCGGCAATCTCGCTAAAGTGATGGTCTGGTACGACAACGAATGGGGTTACAGCAACCGCTTAGTGGAATTGGTCGCCGACGTCGCTAAAACGTTGAATACCGGTGCGCCACATGCCAGCGAACATCACGAATAAAAACGTTTGATAGTTATTTGCGGGATAGAGACTTTACTTCGGCCTCTATCCCGCTTATACTTTACTCAGTATGAAAATCTATTTGGGTGCGGATCATCAGGGCTTTCACATGAAAGAGCACGTTTTTGCATACCTGTCAAAACATGGCTATGACGTTGAGGATATTGGTGATAAAGTGCTTGACCCCGATGACGATTTTCCCATCTTTGCCCAATTAGCTGCGACTAAGGTGCTAGGAAGTACTGACCCAGATCCGCGTGCTATTTTAATTTGTGGCGGTGGCCAGGGGATGGCAATGGCGGCAAATCGGTTTCGTGGTATTCGCGCTAGTTTAATCAACGATGCATATGAAGCAAAAATGACGCGTTATGACAATGACAGCAACATCTTGTGTCTACCTGATCGCGTTTTTAAGGACCTACACCCGATGACATGGCAAGGAATTATCGAGACGTGGCTTAATACTGAATTTGCAGCGGCGCCACGCTTTAAACGGCGTAATGCAGAGATGGATGAATTTTAATGGCAGCCGAAATCGCTCCTTCAATCACCAGTGAGACGCTTGATGATTATAAAGCGGCGATTGATCGCATTAAATCATTTGCCAAGCGTGTCCATGTCGATTTAAGCGACGGAGAATTCGCACCTAGTTTCTTGGTGCCAGCTGGACAACTATGGTGGCCGGCTGAATGGCGAGTTGACATTCACGCCATGGTGGCGCGTCCATCAGAGCACGTTGCAACGCTCATCGCTAAAAAACCAAACCTTATTATTTTCCATGCGGAAGCGAGTGAAGATATTTTGCCAGTTATAAATCTGATAAAACAGGCTGGCATCGGCGCTGGCGTTGCTCTCTTAAAAACGACAGTTCCAGAAACGGTGGCGCCACTGATTCAAGCCGCCACCCACGTTATGATTTTCAGTGGTGAGCTTGGTCACTATGGTGGATCGGCCAGCATGATGCAGATGGAGAAGATACGTCTCGTTAAAAAAATCAATCCAGCTGTCGAAATTGGCTGGGATGGCGGTGTTAGTTTAGAGAATGCTTATACGTTAACACAGGGCGGCGTCAACGTCTTGAACACGGGAGAAGCGCTGGCACATGCCGCAGCTCCGGTGGCAACCTACGCAACGTTAGTGAAAGAAATTAATCAGCACGGCATTATCTAATGGCATCAACCAATATCACAACCATCAAACTTGAACCAATCGCAATGAAAATACGTGAGGTTATTCTTGCGGATCTCGTCA
>CAZKIJ010000014.1:10621-15279 GCA_964552895.1 uncultured Candidatus Saccharibacteria bacterium | reverse complement strand
CTGGTGACGACGAAGCTATGATGCTCGACATTGATTACGTTGAAATGCTGGAATATGGTATGCCACCGGCCTGTGGCTGGGGATACAGTGAGCGTGTTTTCTGGATTTTTGAGGGCGTCACCGCCCGTGAAGGCGTGCCCTTCCCGCAGTTACGTCAAGAGTATGACGAGGTAACCCGCAGTCTTTATCCAGACGTGAAATTCGAGTAGACAAAATTCCTTAATTTGCTATACTTAGTATAGTAAATAAAAAAGGGGAACTATGACCAAGATTGCCGTTTTCGTGGGGAGTTTGCGAAAAAATTCTATTAACCAACAGCTTGCGTATGAACTGGAAAAAATCCTGCCCGAAGGGGTGACATTCGACTATGCTAACCTTGACTTGCCGCTTTACAATGCCGACCTTGAAGCAGAATACCCAACGGAAGCGCGCAATTTAAAAGAGCGAGTCGAAGCTGCTGACGGTATTTTGTTTGTGACACCAGAGCACAATCGTAGTTTTACGGCTGTCATGAAAAACGCCATCGATTGGGTATCACGACCATGGGGCACTAATTCGTTTAATGGCAAGCCTGTTGCTATCGCCGGCGTTTCGTCGTCTCTTGCAACCAGCGTGGCCCAACAACAGCTTCGTACTGTGCTGCTCTATCTCAATACCAAAGTCATGGGACAGCCAGAAATGTACGTTGATCATCAGCGGGTGTATGACGAAGAGGGAAACCTCACACCTGAAGCTGTCGAACGTTACAAAGCCTTTCTTGACGCCTTTATTAGCCATGTGAACGGCTAGAAACATAAGCACATTCCTGCTACACTAAACGAGATGATTCAGGTTGAGCACGTCACCAAGACGTATGGGAAAAAGCAAAATGCCTTTCAAGCTTTAAAGGATGTTTCATTTGAGATTCCTGATGGCGCAAGCGTGGCAATTGTTGGGAAAAGTGGTTCGGGTAAGAGCTCATTGATGCACGCCATGAGCGGACTTGATCGTCCTGAGCTCGGCAAGGTAATTATCGATGGCACGAATATCTTACAGATGAAACAAAAGGCCATTGATCGCTTTCGGGCGGAGAAAATTGGTTTTATTTTTCAAAGTTTTTTCGTGCAAGCGAACGAGACCGTAACAAATAACGTGAGTTTACCTCTAGAAATTAGTCACGTCTCGGGACGTGAGCGTCACCAACGTATCGAAACGGCACTTGAAGCCGTTGAACTATCAGACAAGGCAAAGAGCAAAGCCGCCAATCTATCCGGTGGACAAAAACAACGGTTAGTCATTGCGCGGGCTATCGTCAATCAACCAAGTATTATTTTTGCCGATGAGCCAACCGGGAATCTGGATAGCGTTACGGGTGAAAAAATTGAGGATCTGCTCTTTAGTTATAACCGTGACAATGGCGTGACCTTGATTATCGTGACCCATGATCACGACTTGGCAGCCAAATGCGACATGCAAATTTATATCAAAGATGGTGAAATCGAATCGATCAAAAAGAAGGAAACAGCATGAGGTTGATCGACACCATCAAGCGAGCTGGCCGCAGTTTGCGCCAAGCGAAAGCTCGTACCCTTCTGACATCACTGGCGATTGGCGTTGGCGCATTTACGATTACATTATCACTGGCCGCTGGTGCCGGTGGTCGTCAATACGCTGCCGATATTGTCAGTGCTAATACCAATGCTCAAGAACTACGCGTCACTCAAAAACAGGACGCCCTCACCGATTTTAATAAACCCCAGGAATATACCGATGACTCATCAATCTCGTATGGGCATGGGTTAACGATTAAGCAGCTAAGTCAAGCTGATATCAATAAGATTTCCAAAGTCGATGGTGTTGCTTCGGTCGTGCCAACGTATACTTTTTCTGTAAAATATGTCACGGCTAGTGGTGCGAAAAAATACCAAGCCTCAGCGGCTGTCTACGATACATCGATTAGCCAAGTATTTGTCGCTGGAAATGGTAATAATCTAACTGATAATGAGGTTATTATTCCAGAAAGTTATGCCAGCGTGTTAGGCCTTGGCACCCCGCAACAGGCAATTGGCAAAACGATTGACGTAGTGGTGACGGAGGGAACAAGCAATCCTCTCCAGCCGATCGATAAAACGTTTAGCTTTAAGGTCGCTGGCGTCACTGGAACTAATCCTTTGACAATTGGTGCAGGCTCAAATTTGTTGGTCACGGCCGCCACGACGAAGACGCTATACGAATACAATACCCAGGGAACGCCATTGTACGGCAAGTATCTGGCTGTCCTGGTATACGCAAAAGATAATGTCAATGTGAACACGATCAAAGACGCGATTAATAACCAGGGATACCAGGCACAAACCGCCGCCGATTTGTTGACGACAATCTTCCAATTTATTAATGTCTTACAAGCCATTTTACTTGGCTTCGGAGCGTTGGCAATTTTGACTTCCATTTTCGGTATTATCAACACGCAATATATTTCTGTACTGGAGCGGACACAACAGATTGGTTTAATGAAGGCACTTGGTATGCGCCGACGCGATGTTGGACGATTATTTAAACTCGAAGCTGCCTGGATTGGTTTTTTGGGCGGTGCGATCGGCTCGGGTATTGCTTTGCTGGCGGGAACGATTGCAAATCCGTACATTACCGATTTCCTAAAGTTAGGAAAGGGAACCAATTTACTGATTTTTCAACCCGAGGCAATCATCGCCATTATCATTGGTTTAATGGTAGTAGCCGTTGGTGCGGGTATCTTGCCGGCACGCAAAGCAGCTAAACTTGACCCGATCGAAGCGCTGCGTACCGAATAATCTGGTACAATTGACCTGATGTTAGACATTAAATTTATTCGTGAAAACCCTGACCTTGTGGCCGACCATGCTGCCAAAAAGGGCTATCGTTTGAATATAAACGAGGTGCTCAATGCTGATGCCAAGAAACGTGAGCTGCAACAACAGGCCGATGTCTTGCGTGAAGAGCGCAACGCCGTTGCCGAGCAAATGAAAGGTGGGCCAAAGCCTGATTTAATTGAGCGAGGCAAAGCGATTAAAGAAGAATTGTCGGGTCTCGATGAGCGACTAAAAGCAGCTGATGATCTTTTCTCTCATCTTATCCAACAAATTCCAAATATACTGGCAGATGACGTTCCGATTGGTGGCGAAGAAGCCAGCCTTGAAATTAAAAAATGGGGTGAGCCAAAGATGAATGCTCAAGATCATCTTGACTATGCTACACAACGTGGTTGGGTTGATTTTGAACGTGGTGCTAAAGTTGCCGGCGCTAAATTTTACTATCTAAAGGGCGATTTGGCATTGCTCGAGAACGCTATCATTCAATTCGCTACGAACCTTGTTGCTCAAAAGGGCTTTACGCTGTTGAGTGTTCCGGCTATGGTCAATGCGCGTATCGCAACCGGTACTGGTTTTGCGCCACGTACTAGTGAACAGTCTGACGAATATTACATTGAAGGTGAGGACCTATCGTTAATTGCTACCGCAGAAATGCCATTAACTGGTTTTCATGCTGATGAGATTATTGATGAAAAGAACTTACCGCTGCTTTATATGGCCGTGAGTCCATCATTTCGTAAAGAAGCCGGTGCGTACGGTAAGCACGCCCGTGGTCTTTTCCGGGTTCATCAATTTAATAAGCTAGAGATGTACGCCTTTACTACACCCGAACAAAGTAATGACGTCCATGCGAAACTTCTGGCAATTGAAGAAGAAATTTGGCAAGCAATCGGCATTCCATACCATATCATTAATATTGCGAGTGGTGACCTTGGTGCGCCCGCCAGCAAAAAATATGATCTAGAGTATTGGTCGCCGGTCGATGGTATCTATCGCGAATTAACTAGCTGTTCAAACTGCACAGACTTCCAGGCCCGCAATCTCAACATTCGGGTCCGCGGTGAAGACGGCAGTCTTCGCATGGTGCACACCTTGAATGGGACAGCGGTTTCGTTGGCCCGTTCGCTTGTTGCGATTCTCGAAAATTATCAGAATGAGGATGGTAGTCTTACCGTGCCAGACGTCCTTCGGCCCTATATGAGTGGCCGCGATCGTATATAGCGTTGTTCATTCTTAACATTTCATGATGTATGCAACGGTTACTTTCGAGTGCTATAATAGAAATATAAACGGAGGGACATACGATGATAACTTCGATTGATCTTGTGGGTCAGAAATACACGATCGACGACACAACGCGCAAGTATATTATGCGCAAAATTGGACGACTCGATCGGTATTTACCATCACATGCTCGAAAATCGGTGAGCGCTGAAGTACGATTACGAACCGTCAACCGCGATCACGGTAACAAACACGAAGCCGAGGTCATTTTGATTGTACCTGATCACAATATTGCCGCCAAAGACTGCACAACGAACATGATGGCGGCCATCGACATCGTTGAAGCGAAACTATTGGTGCAGTTACGTCGCTATAAACAGGAGCACGTTGCTCATATTGGCAACCGTCGGTTGTTGGCGCGATTTAAGCGCAGTTATGCCCGCGAGTTATAGAGAAAATAGACAGAAAAGTCCCTTGTGGAAACCCTGGTATCCTCGTATAATAATGGATAAAGAAATGGACTGAAGTATTTCCTGAAAGGCGGGGTTCCGAGAGCATGATTAGTAGACAAGGCGCGTTGACCAAAATTTTTGGTGATCCGCAAAA
>CAZKIJ010000014.1:0-10521 GCA_964552895.1 uncultured Candidatus Saccharibacteria bacterium | reverse complement strand
AGAGCATGATTAGTAGACAAGGCGCGTTGACCAAAATTTTTGGTGATCCGCAAAAGAAGATTCTTAATCGACTACAAAAGAGAGTCGATGCAATTAATGCACTTGGTGATACATACAAAAAAATGACCAAAACGGAGTTGCAAAAGCAGACTCGCGTTTTAAAGGATCGTCTCGCTAAAAAAGGAGCTACCCTTGATGACATTCTACCGGATGCCTTCGCCTTAGTTCGCGAAGCCAGTGACCGCGTGTTAGGCATGCGCCACTTCGATGTCCAGTTGATTGGCGGTATGGTCTTACATGAAGGCAACGTGGCCGAAATGAAAACGGGTGAAGGAAAAACGCTGGTTGCGACACTGGCGGTATACTTGAATGCGCTTGAAGAAAAAGGCGTGCATGTCGTCACTGTCAACGATTATTTAGCGCAACGTGATGCTGGCTGGATGGGGGAATTGTACCATTTCCTGGGGCTACGTACCGGCATTATCATTAACGAAGCTTCTTTTATATACAATCCTGCGTACAACAACGAAGCGCATGACGATCCGCGCATGCGAACCCTTGAGCCGACGACCCGTAAGGAAGCCTACGCTGCAGATATTACGTATGGGACGAACAATGAATTCGGCTTCGATTATTTGCGCGACAATATGGTTAATGAAGTCGAGCTACTGCGTCAACGCGACTTACACTTTGCGATCGTCGACGAGGTAGACTCAATTTTGATCGATGAGGCCCGTACCCCGTTGATTATCAGTGCGCCAGCCGCCGAGAACCCAGAAAGTTACATTCAATTTGCCCGTATTGCGGCTAAGTTGACGCCAGACGATTACGTGCTAGAAGAAAAGCACAAACGTGTCGCGCTGAGCGACGACGGTGTTGAAAAAGTGCAAAAAATGCTTGGCATTAAAAACTTATATAGCCCAGAATACGTCCGCAGTGTCTACCACATGGACCAAGCTTTACGCGCTCAGACGCTTTTCAAAAGAGATAAAGATTACGTTGTCACCAACGATGGCGAGGTGATTATTGTCGATGAATTTACTGGTCGTTTAATGCAAGGCCGTCGCTACAGCGAAGGCTTGCATCAGGCAATTGAGGCCAAGGAAAGTGTCCCCGTCCTGCAGGAAAGCATGACCCTGGCGACGATTTCCTTCCAGAATTACTTTCGCTTGTACAAAAAATTATCAGGTATGACTGGTACGGCCTTTACTGAAGCCGAAGAGTTCCAGCAAATCTATAGTCTTGATGTCGTGCAGATTCCGCCAAACCGTCCGGTTATTCGTGATGATCGTCCAGACATGATCTACAAAAGTGAAAAGGCCAAATTAAAAGCCATCGCTGATGCCATCACTGAGTATCACAAAGATGGACGCCCTGTTTTGGTGGGTTCGGCATCAATTGCCAAAAACGAACTGATCGCTGACTGGCTCGATAAAGCCAAGGTGCCATACGAGATTTTGAACGCTAAAAATAATGAACGCGAAGCCGCCATCGTCGAAAAGGCCGGTGAAAAAGGCGCGATTACGCTGGCGACCAACATTGCTGGACGCGGTACAGATATTAAGCTGGGCAAGGGTGTGAAAGAGCTCGGCGGACTGGTTGTCATCGGCTCCGAACGGCATGAATCACGTCGCATCGACAACCAGTTGCGTGGTCGCGGTGGCCGTCAAGGTGACCCAGGCGTGACTCAATTTTATGTCTCGACCGAAGATGATCTGATGCGGATATTCCAAGGAGAGCGGATCGCTGGTTTAATGGGACGATTGGGTATCGAGGACGATATGGCCATTCAAAACCGCACAATTTCTAAAACGCTTGAGGCTGCCCAGAAGCGTGTCGAAGGCTTCAATTTTGATACACGTAAAAGCGTTGTTCAATACGACAACGTCATTAATCGTCATCGTCGCGTCGTATACACTATGCGCCGTAAGATTCTAGAGGGTGAGGACATTCGTCCGGAAATTGAACGATTGATTGAAGCGAAACTTCGCGAACTGACTGTTGTACCAGCCAAAAATAATCCAAAGTTTAAAGATGAATTTGAACCGGTTTTCCCGTTGCCAGATAAGAAAATCAACGCTATCGGTGATGAAAAGAATGATAAACAGCGGTATGAACTTGCTAAGGGCGCGGTCGAAGCTTTGTATAAAGACAAAGAAACTGAGCTGACCCCGGAAGTGTTGCGCAAAGTAGAACGGGAAGTGTACCTCCAGGTTCTTGATACGTTGTGGATGCAGCACCTTGAAAACATGCAGCATTTACGCGAAGGTATTCAATGGCGTAGCGTCGGCCAACGCGACCCATTGGTCGAGTATCGATCTGAATCGCAAAAACTTTTCGATAGCTTACAAGCCACATTGCGCGATGAAGTTTTGCGCTTAGTCACGCATGTTCGCCCGCAAGACGTCGTGGCTCGTTTAGATGAAGACCACGACACCGAACTAACTCGTTTAGCGGAAAGTTCGGTTGAACGCGGTGTTAATGAACTTGGGCAAGGTGAGTCAAACCGTGACAAGGAATTTTCGACCAAAAAGTCTCCGTCTAAAAATGAAGCCAACGCCAAGAAAAACGCGGCACGCAAGAAGAAAAAGTCACAACGACAGAACCGTAAAACAGGACGACACTAGTCTATGAACCACACGGTTGAAGAAGTCCGGCTGAAAAATGGCGCTCGTGGATTATTGATCGACGTGCCTGGCGCCACTGTTATGAGCATGCAATTTCACTTTCGTGCCGGTGATCGATATGCCAAATCGAAAGACATCGAACAGGTTGCTCACCTGATGGAACACATGGCTTTCGGCGCCAATGCACGTTTCAAAAATGAGCACGCCTTTGAAGCCGAATTTACCAAAAACGGTGCCAACCACAATGCCTACACGAGTGACTTTTCGATGGTGTACGAAGCCGACTGTGCCGATTTTGAATGGGATCGCATTTTGGAGCTCCAGCAACTTTCCATTTGCCAGCCACGCTTTAATGAAGAAGAACTAGAGGCTGAGAAGGGCAATGTCCGCAGTGAACTAACCGGTTATTTGAATGACCATTATTACATTTTGTGGATTCGTATTCAGCAACTCCTTGGCGAAGATACCCTTAGCTGGCGACAGTCACTAGCGACTATTTCTAATGTGACATTAAACGACATCCGCGAACATTGGCGTCGCACCCACACCGCGCACAACATGCGTTTTGTTATCACGGGGAATCTAAAGGGTCGCAAAGCCGACATTCGCCGTCGTTTAGAAAGTTTTGATTTGAAAGAGGGTGAGCGTTTCGCCATTCCAAAGGACCAGCTTCATGGCACCGCACCGACCTTAATTCGCCGCAAGGATGCCTCGAACCTTACATTTGGCTGGTCGATGGTTATTCCGCGTGAACTCAGCGACGAGGAAGCCGACGCTATTTATTATCTCAATCATATTTTGACTGGCACGATGTATTCGCGTATCCTAGGCGCCGCCCGTCAAAAGGGCTTAGCTTATGGTATTCGCTCGTCGGCTAGTTCGAACATTCATAGCAGTAGTTGGGATTTTGCTGGCCAAGTAAATCATGATACCGCCGCCGCGTTATTTGACATTATTGTTCGTGAAATGAAATGTGTGCTGGATGGTTCCATTAAGCAAGCTGAAATTGAGGCGGCTCAATCATTTGCCATGGGTCGCTACCAAATGGGTGCTCAAACGGTCTCACAAATTAGCGGTTTCTATACCGGCCGTTATTTTGCCGATGACTTTATCAAAGATTATGAGAAAGTACCCGATTTGATTCAAAAAGTCACTCTAGAACGCATGATTAGCGTCGCCCAAGAATTTATTGACACAAACTGCTGGACGTTAGCCGCCGTTAGTAGTGGTGATCGTCAGGAAATCATTGATCTTGGTGATAAATTAACGACGTTATTTCCAGAAAAAGAGGAACACCATGCCGCTTAATCACAAAGTCAATGAAATTGCACTTAAGAACGGCGCCAAAGGTTTGATTATCGATGTCCCTGGCACAACAGTTGTGTCATATCAATTTCAATTTCGCGCCGGGAATGACTATGTCAGTGACAAAACCAAAGAACAAACCGCCCATGTCATGGAACATATGGTATTTGGCGCCAATAAAAAATATCCTTCGACCGAACTGTTTAGTCAGGAATTTACTAAAAACGGTGCCTATTTTAATGCCAGTACTGGCGATCGGGACATGTCATATTATTCGAACGCCGCATTAATGGAATGGGACCGCATCCTCGATCTGCAATCACTCGCTATTACTGACCCAATCTTCGACGACAAATTATTACAGGTAGAGAAAAATAATGTCCATGAAGAACTGCTTGGCTATTTATCAAATGATAGTCGAGTCCTATACATTGATCTGTTTAAGGCCATGGGTGATCCAGCGCTCACAGACGAAGAATGTGATAAAACGCTGGCGAACATCTCTGTTGATGACATTCGCCGTCATCACATGGCGACCCATACTACCCGCAACATGCGCTTTATTATCGTTGGCGACGTGAACAAACACCATGACGATATCGTTAGCCGATTAGAGAGCTGGAAACTGCCAAAGGGCTCATTATTGCCAGCACACACCTACACACTGCACGGCACATCCCCTGTGAATATTTACCGGGAGGATAATGCCAATATCCGTTTCCGCTTTTGCGTCGCATTGCCGCGTCGCCTTAGCACCGCCGAAGAGGACGCCATGGGCGCGCTCAACCACATCCTTAATGGCACGTTACACTCCCGAATGTTCGGTAAGGCTCGCACCCTCGGCCTGTGTTACGGCATGGGCTCATCGACCAACACGGACATCTCAGGGTCGAGCCGCTGGAACTTTTCCGGCCAGGCAGTTGATGAAAACGCTGTGCCTTTATTTGAATTGATTGTTGAACAATTACAAAAAGTGATCGACGGTGACATTAGCGAAGGCGAGTTGGATGAAGCCAAACAATTTGCGCTCGGTAGCTATCAAATGAAAGGGCAAACTGTCTACGATATTGCTAACTGGTATACGGAATACTTCGAGGATGGCAGTATTCACTATATGAAAGATTCGCCAAAAATGATTAAAGCCGCCAAACTATCAATGATTCAGACATTGGCGCATGAATTTATCGAACAAGGTGACTGGGGGTTAGGTGCTATTGGTAATATGACAAAGGCCAAAACCGAGGAGCTCAACTCAATCTTGGCTAAAGTGTTAAAATAACACTATGAAAGTTGCGATAGCTGGTTATGGCGTTGAAGGGGTGGCTAACTATAAGTATTGGTCAAAAGATCCCACGAATGACATAACCATTGTCGATGGCAACAATACGCCAGCCTCTCCATTACCAGAGGGGGTGAAGACGATTCTTGGCGCAGATGCTTTTGAAAAACTTGATGGCTTCGATCTGGTGATTCGTACTGCCAGCCTCGCGCCATGGAAAATAAAAACCGACGGTAAAATTTGGTCGGCGACCAATGAATTTATGGCGAAGTGTCCAGCACCAGTCATTGGCATCACGGGGACAAAAGGCAAAGGGACGACAGCCAGCCTCATCGCCTCGATTCTTGAAGCCGCCGGTCGTAAAGTGTGGTTGGTAGGTAATATCGGCCTGGCATCACTTGAGGTACTTGATCAAATCAAAAACGATGACATCGTTGTCTATGAAATGAGTAGTTTTCAACTGTGGGATCTTGAGAAAAGTCCACAGGTGGCTGTGTTGTTAATGATTGAGCCTGATCACCTTGATATTCACAAAGACCTGAATGACTATGTCATGGCAAAAGGGAACATCCGCTTCCACCAAACGGCTAACGATATATGTTTTTATTTCGGGGGGAACCGCTATGTCGACCAGATTATGGCTGTTGAAACCACCGGGAAAGATTATCAATTCAACGGTAATGGGATAGCAATAGATCACGCTGAACTCAAGTTGAACACTTTTTTTATTCACCGTGGGGAACGGGTGTCTGAAATAGCAACCACGGAGCTACGAATAGTTGGTCGTCACAATCAAACGAACGCCCTTGCGGCCATTGATGCGGCACTGGTGTTTGCCGTTTCTGACGACGCCATAAGACAGGGGATGAATCAGTTTCATGGCTTACCCCACCGCTTACAGTTTGTTAAAGAAGTGAACGGCGTGCGCTATTACGATGACAGCATTGCGACCACTCCCGGGAGCGCCATTGCCGCCCTCGATTCGTTCGAACAACCGAAAATCTTGATTCTCGGCGGTTCGTCAAAAGGTGCTGACTTTTCGGCATTAGCTCAGAAAGTGAACCAAACGAACACCAGACACGTTATTTTAATAGGTGAAGAGGGACCGCATATTCAAGCCGCATTAGAAACTGTCGGTTATTACCATTTCACCACTCTTGGACATACCACCATGTCGGCTATTGTTGATCGAGCCAGCCAAGTAGCCCAGCCTGGTGACGTGGTTATTATGAGCCCGTCATGTGCCAGCTTTGATATGTTTACAAGCTATAGAGATCGAGGTGATCAGTTCATCGCGGCAGTCGAGGCCCTGTAATGCAGCCGTTGTTACGCCGCATCGACGAGCTTTTAAAAGAGGTGAAAGCGGCCATTGAACGCTTGCATTTGGATGAGAAACTAACGCAGATTGAAGCTCTCGAAAAGGAACTTGCTTTGCCCGAAATCTGGCATAATCCTTCTTATGCTCAAGAACAAAGCAAAAAACTCGCCGCGTTAAATGCTGCGGTTGATCCGTGGATCACCCTACGATCGCAACTTGACGATCTTCATGAACTTATGGAACTTGGTGATGATACACTCGTGCCAGAGTTTGAAACCCAGATCCAAGCCCTCGAAAAAGAATACGATACGCTACGAAAAGACTTATTATTTGACGGTGAATTCGATGATCACAACGCCATTCTGCGTTTAAGTGCCGGTGTTGGTGGGACTGATGCCCAGGATTGGACTGAAATGCTCGAGCGGATGTATCTGCGCTGGGCTGAAAAAAGTGGCATGCAAACCGTAGTCGTCGAACGCTCAACTGGTGAAGAAGCCGGCCTTAAATCAAGTGTCATTGAAGTCAGCGGTCCCTATGCCTATGGTAAATTGCGCAGCGAACACGGTGTTCATCGCCTGGTGCGCCTCAGTCCGTTTAACAGTGATAACTTACGCCAAACAAGTTTTGCGCTCGTTGAAGTATTACCGCAAATAGATACGCCCGATGAAGTAAAAATTGACGACAAGGACCTCAAAATCGATGTCTATCGCAGTGGCGGCCATGGCGGCCAATCAGTCAACACGACTGACTCGGCAGTTCGCGTCACCCATATTCCTACGGGTATCGTCGTGGCGATTCAAAATGAACGGTCCCAATTACAGAACCGGGAAACTGCGCTGAAGATCTTACGATCTAAACTGGCCCAGATGCAACTAGAACAACATACTGCCTCTATCGCCGAACTACAGGCAGGAGAGTCGGCCAACTGGGGGAGCCAAATCCGTAATTACGTGCTTCATCCATATACGATGGTGAAGGATACACGCACGAAACATGAAGATCGCGATGCGGCGGCGGTATTAGATGGGAAATTGACTGATTTCATGATGGCCTATCTAGAAGCCCCTGTGACTGAATAATACATCTGTTGGTTATACTTCCAAACCTTCTTGATTATGCTATACTAGCAATAGCAATGATTCTGTTAGATAGGGTAACGAAGTCATACGGTAAAGACTCGACACCGGCCTTAAGTCGGTTGAGCCTTTTTGTTGAACCTCGTGAATTTGTTATTATTGTCGGAGCCTCGGGCGCCGGTAAATCAACCTTACTCAAACTTTTGACTAGGGAAGAGAAGCCCACGACTGGTAAAATTGTCGTTGGTGGTATTGATTACGATACACTCAAAGATACGCAAATCCCAATGTTGCGTCGTAAAATTGGCGTTGTCTTTCAGGACTTTAAACTGTTACCACAGCGTACCGTGTTTGAAAACGTGGCGTTTGCCCTTGAGATCGCCGGCATGACTGGTCGTGAAATTCGTAGCACCGTGCCAAAAGTGATTGAGCTAGTCGGCCTAACTGGCAAAGAAAAACAGTTCCCACACCAACTTTCAGGTGGTGAACGCCAGCGAGTGGCAATTGCGCGGGCCGTGGTTCGTCAACCAAAAATCCTGATAGCCGACGAGCCGACCGGTAACCTTGACCCAAAACACAGTTGGGACATTGTTCGTTTACTTGAAAAGATCAATAAATATGGCACGACCGTTCTGCTAACAACCCATAACGTTGACATCGTCAACAAATTACAGCGCCGCGTCATTACAATCGAAGGTGGCAAAATTACTGGTGATCAGGCCCAAGGAAGTTACCGACAATGAGTAAGAAAAAAATTGACGCTAAAACCTTCGCCCAACAAAAACGTCGGCGCCGTCAATGGTTGACGTTTGTCCGTATGTGCCGTTATGGCATCAATAATTTTACACGTAATGCGTGGCTGACGATTGCCGCAACGGCCATCATGACGATCACGCTATTCGTTGTGTTTGCTAGCTTTACCGCCCGCAATATCTTACAAGACACCTCAAATGCTATCCGTGATAAAGTATTGATGTCGATTTATGTAAAAACGGATACGCCCGATAGTGATGTCGCCCAAATTAAAAGCGGCCTCGAACAGCTCCCGTCAGTCGTGTCAGTCACCTATATTTCTCCGCAACAAGCCCGTCAACAATTTGCCGAACAAAATAGCTCAAGTGCCGGCACGCTCCAAGCGTTGAACGAAGCTTCAAATAAAAACCCTGGAACGTTTAACATTAAAGTAAAAAATATTAACGACACGTCCGAACTTAGTAATTTCGTGAATACCAATAAAACAGTCAAAGGTGATCTTGATTCACGCTATCCACCATCATTTGCGGGTAGCAAAAAACAAATTATTGAAAAGATAGGTCGCGTTGTTAATTTTGCCCAAACACTTGGTATTGTCGCTAGCTTAGTCTTCATTATTATGTCGACGTTAATTATTTTTAATACGATTCGTATGGCCATTTTCAACCGCCGTGAAGAAATTAACATGATGAAGCTAATCGGTGCAGAAAAAGCCTTTATCCGAGGTCCGTTTGTTGTCGAGGCGATTGTCTATGGCTTCTTCGCGGCAATTGTCGCTACGAGCCTAGGTATTACAGTGCTTTATGCCATTGCGCCGGCGCTCCGTAATGCTCAGGTTAATATTCAACCGACACTTGATTTCATGACACTGTATCTTGGTATTGTCTTGCTCGCCATGATCTTTATCGGTGCCCTTATCGGCATTGTCTCATCGCTCCTTGCCACGCGTCGTCACCTGAAGCTGTAACCTTGACGACACATGATGCTTATGCTAATCTAGAATATATATGAAGCAACGCACCACCACAAAGCTCAGTAAACAAAAAATGTCACTTTCCACTCGTTTGGGAAGGGTACTTATTTTTGCGTCAGTTCTCATTATGATTGTCGCAATACCGGTTCAATTTCCAAAAAAAGCGGCAGCGGATAAATATGATGATCAAATCGCTGCACTTCAGGCACAAATCGATGCCGCGAACGCTCAAGTTGGTAGTTTAAAGGGTCAAGAAAATACCTATGCCACTGCGGTTGCATCATTTAACGCCCAAATTACCACATTGCAGGCTCAAATCAATATCGCCCAAGCCAAATACGACCAATTAAGTGCCCAAATTATAGATACAAAACAGAAGATTTCTGACACTAAGGATGCCCTTGGTGACACGATCTCAACCATGTATGTTGAGGGAAGCACCTCGCCGGTAGAAATGCTTGCGAGTAGCAAGAATATTTCCGATTACATGGACAAACAAAGTTATCAAGCCTCTGTGAGCGATACGCTGACCGCTCAAATTAAGACGATTAAGACTCTGGAAGCACAGCTTGAAAAAGAGCAAGCTGATGCCAAGCTACAAATAGAGAATCAAAAAGCGACTCAATCTGAATTAGACAACAAACGAATTGCCCAACAACAATTATTAGATTCAACACAAGGACAAGAAGCAGCCTACCAATCACAAATCGCAAAATATAAAGCCCAACAGGATACGCTTGCCGCTCAACAACTTGCGACAATGACCGCAACCATCGGTTCTACTGGTGGAGCGAAAATCTTGAAGAGTGGTGTGGCTGGTGGCTACCCATGGAATCCTGGTAACTGTCCAATGGTTGGTTTCTATTCAACCGGTGGTGTCGGCGGCAGTGGACTCGACGGCTATGGCTATGGTTGTCGACAGTGTGCAAGCTACGTTGCGTGGCGTATGGCCAAAGAAACTGGTTCATATCCTATGAACTGGGGTGATGCCATCAATTTCCCAGACCGTGCCCGTTCTATTGGATACACTGTAGACAGTACGCCAACACCTGGTTCGTTAGCAGTCATGAGCACTCGACAAGCAGGTACTCAATTTGGTCACGTTGCTTGGGTAGATGCCGTGAACGGTAATAAACTTATCGTGCGCCAATATAACGCTCACTACAACCATGTTGGCTGGGGAATGGTTA
>CAZKIJ010000013.1:12886-16733 GCA_964552895.1 uncultured Candidatus Saccharibacteria bacterium | reverse complement strand
GGTATATTGCGTGCCGTTCACCGTCTTTTTAAAGACGTCGAGCGCTTGGTACAGGCCGGCGGCTTGGGCTTGAATGGTCACGGTATTCGTCGTGTTATCAACATTCAAATCAGAGATCGTTATATTATTCGGTGCTGCCGGCACAACTGCCGCTACCATATCAAAAATTCGTGAATCGATACGCTTCGCCTTATTTAAATCGGCAATTTTGGTCAGTTGATTTTGAATGGTGAGCACTTTCGATAAATCGGCGTTACTCTGAAGTTGCTTGTAGTCTTTTTTGATCTCGCCGTCTGCTACAGATTGACGAACGGTTTGAACGGCGAACACCCAAATGGCTAACAATGTGACGACACCAGCAGCAATCAGACTCGTGAAAATAGCTACCGTTATGACTGCGGTACGTGCACGCTGTGCTTTAAGCAACTCCTGTTTAACGTCAGGAACGAGATTAATTTCAATCATCGTTTGTTCCTCCGTTCAGCTAGGCCTAGTGCGGTCGCGAATTCCGAGGCAATTGGTAATAACTGCTGTTGGTCGGTTTGTGATACATGCACGGCCTGCCATGGGTTGGCGAGTTGGGCTTTAATACTCGTTTTGGCCGATACATAATCACCAAACTGCGGCACGACGGCAGCAAAACCAGACAGCATAATGCCCCCCACTGGGGTGTTAGGGTAGCGGGTTTGAAAGAACTTTACTGATTTGGTTAGTTCGGTCGCGAAGGTTTCGAGCGTTGATTCAATAGCGCGATAGACTTGGCCTTCTAAACGGTCTGGTGCCAGGCCGAATTTCAAAATAAACTGGCGCGCTTGGTCTTCCTGGACATTAAGGTTTTGGACAGCGGCTTTAATGAGTGATTTAACCCCAGTTGGAATGGTACGCACTAAGCGTGGACTCTCACCGAAGGTTATGGCCAAATCAGTCGATTGTTCACCCATATCAATAATTAGGCGGGCATCGGTAATACCGGCTGGCAGTAACGATCGTATCATCGCCAGTGGATCTGGTTCAGCAGCAATCACATTCAACCCAAGACTCTCGACAAATTCCAGGCGCTCCTCGGCATAGGCATTGGCAGTGCTGGCAATCAAGACTTCAAGTTGCTTTTGATCATGCAAAGAGGTGCCGAGTAATGCCCAGTCCACTTTAGCCTCGTTGGCGGCCATCGGAATGTATTGATCGACTTGGTATTTGAGGGTGCTCTTTAGCTCAGCTTCAGGCATGGCCGGGATCTCAATCACAGTGGTAAAGGTTTTATTAGATGGCAACCCAATAACAACATTTTTCTCTTTAATGCCACTTTGGCCGATAGCGGTCATAATGACGTCGCCCAAACGACGAAGGTTCTCTGGACCAGCCGCTGCGGCGGTTTTCTCATCAAGCGGCGCATAGCCAAAATGTTGCAAATTCCAGCCATCACCAGCAGGCGCAAGTTGCACGACGCGAACTGCGTTGGTTCCGATATCCAGTGCGAAGAAGTCGCCCACACCCTTTAGCAATGCCATATTGTCCCCTATTATACAGAAGCGTAAGCGGTAAAAGCAAGGTATTTTCTATCTTAAAAACGTGGAGGAAGCTCCGTCGTGTATGCAGCCTGTACATATCCGGCCGTGATCGAACGTTGCGCCAGCCATAAATAGGCGTCCGGACGTAAATTAAAGACTTCTGCTGGACTCCCTGCGGTCGCATCAGTATCCGAACCAGACGTCCGCTGCATATAGAGGTGACGTGTCATCACCGGCCCATTAACGCGTAAAGTATTCGAACACTGTGCTGCTGATAAATTACCGCCCGGCGCAACATCACTACAAGTATTTATCACGCCACCGCTTGCAATGCCATCACAGCTAGTATTTGTACCAGTTTGTCCGACGGCAATCAGCCATGCGTCAATATTCTGAACATTTCCGGCTATGTTAATACAATTGGCAATAATAATAACTTGTGGAATGTCATAGACTGATGACAAGGTTGAAGAGGTGTAATTTATATCACCCGTAATCGTTACTATTGCCGTCGGTGCGTTGAGAACAACCCAATCACCCCTGTTTATGGTCGCTCCGCCCACATTCACCGTACCGCTAGCTGTTTCAACCCGTCGTTGCGTTGCGTCACCCAAGTTCTTAAAGATTGGCGTTGAATTGCTTATCGGGAAGACCGCCGCCACATCGGGAATATTCTGCGACGAAGCATACTGGCCGAGCGCCGTGCTCCCATTACATGTCCCTGCCCCGGCATTCGTCAGTACCAGTTGGCTTACATTACAGCTCGTATAGCCGACAAGACCGTTCTTAAAGTTAAAGGCCGCACCAGCGCCAATCCCTTTGACCGTGCCATTTGCCCGCACCGCATACTCATCCCATGACCCATAGGCCACGCCGCTCGCTTTTTGGCTTACCGACGTACTGATGTTCCCTATTGTCGCTGATTGACCTTTTAACGTTGCTCCTGCCTGTAAGTCACCACCCCACACTTGCACTTTTGGTTTTTTCGCAATAGACACACAGGCGGCAGCAGATTCTACCCACCCGGCACCTTTATTATCAGACGGGTTAGCACTTGTCGCCCGACAGAGCTTTTTACCAAAGTCCGACGCTTGCACCGTGTAGGTTGAATAATTCGTATTACTCGCACCCGCACCTTGCCCTGAGCCAAATGTCCAGTTAGTACCAGGTGTATTTGGCCAATCACCACGGTTTTGATACCGCCATGTAATATTGGTATTGGTCGTGCCAGCACCGTTGTTTGTTACCCGGCTTGTCCAGGTAATCGTATCTCCTATTTCCGCAATGGCACGATCGGCAGATGATGAGACAGAAATGGTCCATGGCGGGTTAGAGTTCCAGCAAAACCAGGCAACATTTTGACCCCATATCCATGACGGATCGCGAAAATTTGCTTGCAGATAATTCGTATAGGCACCATTTTGTGAGATTTGCCTATTCAAATAATATTGATTATTTTTTAACCTTCCGCTCGTGACGTAATTCAAGCCCTGGAATTTGTTCAAATTATTCTTGTAATAAGCAACGTACACCCATACGCTGTCATTACCAGTATTACGACACGTCGTCGCGACATCAGCCCATTGGGTTCGCGTGCCATTAGCATTTTTAACAAATGACTGGAAGCCGGATGGATTGGCGTTTGAACTCGATGCGAAACGTAACCAATCAACACCATAATTAGTACACGAACTTGTTTGATTACAGCCACTCCCCGACCCTGTACCGCCCTGTCCGCCACCGCCATCCGAACCATATGCCTGCGGCAAAAAAACAATCAAGCCAGTAATAATCAATGCAAAAACGCCGACACATGCCGACAGTTGCTTCCAGTTATGTCGAGGACGAACGAACCGCATATCTGTAGCAATCATAAGCTTTTTCATGTATCACCGCAAGACCATCTCTAGATGTTACCCCTGTTATGGTAAAATGAGAACAATGAGTCTCTCTATCGCTATTGTCGGACTACCAAACGTCGGGAAATCGACGCTTTTTAATGCGCTTACCAATAACAGCATCTTGGCGGCTAACTATCCATTCGCAACGATTGAGCCAAATACTGGTATCGTCCCCGTGCCTGATGGTCGACTCGCTGTATTACAAAAAATGTATGCAGCCGAAAAAGTCATTCCGGCGACGGTCACATTTGTCGATATTGCTGGTCTGGTCGCAGGTGCCAGCAAGGGCGAAGGGCTCGGTAATAAATTCTTAGCGAATATCCGTGAGTGTGACGCCATTGTCCATGTGGTGCGGGCTTTTGTGAATGATGATGTCATTCACGTCGAGAATCGCGTCGATCCACACGCCGATATTGATGTCATCAACACCGAACTCAT
>CAZKIJ010000013.1:0-12786 GCA_964552895.1 uncultured Candidatus Saccharibacteria bacterium | reverse complement strand
GTTCGCGCCTGGACCATTCACCAGGGTTGGACCGCCCCACAAGCCGCCGGCGTCATTCACGGTGACTTCGAGAAAGGCTTCATCGCCGCCGCCATCGTTGATTACGACGATTTAATTGCTGCCGGTTCTGAGCAAGCGGCACGGAGCGCTGGTAAACTTCGCACTGAAGGCCGCGATTACGTTATGCGACCAGGTGACGTAGTGGAGTTCCGGTTTAACGTCAGTAAATAAAACCGCTCCTTGTTTCCTTTCGCGCCAGTCACGTCGCTATCGCGTTTATCAACAATCACAAAGGGTCCTTTTGCCCATTGCTCAAAATCTTGCAAGATCTGGCGACGAACGCTATCGTTTTTAATCACTCCACGCGTCGTTTGATGGCGGCCAGCTTCGAACTGTGGTTTCACCATCGCCACGATCTGCGTGCTGTTTTTCATAAGTTCACGCGCGATATGCGGGAGAATCTCGCGCAGACTAATGAACGACACGTCGATGACGACAACATCTGGTTTTTCATCACTATAAAAATCACGAATGTCAGTTTTTTCGTGAAGTTCAATTTTCTCATGGCCGTGTAGGCTAGAGTGTAACTGGTCGGTACCAACGTCAACAGCATAGACCTTACGGGCCCCATGACGGAGTACGTAGTCGGTAAAACCACCGGTACTACTGCCAACATCAAGGATAATTTTATCGTTAAAATCAAGGTTGAGCAGCGTCGCAACGCTGGCTAATTTAAGACCGGCCCGACTGACGTATTGTTCTTCGGCTTTTAGTTCAATAGTGGCATCGTCACGCACAAAAAAACCAGGTTTGTCGATAACTTTACCCTCGACCGTGACTTTACCGAGTTTAATCCAACTCTCGGCTTGTGAGCGCGTTGGGACGAGGCCACGACGAACAATTTCACCGTCAAGTCGCGTTTTTGTCATTGGAAGCTCCTAGCAAACGAACGACGCGCTTTGGTTGCCAAACAGGTCCACCCTTTATTCGTGGCGTACGAAGCGCAACGACGAGGTCTTCCACTATGACATTATTTCGAGTTATTATACGGTCCTGCCCTATTTTAATTATAAACTCGTGCCAGTCACCAATTTTATAGACATCAAGCTTCCCCTGTATAAAGGGACGAAGCGTCAAAATTGTATCAATATGCAGACTCATAAGGGCAGGTGCTGCTAATTTTCGTACTTGTGCAAAGCCATTTTCTTTTTCAATGGTCGCCTTAAAAGGAGGATGTTCTTCATAGACATGGTGAAGTTTGGTGACAAACTCATCAACATTTTCTTCCGGCATTGCAAATTGAGGAGCAATGAGGACATGGCTTGGGAGATCTCGTTTTCCCCACGCTAATGGCGTTCTCTCAAGATCAATTGCGACAACGCCCTGAAGTACTTCTGACATTTTAGTCTTTCTTGCGTTCGCGGTACGCGCCGCTCTCGGTATCCACCGAGACAATGTCACCAACTTTAATAAAGGCTGGTACTTTCATCGTAATGCCCGTCTCAAGCGTTGCGTCTTTGAGAACACTACTAGTGGTATCACCTTTGACGACGTCTTCGGTATAGGTTACTTCGAGAAAGACATTCTTGGGCAGATCAACATTGATAATGCGACCATCAAATACTTGTAGATTAAGCTCGTTGCCCTCTTTCAAGTATCCTTTGGCGTCATCAATGAGATCGGTCGACAATTCAAATTGCTCAAAACTAGTAGGGTCCATGAAAAAGTAGGTCGCACCGTCATTATAGAGGTACTGCACCGTTTGGTTACTCACGTCAGCCGGTTCAATTTTGTCTTGACCCTTAAACGTTTTTGGTAAGACAGAACCGTCAATCAAGTTTTTAATCTTAACGTTGACGATGGACCCGCCGCGGCCCATGACTTTTTGGCTGTAGTCAATCACCTTAAAAGGCTTGCCATCAATTTGGATGACAACGCCTTTTTTCAAGTCTGTTGGCTGATACTGCGCCATGATCTTCTTCTCCTAAAGACTTATCCTTGGGCGACGAATGGTAACAGTGCCAAGTGACGGGCGCGCTTGATGGCAACAGCCAATTGGCGTTGTTGCTTGGCGCTCAGGCCGGTTTTACCGATAGGCTCGATTTGGCCATAAATGTTGATAAAGCGTTGGAGCGTTTTAACATCTTTGTAGTCAAAGTAAGCGGGGGTATCTTTTTTCGATCGTTTCATAGTAAGTGGTCCTTGGTTAGTTAGTAATTAGGGGGTGGTTAGAATGGGATTTCTGAGAGGTCAATTGGTTTATCATCGATGTCTTCAATAACGACATCGTTTGATTTGGAAGCGTTTGAACCGCTGCCGCGAGGAGCCGATGAACTGCCCGTACCGCCGTTTTCGCCGGCAGGCCCATCAAGGAATGTCACGTCAGTGGCAGTCACTTCGATGCGCGACTGTTTTTTGCCGGTTTCCTTATCGTCCCATGTATCTTGGCGCAGACGGCCCTGTACCAGAACGCGACGGCCTTTTGAAAGGTACTGCATCACAAGATCACCCAATTTTTCCCAAGCGGTGACGTTAAAGAAGTCCGCTGCGTCGTCTTGGCCGCCACGGTCAACGGCAATACTAAAGCTTGCGATTGTTTTACCCGTGGTAGTCGTCCGTTGCTCAGGGTCACGTGTCAAACGACCCATCAGAATAACTTGGTTGATACTTCGTGCCATAATCCCTATTCCTCCGTCTTATAATTCTTCTTTGGTCTCTTCGGCTTTTTCGCTTTTTTCACTTTGTTCAGCTAACGCCTTAAGTGCTTTCTCGTCTTGCTTTACCAATAAGTAACGTAGAATCTCATCGGTAATGTTCAAGGTGTTGCTGATCTTGAGCGGCGCGTCAGCTGGTAACTGAATGTCTATATACGCGTAGATGGCAAAATCTTGCTTTTTGATAGTATACATCAGACGCTTTTTGCCCCAGTTGTCCTCTTTGACAATGGTGCCACCGGCATTTGTGATAATGTCACGAACTTTGTTCAGTGGTGCGTCTATATCCACCTCTAAATCAGGGTGAATCAGAACGGTTAGTTCGTAATTCTTCATACGTTCCTCCTTTGGAACCCAGAATACTCATTCTGGATGCTTGTGGTCTCGCACAAGCTGAGTTTATAACGGTGTTATTGTAGCGTATTTACCACTGTTTTGCAAGTGATATCTTAATTATAGCTTAAAGCCCTACAGAATGTCGAGCTTATTTCTCACAATCGCCACAACATGTTGCCCAAGGTCAACGCCGTACTTATACCGTTGATACTGGTCGGCCAAGCCATACCGATAGCTGATATCAACAACGGGACTATAGCCAATAACTGCTAAGTGGTTTCCCTGTAAGTCAACGGGGTTTACTGATAGTGACTCAACAAGAAAGGGTCGCTGAATTTTTGCGCGTTTGATCATGAATGTCGAGGTAAGTGAACGATGGCGTACCGCTTCAAGCGTACGCACAACAGGAAATTGCGGTTCAATAAGCAGACTGCTCTCTTCAAAACGATACTGCATCGAATCGTTATCATTAGACTGGACGATACCAAATTGCCGCAGCGTGGCGTGGTTCGCCTGCTGGCGTCGTAAAAGTTCCACGAACTGATGGCCATGCATACGGTCACGATCAGTCACGGTCGTGTCTCTTTTTAGGTCGACGACACGCATGCTCGCAGCACTCAGAATCTCTGTCATGGTAACAATTATTACGATGTCCCAAAGGGATTGCAAGCGTAAGTGACTTAACCTAGATCTTCGTCTTTGGTGCTATCATCAGCGGTTTGAGATGATCCAAAGACATCATCCACGCTCGACACCAAAACGTCGCGCGGACGGGCACCATCAGCTGGTCCAATAATACCCTGCTCTTCCATCTCTTCCATCAGCCGGGCAGCGCGGGCATAGCCGACACGTAAGCGGCGCTGCAAAAGACTGGCGCTGGCTTTACCGCTATCGACAACGCAGCGGACAGCGTCTTTGAACATGTCGTCGTGGCCGTCACCGTTGGCATCAAAGTCAGGCACGATGCCACCTTTACCATTAAGGACGACTGGCATGCTGACCACTTCATCGTTGTATTGAGGTGGTGATTGCATTCGAAGGTAATCATTAATTTTGAGAACTTCCCCATCGGTTACCCAAGCACCTTGGATACGCTTCGGCTTACTCATCGATGGCGTCAGGAGTAGCATGTCACCTTGACCAAGTAATTTCTCGGCGCCAATTTGATCGAGAATCGTACGGGAGTCAATTTGTGAGGCAACAGTAAAGGCAATACGGGCCGGCACGTTAGCTTTGATCAGACCAGTAATAACGTCGACCGATGGGCGCTGGGTAGCGAGTACCAAGTGCACACCGACGGCACGGGCTTTTTGAGCCAGGCGGACGATGAGAGCTTCGACGTCGCGAGCAGCAACCATCATCAGATCGGCCAGCTCGTCGATAACGATGACGATGTACGGCATTTCACCGTTTTCGTGTTGTTGCTGGTTGCCATTGGCATCTTCGACGGTAATCTTTTTGGCACTATTGCGGATCATCGTGTTATAAGACTGGATATCACGAACTTTATGTTCAGCTAATAATTTATAGCGGCGCTCCATCTCGTTAACGGCCCATTTCAACGCACTAATTGTTTTGTCTGGCTCAGTAATAACTGGGGTTAATAGGTGTGGAATGTCTTCGTATGGTGCCATTTCGACTTGTTTAGGGTCAACCAAAATCAATTTCATGGTACTTGGGCTGTTGCGATACAAAAGGCTTGTCAGCAAGGTGTTAATCATCACCGACTTACCTGAACCAGTTTGACCGGCAATCAAAAGGTGTGGCATTTTATTGAGCTCGCCAACAACGGCGTCACCAGAAATATCTTTACCAATGGCAAAAGCGAGTGGTTCGGAATCACCTGTCCACTGATTGCTCGTCAAGATGGAGTGCAAACGAACATCGGCGGCTTTGCGGTTTGGTACTTCAATACCGACAGCTTTTTGGCCCGGAATTGGGGCTTCAATACGTAGTGATTGAGCGGCAAGGTTGAGGGCGATATTGGTTTCCAGCGCGGTAATACGGCCCAGTTTGACACCGGATGGTGGCTTTAACGTATACTGCGTTACTTTTGGGCCGATGTTGGCGGCTTCCATTTCGACGTCGATGTTGAATTCGCTCAGGGTGTCTTTAATAATACGAGCATTCTGCTGCACATCACCAGCATCAGCCGGCGATTGTTTTTTCTCTAGTAATTCAATGCTCGGCGCTTTCCAATTCGGATCGCTTACCGTCACCAAAGCGCTCTTGTCTTCAGCGGCGACATCACGTGGCGTGGCATTACGGAAACTTGAACGGCCGGATAATTTCTTGTCTTCGGCATCGAGGGTTGGGACACCAGCATTTAATTTGAAGTCGCCGATTGTCTTTTTACTTGGTGCGTCCATGAGGGCAGCATTACGCATAACTTTGACGTTGGCGTCCTGCTCTTCGCTATCGCGGCGCGACAAACTCCATAGTTTTTTAATAATGGTAATTGGCGAGACACGGACAATGAAAAGGGCTGTGATGAGAATCAATAAGATGTAGATGAAAGCGGCAACCCCTGTATTTACAAGGGCCAATACACCGCTGTTCGTGAGATCCCCGACGAACCCACCGGTGGTTTTGCCATTCGTCCGTAGCAGGCCAAACAAGCCAGAAAACCACACCAGCTCTAGAACGGTCGCGAAGCGCATAATCCAAGGCAGGCGGTTGTCTTCGGCGCGGAAGACTTCTACCGCCACATAGACAAAGACGATTGGCACGACGTACACGGCGTAGCCAATGGTTTGCATCGTCACGCCGTTAAACCAATCAAGGATTGGTCCCCCAGCGCCGAACCAGCCGACAATCAGGAGTAACGACAACGCGATCAAAAAGATAGCGCCGACCTGCGACCAAAAACCAGTCGGCAGCGTATGCTTCGGTGCCGAGTGGTCGATTTTCTTACTTGATTTTCGTTTTTTTCTTTTGGCCATAACTGTTCTTTATTATATGCGCTTTACTGAGAGATATTATAGCAAAATTTACTACATTTTGCAAGAGTGCTTATGCTTTAGTAGGCGCGGTTTTCCGTGCGAACGCGCGGATCGGTGACTTCAGTGTCTGGGACTTGCTTTGGCGGGAAGGTTTTAGCAGGCGGACGACGGAATGGTTTCTGGGCACCTGGTGCCTTGACTTGGGCGTCACTTGCCTGTGGGCGATTTTGATTGTTGCCACCACCAATTTCATTGATCACCGGTATGACAATAGGGGTACGGCGGGTTTGGTCATAGAGAATGTGAGTAATATCGTCTTTAATTTCCTTCTTCACGATATCCAAATCAACATGGCGGCCGTTAAAACTGCGGGCGACTTTTTGTTTGATGTACTGGCGAATCGTGCCCATCAATTCTTCGCTGTCACGTAGGTAAATGAAACCGCGTGAAATGATGTCCGGGCTGGTCATCAGGCGACCACTCCCACGGGCGATCGTCAGGACAACGACGAACATTCCTTCGCTGGCCATATGGATGCGATCCTTCAGGACGACCTCTGATACGATCGTGCCACTATCATCGTACATGATACCGCCGACTGGGATACGGCCATTTTTGCGACCGCTATCTTTGGTTAATTCGATAACGTCACCATTGTCGCAGACAAAGATGTTTTGCCGTGGTATGCCCGCTTCTTTTTCAGCTAAGACGGCGTTGTGTACCAACATGTGAAACTCACCGTGGATAGGCATGTAGTAGGTTGGGTGCAACGCATTGATCAACTTGACGTGATCGTCGTAGTAGCCATGACCGCTCAAGTGAAGTGGACCGATACCAGTTAAGTGTGTCTTTCCATTTTGAATGACGTCACTTCCCTCGCGCATCAGGCCATCGACGGTACGAACGACATACTTTTCGTTTCCAGGGATCGGGTTTGAACTAAAGACGATAACATCCGAGTTTTTAACCTTGATAAATTTATGCGCACCACTGGCCATACGGTTCAAAACGGCACTAAACTCACCCTGCGAGCCAGTACACACGATGGTGACTTTGCTGTCGGGTAATTTGACGATGTCTTCCATTTTGACAACAACGTCCTTTGGTACTTTGATCGTACCGGTACGAAGGGCAACCTCAAGGTTCTGGATCATGCTATAGCCAGCGAAAGCAACTTTGCGGTCGTGAGCTTTGGCTTCTTCCAAAATAACTTGCATTCGGTGAATTTGGCTGCTAAAGCTGCTGATCACCAAGCGGCTGTTTGGATACTTATCCATGACCTGACCAATACTGTGTTGAATGTCGAACTCACCGTGGGTGTGGCTACCATCTGACTCACAGTTGGTCGATTCGTTCATGAGCATGAGAATGCCTTCTTTGGTGGCGATCTCGGTTAAACGTTCGAGGTCGAACTTGCGGCCATCGACTGGGTTTTCCTCGAAGCGCCAGTCACCGGTATCAACTAAGACACCGACCGGTGTGCGAATAACCACCGCGGTCGCGTCGGGAATCGAGTGGTTGACACGAACTAGTTCAATACTGAAAGCATCACCAAGTTGGACGCGTTCATGCGCTTCTGGATCCAGAACGTTATATTCGGGTTGGAAATCGGTAGTGGCCTCTTCCATCGTACGCTGCACCATGGCGAGGGTAAATTTACTACCAAAAACAGGCGCCGGAATTTTATCGATCAAATGGCGAAATGCTCCAATGTGGTCCAGGTGTCCGTGGGTAATGACGATGCCGCGCAATTTATGCTTGTTTTCTTCGATGTAACTGACATCGGGCACAATATAGTTGATTCCCGGGTAATCTGGGCCAGGAAAAATGAAGCCCATATCAATGACGACCATATCGTCGCCATATTCGATGGCCATCATATTCTTACCGATGCCGGCTTCGCCGACGCCACCGATAGGCATAACTCTTAAGACAGGGCCCTGGGTACGTGGACGCTTCTTTTGTTCGGCCAAACTGAATTGTTGGCCGTCATACCCATTGTAAATTGATTTATTGACCGGCACATTGATGATGTGCTGGCTGGCGCGGGCATTGACGCCCTCGCTCATGCGGCGCTGAGCGCGAAACACTTCACCCTTACGAGTTTGGGTGTTAGCGATGATCGGATTGTCCGATTTTGGTCGCTGTTGGCCGCGGTTTTGGTTATTTCCTTGGCGGAAATTTGGTTGTTTTGAGGTATCGTCACCCTGTGGGGTGGCTAATCTTCGTGATCCCATAAAATTTTTTATTCTCCTTTTTTATGAATGATTTTATGATGCAAAAATGAATTAAGCGGCGGTGAGCTGTACGGCATTGACTGACGTCGTGTCTGTCGAGCTCCCCTGTTTAAGTAGTCTTAGTATAGCAAAATAGAGAGGATTTTGCAATCCTAAAGCTGCTTTATGATCGCTGGAACCTTTTGAAAATCATCTAACAACGTCTGGCGCAGTCCCCCGTTATATAGTGCGGCGGCTGGGTGAAATAACGGCAAAATCACGACATTGCGATCGCCAAATTTGACCCGTTTTGGCTGGCCGTGTATATCGCTGATTTTCATGCCGGGGAGGAAATATTCCATGCTGTGGCGGCCAAGCGTGATGATAATCTTTGGGTTCAAAATGTATAGTTGCTTAACGAGGTAGGGCCAAAACGCCGCTTTTTCCTCAGGCAGCGGGTCACGATTGTTCGGCGGGCGGTATTTAACAATGTTGGTAATGTAAACGTCCTGGCGCTCTAAATTGATGGTGCCAAGCATTTCGTTTAAAAATTTTCCAGCGGCACCCACAAAGGGCAGCCCCTGCAAGTCTTCATTTTTACCTGGTGCTTCACCAATAAAAACGATGTCGGCGTCTAGATTACCGTCCCCCATCACCAAGTTGGTTGCCTGCGCGGCCAGCTCGGGACAGATGTTCTTGTTTTTTATTTCTTTTGCCATTGCGGCAAGTGAAGCCTGTTTATCCATGCTCCTATTATATGGTAATCACGTCACCACCCAAGTGTTGACGAAAATGGCTATCGTGCGAGATGTATAAGATGGCGCCGCTGTAGTGTGATAATGCTTGCTCCAGCTCTTCGATACTTGGCAAATCTAAGTGGTTTGTCGGTTCATCGAGTACTAACAACGATGGACTGTCCGCTAACATGTCAATCAATTGTAGTCGAGCTTTTTGGCCTCCACTGAGCCGTTCAACTGGGACGCTGGCGTCGCCCATAGTGAAAAGATAATCGTTAAGCAGTTGGCCAATTTTAGTTGTGGTGATGGGCAGGTTACGTGAAATATAAATGTGTTCAATTGCTTCTGATAGCGTTTTTTGCATGAGATCGCTTCCAGTTTCTTGTTCATAGACCCCCACTCGAATTTTCGCGTCGGGTTCGATATATCCATCGTAGACAGTAGCACGTAATGGCTGTCTGGCAATCGTCGCCAGCAATGTTTTGATAAGAGTAGTTTTTCCGGCGCCGTTGCGGCCACGAATTTCAACCACTTCACCTTCGCGAATTTGAAACGAGATATTTTTGAAGAGAGGCTGCGTGTAGCCTAACGAAAGACTTTGAACCGTCACCAGTAAGCGGCTGTGGCCTTCATCACCGGTCACGTTGTGCAGACGAATATTTTTTGCCTTATATTTTTGATATTGTTCACCGGTTTTGAGCCCCATATCTTGGACTGATTCCCGATCGACCCAAAAAGTTGGTTTGTCACGCTGTTCAAGTTCGGCCAATTCCTGGCGTGATTGATTTTCGAGACGTTTAAAACGTTGAATGGTCGGCTGATGGCGGGACTTTTCTTTCAAACGTTGGTACTCAATCACCTTAGCTTTTAAGTTAATTATCCGGCGTTGGGCAAGTTCATACTCATTCATTTGGCTACTTGTCGAAGTCGAATTTTGACGCAAATAGGCAGCGTAATTACCCTTATAACTAAGGATCTTTTGATCCTTAATTTCCAGGATGCGATCGACTTTTTCGAGAACGTCGCGGTCGTGACTGATCACCAGCATTGCTTCCTTAGCATTGGTCATCCACTGCAAGAATTTATCTTTAGCGACGTAGTCCATGTGGTTGGTTGGTTCGTCAATGAGCGCTAACTGGGCGTTGCTCACCATAACTTTGGCAACTTCAACCAGGCGTTTTTGTCCCCCGCTCAACTCGCCGATCGTATCATGAAGCCGATCTTCCATTTGAAATGCCGCTAGTGTTTTCTCGACATCGTTCTCAATTGTGTAATACCCAAGACTGTCGAATTGTTCGAGGGCTTCGGAATATTCATTAATCAGTCGCATATTCTCACCCATCGTTTCCGGGTAGGTTTCGAGAATGTGTTTAAGCTGGCTGTACTGCGGCAGATCGTGCAGAATGTAATCGAGAATTTTTTCGTTTTCGTGACCGTGGTGTTCCTGACGAGTGGCGATCATATGGACGCCACGACCCAGACTGATGTCCCCCTGAAAATCCTTATCTTCGCCTGTTAATAGGCGGAATAGAGTCGTTTTTCCTTCACCATTGCGGCCGATTAAGCCGACTTTTTCACCGTCTTCGACGAAAAATGATGTGTCCCTAAGAAGGCTCTTATCGCCAAAGGATTTTTCGGTGATGGTAGCGGTGATGATCAATGGTTATTGTACGTCTTTCATCGTTAAACTAAGTCGGCCCTTCTCATCGATAGCGGTTAATTTGACCTTGACGATTTGGCCTTCCTTTAGCACGTCGGTGACTTTTTCGACGCGTTCGTTGCTGAGTTGTGAAATATGAACCATACCGTCGATACCGGGCATGATGTTCACAAAGGCACCAAAGTCTTTGATGCTAACAACTTTCCCTTCATAGACTGTACCGACTTCTGGTTCGACCGTCAGGCTCTTGATCCATTCCAGGGCTTTTTCAATGCTGGCAGTGTCGCTGGCCGCAACAGTGATCAAGCCGTCTTCTTTGATGTCGATTTCAGCCCCAGTTTCTTTGGTAATTTTGTTGATGGTGTCGCCGCCCTTGCCAATGACAGCGCCGATCTTGTCGGGGTTGATTTTGATTTTTTCGATGCGTGGCGCGAACGGACTGAGGGCTTTGCGCGGTTCGGTGATTGTCTCAAGCATATGCGCAAGGATGTGAGCGCGGCCTTTTTTGGCGGTCAGCAAAGCGTCTTTCAAGATAGTGACCGGCAAGCCGTGAACTTTCATGTCCATCTGCAGGGCGGTGATACCGTTGGTGGTACCGGCTGATTTGAAGTCCATGTCACCGGCGAAATCTTCGGCGTCAGCAATGTCTGACAAGATATATGGCGTGTCGCCGTCCATCATCAGACCCATGGCGATACCGCTGACTGGCGCTTTAATTGGCACACCGGCGTCCATCAATGCCAAGATACTTGAACAGGTCGCAGCCATTGAGGTTGAGCCGTTTTGGCTCATGATTTCGGTGACGCTACGGATAGCATATGGAAAATCTTCTTCGGCTGGCAAAACTGGCAAGACGGCGCGCTCGGCGAGGTAACCATGGCCGATTTCACGGCGACCTGGGGAGCCGAGACGTGAGACTTCACCAACGGTATAGCCTGGCGCATTGTAGTGGTGCATGTAGCGGCGCTCGCCGTCGTGAACCTCCATGGTGTCGACCATTTGGGCGTAGCTGAGCGGCGCCAAGGTGACGATATTCAAGCCTTGGGTGACACCACGAGTGAACAATGATGAGCCGTGGGCGCGCGGCAAGATACCAACTTCACTGGAAAGTGGACGGATTTCATCGAATGTACGACCGTCTGGACGCAGATTATCCTCGACAATCCCCCTGCGAACGTCTTTGTGGATGGCCAAGGTAAAGGCTTCATCGTATTCCGGTTTCAAACTGGCGTACTCTTCGATTTTGTCAGTTAATTCGTCGTGGAAAGCCTGGCGTAACACGCTAATCATTTCATTGCGTTCTGGATATGGCTTGCGCAAATCTTCACCCAGCTTGCCTTCGACCCATTCGTCAACGGTTTTTTGGATATCTTCGTTTGGCAGAACCAAACTGTACTCTTGTTTTTTAGGGGCAATCTTTGCAGCCAATTCATTTTGCAATTTTATGGCTGGTTGGTAGTGTTCAAAGGCCCATGCCAATGCTTCGGCGACAACTTCCTCTGCTACTTCATCGGCGCCGGCCTCAACCATGGTGATACCACTTTCGATACCAGCTACGACCAGGTCGAGGTCACTGGCTTCGCGCTCTTCAGCCGTCAAGAAAGCCTTGAATTTGCCATCAACGCGGCCAATGCGCAAACCAGCGACAGGGCCGTCAAATGGCGTACCGGTCAGCATCAGGGCGGCACTGGCGGCAATCATACCGATGATGTCAGGGCGAAAGGTAGGGTCCAAACTTAAGACAGATGAGACAACCTGCACCTCTTGACGGTAGCCCTTTGGAAAGAGCGGACGGATTGGGCGGTCGATCAGACGGCCGATTAAGATTGCTTCGTCGCTCGGGCGGCCCTCGCGCTTAATAAAGCGACTACCGCTAATACGGCCGGCTGCATAAAATTTTTCTTCATAGTCGATGCTGAGTGGGAAGTAATCCAACTGCACTGGTCGGCTGCCGACCATGGCGGTTCCCAAGACGACAGTGTCGCCGTACGTTACCAGCACGCTGGCGGTGGTACGGAAACCAACACGATTGACCTCCAGTGTTAACGGACGACCCTCAAAATCGGTCGTGACTTTAGTAATAGCTTTCCCATAGGGATTGATTGTTGGCATTTTTGCCTCCTTGAACTTAATTCAAATTTTACTCCACATTGGAGGTAACGGGTGTTGTTATTCTTGCAC